>SVAO01000011.1 GCA_015059365.1 Bacillota bacterium | reverse complement strand
ATATTGTTCATCAAAATTAGTGGAAAATGAAGAATATAAAATTATTTGCAAAATTGAAGATTTGTTTTAATAAAAAAATAAAGTGTCTTAGAGTCAGTTAGCGTAACATACACACAGCATACAAAAACCTTGCAAACCCGCATAAATAAAAGGAAGCTAATTTAGTAAACGTTAGAATTATTTATTTCAATGTTTCGAAAAGTCCGTATTTACGGGCTTTTTTGTTACCTAAATTAGATTTTACTTCAATGTTTATAAATGTTGTGCTAGGTAATATTTTATGAAATCTTCATATTTAATGTTATAAGTGATATAATGTACTTATTCTAATAAGTACATAAGGAGATGTTACAAATGGATATATTCGAAAAATTGTATATGAAAGCGAAAGAAGAATATCGCCCTGAACAGGTATCACCATTTATAGATGCACATCACGTTGTGGCTGCTTTAGAAAGTGAAAGAGGAGAGATTTTTACGGGTTTTTGTATTGAAAGTGCGAGCGGTGTAATGAATTTGTGTGCAGAAAGGGTTGCTGCTCTTAATATGTATATTAATACAGGTGAAACAAAAATAAAGAGAATGATTGCTTTTAGGAAAGATTCTCCAAAGAATAATGGTGGCATGCCATGTGGGGCTTGTAGAGAATTTTTAATGCAACTTTCTTATGAAAATAGAAATATGGAAATTATGATTGATTATGAAAGTAGGGAAATAATATTATTAAAAGATTTGGTTCCTAATTGGTGGGGAGAAGAAAGATATAGTAAGAAATAAAGGGTTTAATCTATGATATATTTCTTAAAATAGGAGTGTGAAAAAATGAGTTTAATAGTTGCTATGATAAAAACATATAGGGGTAATAATTTAGACCGTGAAAGTATAAAAGAAATACAATATAAACGCTTGAAAAAACTTATTAAATATTCAAGAAAAAATAGTCCATATTTTAAAAATTTATATACTGATATAGGGAAAGACTTTAAATTGGAGGATTTGCCTATAACGAACAAGATAGACATGATGAATAACTTTGATAGTTGGATTACTGATAATAATATTAATATGGAGAAAATTGAAAAATTCACTAATAATATTGATAATGTTGGTCGGATGCTTGAGAAAAAATATCTTATATTTAAAACCTCAGGTTCAACAGGAAATCCAGCAACTATTTTATATGATAAACAAAATATTGATGTTGCATCTGCAGTTGCAGCATTTAGGACGTTTGCAAGAAAAGAAGATTTTAAAGCATTTATGAAAAATGGAAAAAGAACAGCTGGTGTTTTTGCAAATTATGGATTTTATTTAGCTTGTGGTATGTCTAGATATTTACAATTAAAAATGCCTAGAAAGAAAAATAAAATAACTATTGATGTTAATGCTTCGGAAAAAGAAATTATAATGAAATTAAATGATTTTAATCCTTCTATGTTAAGTGGGTATCCATCTAACCTGGCGATATTATCTAATTTTGAGGAACTTACTATAAAACCAAATGTAGTAATAACTGGTGGAGAATTATTAACTGATGAGATTCGTAAAAAATTAAGTGATAAATTTGACTGTTATGTTCAAACTCATTATTCTTGTACAGAGGTAGGAGAAATTGCTTGTGAATGTTCTGAAAAACATTTACATATAAATGAAGATTGGGTAATTGTAGAACCAGTTGATAAAAATAATAATCCTGTAGGATATGGTGTACAAAGTGATAAAGTATTAATTACTAATTTATCTAATTATATCCAACCGTTTATAAGGTATGAATTAACTGATCGCATAATAGTTCATGACGAAAAATGCAAATGTGGGAAAAATTCTTGTTGGCTTGAAATTGAAGGAAGAACAGATGATGTTTTAGAATTTGAAAATGGAATTTTAATCGCACCTATGTCTTTTTATAAAATTTTAGAAGAAATAAAAGAGATTACAAGATTTCAATTAATACAAAAATCAAGTAGGATGTTGGAATTAAGAATTGTTTCTGAATTTAAAGAAGTAGCGTTTGAAAAAGCGAAGAATGATTTACAAACTTTTTTGAATAGTAAAGGTATATTTGATGTAGAAATAAATCTATCAAATGAAATTCCACGCATAAACAAAATGAGTGGTAAGTATAATCATATATATAAAGATTTAGATAAGACAAGTAAATAGGCAAATTATTGTAATTTGCTTTTTTTGTTGACTTTAATATAAAAGTGTTGTATCATTGTATTAATGATGCAATACAATATAAATGAAAGGATATTTTTATGAGGTTTGAATTTGATAATAACACCCCAATATATATACAATTAGTAGAACAACTTAAAATATGTATAATATCAGGAAAAATAAATCCTGGTGAACGCTTGTCATCAATTAGAGATTTAGCACTACAAGCAAAAGTTAATCCTAATACTATGCAAAAGGCATTGATGGAGTTAGAGGAATTAAAACTAATATATACAGAGCGTACCAATGGTAAATTTGTGACTAAAAATCATCAATTAATTGATGAATATAAAAAACAATATGCAGATGATCTTTCAAACCAATTTTTTTTAAGTATGGAAAGTATTGGCTTTGATAGAAGCGAAACTATTGATTATTTAAAATATTTAGGAGGAGATAAATGATGGAATTATTAAAATGCGTTAATGTTAATAAAAATTTCGGAGATAAGCCAGTTTTAAAAGATGTCAATTTTACAATCTCAAGTGGTAAAATCATTGGGTTGCTTGGTAAAAATGGTACTGGGAAATCAACACTAATTAAAATTGTGAACGATTTGCTAACTCCGACTTCTGGAGAGATATTGGTAAATGGTAAGAAAGTAGGAGTTGACAGTAAAAAAATTATTTCTTATTTGCCAGAAAGAACTTATTTAGATAAGGCTATGACCGTAGACAAGGTCATTGAGTATTTTGAGGACTTTTATGATAATTTTGATTCTAATAAAGCAAGAAAATTACTTTTGGATTTAGGCTTAGACACATCACAAAAACTAAATAAAATGAGTAAAGGAATGCAGGAGAAAGTTCAATTAGTTTTAGTTATGAGTAGAAAAGCTGATTTATATATTTTAGACGAGCCGTTAGGCGGTGTAGATCCTGCTACAAGGGATTATATATTAGATACCATATTAACTAATTTTACTGAAGGTGCTAGTGTTATAATTTCAACACACTTAATTTCTGACGTTGAAAGAATATTAGATGAGGTAATTTTTATTGATAACGGAAAAATAATACTTCAATCAGATTGTGATGAGTTAAGAAAAAAAGAAAATAGTTCAATAGATGAAATATTCAGGAGGATGTTTAAATGTTAAAGAAATTATTAAAATATGATTTGAAAAGTATATTTAAATTTTTAATAATCTTTTATGGTCTATCTTTGTTTTTTGCGATACTAACTAGAATATTTTTAAGTGTTGATAATTCATTTATCATGAATATAATAGGAAAAATTTGCAGTGGTATTACAATATCAATGTTGTTTAATATTTTGATAAATAATTTAATGAGATTATGGGTTAGATTTAAAGGAAATTTATATGGAGATGAATCGTATTTAACTCATACTTTACCGATAGAGAGAAAAACCATATATTTGTCAAAAGTTATTACTGCAATAATAACTATGTTTACAAGTGTAATAGTAATAGCACTAACAATATTTGTTGCATATTATTCTAAAGAAAATTTAAAAATGTTGACAGATATGTTATTGCCTATTGCTAATGCTTATGGAAGTACAATTGTTACAATGCTATTAGCTATATTGTTTGTCTTCTTTCTTGAGATTGCTAATGCGGTACAAGCTGGTTTTACAGGAATAATATTAGGACATAGAATGAATAATGCTAAAACTGGATATTCAATATTATTTGGGTTTATAACTTATATGATTACACAACTTTTTGCACTTCTTTCAATATTTATAGTGGGTTTATTTAATGCAGATATAATGAATTTATTTTTTACAAATCAGCTATTGAATATAGAGATATTGAAATTTATGATGTATTTAGCAATTATAGTTTATACAATAATTTTGTTTGTACTATATTTTATCAATTCTGAAATATTTAAAAAGGGTGTAAATGTAGATTAAATAACATTATTATATTATCATTTGAAGGACATTTAATATAACTAAATGTCTTTTTAATTAACACAAACATTCATATCGTTAGAATAAAAAAACAATTTGTGGTATAATCGATTATAGAGAAGGTATATATAAAAGGTGATTAAATGAAAAATAAAGTAGTAATAGTTGGTTGTGGCAATGTTGGGATGAGTTATGCTTATGCGTTATTAAATCAAAAAACTAGTGTTAACGAATTGGCGTTGATTGATTTAAATATGGATAGGGTTGTTGGTGAGGTCATGGATTTAAATCATTGCTTGGCTTTTGCCCCATCAAAAATTGATATTAAGGCTGGAACTTATGAAGATTGTAAGGATGCATCAATAGTGGTTATTGCAGCTGGTGCCAATCAAAATCCTGGGGAAACTAGAATGGATTTAATAAATAAAAATAGTAAGATATTTAAAAGTATTGTTGGTAGTGTTATGGAAAGTGGTTTTAATGGTATTTTTTTAGTTGCTACTAATCCGTTAGATGTTATGACATATTTGACATGGAAATATTCTGGACTACCAACTAATAAAGTTATTGGTAGTGGGACAAGCCTAGATACTGCTAGATTACGCTATTTAATAGGAGATAAGTTAAAAATTAATCCTAAGAATGTTCATGCTTATGTTATTGGAGAACATGGAGATAGTGAATTTGTTCCATGGAGTAATGCGAATATTGGATTACAAAGTGTATATGATTATTTAAATGACCAAGAATTAAATGAAATATATGTTGATGTAAGAGATGCTGCTTATGACATTATTAACCGCAAAGGGGCCACTTATTATGGAATAGGTATGTGTTTAGTTAGGATAACAAATGCAATATTAAACGATGAAAATTCAATTTTAACAGTATCTTCTTATGACTACACAAATGATGTTTATGTTGGTGGACCAACAATTTTAAATAGAGATGGTATTAGGGAACGTGTATATGTTCAATTGACGGATGAAGAAGCAGACAAATTACAATCATCAATAGATGTGATTAAAGATGCTATCAGTAATGTAATTGAATAATTTAGTTGAAAAAAGCAACAATTTATTATACAATTAGTATAGGTGATATCGAATGGAAAAAGTAGACAAAATGTATACCTGGGGGGGGGTATTTAAAAACTAAATTTAATTTGTAGGTGGTATGTATTGATATCACCTAATAAGAAAAGGAGTAAGAGGTATGGAAAGAGAAAGAAATAATACAGGATTAGTAGTAGCAGTAACAGTACTTACAATGTTAGTATTAGGATTAGTGGGATTTATTGTTTATGATAAAGTGATTAACAATAATACTAAAGAACCTAATAATAATGAAGTAAATAATAATTTGGATAACAATGGAGATGATGTAACATACATAAATTATGATTTGAACGCAGCTCAGGATTTAATTAATAACTATGTTATAGATGGTGCTGTGTATGGGTATGATGATACAACAAAAATGGAACTTGCATATATGTATTTGGATTCTTCCGATTTTAAAACAATGAGTTGTAAATCATTGTTTGATGGAGTAGATGGCTGGAAAAAACAGGAATACGAGGGCTTTTACATTAATGATGATTATAGAGGTTGTGAAGTAGAAACTAAAACAATATCTTATGATAAACTTAACCAAAGTTATAAAAACTTATTTGGTTCTGAAATAAATATTCCTAAAAAGAATTTTCATTTGGTTACGTATTCAGATAAACAGAACGTGTTCGCACGTGTAGAATTATATGCTTCAGGTGGGGATGCAGATCCTTGTTTTGGTATGGATAAGGTTATGTCTGCTAAACTATCTAGTGATGGTATATTAACTATAATATATGGGGATGTTGCATTTTGCCCATGTCGCGATGATGAAAAGTTGTGTCCAACTTTTGATGTTGATGAATCTATAGTATATGATGATTTTTATGATGTGGAAGAAAATTTCTTTAAAAAATATGAAGATCAAGTAACAAAATGGGAATTTACTTTTGAAAAAGACAACGGTCATTTTGTTTTAAAATCATTAGAGAAAAAACAATAATATATAGAAGCATTCATTTACTAGAATGCTTTTTTTTGATATACTATTTGTGGTGATTAATATGCTAAAAATAAGTAATGAATGGGATGCTTATGAATGTATTTCTGCGGGAGATGGAGAGAAGTTAGAAAGATGGGGAAATGTAATTTTTCGTCGTCCCGAACCACAAGCAATGTGGCCTATAGATAAAAATGGTATTTGGAATCAGGCTGATGGTTTTTATCATCGTTCTAATAAAGGTGGAGGCTATTGGGATTTTAAGAAGAAAATACCAGAATTTTGGACAGTAAATTATAAAGATTTAACTTTCAAAGTTAGTCCTACTAATTTTAAACATACGGGATTATTTCCGGAACAAGCAGTCAACTGGGATTTTTCAATGAATAAAATTAAAAATGCAGGAAGACCCATCAAAGTATTAAATTTATTCGCATATACAGGTGGTGCTACAATGGCTGCATCTAAAGCAGGTGCAGTTGAAGTTGTGCATGTTGATGCTTCTAAGGGTATGATTGAGTGGGCTAAAGAAAATATGAAGTTATGTGGGTTAGAAAATAACAAGATTCGCTTTATTGTAGATGATTGTTTAAAGTTTGTTGAAAGAGAAGCTAGGCGAGGAAATAAATATGATGTAATTATTATGGATCCGCCAAGTTATGGAAGAGGCCCTAATGGAGAAGTTTGGAAATTTGAACAAAATTTAGATATTTTAATTAAAGCATGTATGAAAATATTGAGTGATAAACCATTGTTCTTTTTAATAAATGCATATACTACAGGTATTTCTAGTACAGTTTTGTTCAATATTTTAAAAACAACACTTGAACCAAATTATGGTGGAAAAATAGAGTCTGGAGAAATTGGACTTCCTATAACTGAGAATAACTTAGTTTTACCATGTGGAATATATGGAAGATGGGAATCAAATGATTAATATTATTTATGAAGATAATCATTTATTAGTTGTAGAAAAACCAATAAATGTAATTGTGCAAGAAGATGATACTAAGGATAAGGATTTACTCACCATTTTAAAAGAATATTTAAAAGAAAAGTATAATAAACCAGGAAATGTTTATTTAGGTTTAGTTCACCGACTTGATCGTCCTGTGGGTGGTGTGATGGTGTTTGCGAAAACGAGCAAAGCTGCAAGCAGATTAAGTGATCAAGTAAGAACTCATAAATTTGAAAAAATTTATCATGCAGTAGTGTGTGGAAAAACTAAAAAAAGTGATACTCTAAATGATAAACTTTTGAAAGATCAAAGAACTAATGTTGTAAGGGTTGATAATAGAGGAAAAGATTCTAGTTTATATTATGAACTAGTAGCTTTCAAAGATAATTTGTCTTTAGTGAAAATATTTTTAAAAACCGGTCGTTCTCATCAGATTAGAGTTCAATTTTCTAGTCGAGGAATACCATTGTGGGGCGATCAAAAATATAATAAGAAGAGTAATATTGGTGAGCAAATTGCTTTATTCGCAAGTTCTTTAAGTTTTTATCATCCTACTACGGGTGAAAAAATGATGTTTAATTTGGATTTGCCTAAAAGTTATCCTTGGAATATTTTTAACTAGAAACTACTATTGTAGTTTTTTTCATTTATAAAGCGTCAAAACATATATTTAATTAGGTGATATTGTGCTTAAGTATAAGATATCGATGTTGTTTATTTTGGTATTATTTATATGTACATTTTCTTTTGTCAGTGCAGACCAACCTAAGTTGTCATTATTGGGAAAAGTAATATATTTAGATCCCGGCCATGGTGGGTTGGATCCTGGGGCTATATATAAAGATATAGAGGAGGCAACAATTAATTTAGAAATTAGTAAAAAATTAATGAATGTATTAGAGCAGGAAGGTGCGATTGTATATCTAACTAGAAATGGAGATTATGATTTAGCTGTTAATAATGCTGTTAATCGAAAACGCAGCGATTTATCTAGAAGAGGAAATATTATAAATCGTTCTATGTGCGATTTATATTTATCAATTCATTTAAATGCGGATATATCTACGACATGGAGAGGTGCCCAAGTATTTTATGATGATATAAATCCAGAAAATGAAAAAATTGCGAAGATTTTACAACAAGTATTAAAAGAAGATTTAAAAACAACTCGTGCTTATAAGGAAACAAGTGAAATGTATTTACACAAGCGAGTTACAAGACCTGGTGTATTAATAGAGGTCGGCTTTATTACTAATCCTAATGAACGTTATTTATTAATGCAAGATAGTTATCAGTTAAAAGTGGCTAATACTATCACGAGAGGAATAGTAAAATATTTTAAGGGAATATGATTTTAAATAAAGTAGTTATAAAAAATCATATTTTTTTCATGTATAATATGGTATAATTAAAGCGGTGATGGTATGAAAAATAAAACATTTAAAACACTGGATGAACAAATAGAAATTTTGAAAAACAAAGGTCTTATTATTAATGATGTAGATAAAGCTAAAGAAATTTTGTTTAGAGAAAATTATTTTTTTATTAGTGGATACCGTAGTTTATTTATGAAGGACTTTAATGATAGAAAATTTATTAATGGCACTACTTTTGAAGAATTATATGCTATGTTTGTATTTGATCGTAATATCAGAAATATTATGTTTAAAAATATATTAATTGTAGAGAATAATATTAAGTCAATAATTAGTTATCAATTATCTAAAAAGTATGGTTTTAAAGAGAAAGATTATTTAAATGTTAAGAATTTTTCTCAGGATAGTATGAAGGTGCGTCAAGTAAAAGATGTTTTAAATAAGATGAAAAGACAAATTAAGGTTAATGTGAAACATCATTCTGCTACAGCACATTATTTAAGTAATTATGGCTATATTCCTTTATGGATATTAGTTAAAGTTTTATCTTTTGGTATTATTTCTGAATTATATTGTATATTAAAACCGGATGATCAATTTCAGATTGCCGATATTTATAATTTGGATGTTCATACTTTAGAGATTTATTTATCATTACTTTCTAATTTTAGAAATTTATGTGCTCATGAGGATATTTTATTTAATCATAGAACACAAAGACGTATACCCGATGATTTAGTTCATTCGTATTTAGAAATTGAAAGTAATGAAGATGGATATTTATATGGTAAAAATGATTTATTTGCGATAGTTATTATATTTAAATATATGTTATCGCAAAATGAATATCATGATCTTATAAACGAAATTAATTATGAAATTAGTTTACTTGATGGGAAGATTGATGTTGTTCCGTTATCAACTTTGTTAAATAAAATTGGTTTCCCAGAAAATTGGATAGATATATTAAATGTTAACTAGGAGGATTTATGTCACAAAAAATTAAAGAACTGTTGTTAGTTATTACCTCTGTATTTGTTGGAATAATTGGAACTCTTTTAGTAGTTAAATATGGCCCTGTAAGAGTTGAAACAATTGAAAAGACTGTATCACAAGTAAATATCACTGAAAGTGATACAATAAAAACAGGTATTGAAAAAATTTATAATGCTGTTGTTGTAATCGAATCTTATAAAGGTAATCAATTAGCTGGAAGTGGTACAGGATTTGTTTATAAAAAAGATAAAGATAAAGGATATATTATTACCAATTATCATGTTATAAATGGGGCATCTAAAGTTAAGGTGGTTAATGCAAATGGTGAAGATGTAGATGCTAAGATTTTAGGTGGAGATGAATATGAGGATATTGCTGTGTTGTCAATAGAAGCTTCTCACATTTTATCCGTAGCAGAAATTGGAAGCTCTGAGGATGCGTCTATTGGGGATACATTATTTACTGTGGGAACGCCAGTAGGAAGTGAATTTATGGGTACTGTAACTAAGGGAATTCTTTCTGGAAAAGATCGTACAGTTACTGTAGATTTAGATAATAATGGTAGTTATATTATGCAAGTTTTACAAACTGATGCGGCAATCAATCCTGGAAATAGTGGTGGTCCTTTATGTAATATAAATGGGCAGGTTATAGGAGTCAATTCATTAAAATTAGTGGAAGATACAATTGAAGGAATGGGATTTGCAATACCAATAGAGTTAGTTATGACTTCAATCGATAGACTAGAAAAGGGTGAAGAGATAATAAGACCTGTACTGGGAATTGAAAGTATAGATGCAGATAACGCGTATGCGTTATATAGAAATAACATTTTACTTGATGAAGAAATAGATAGTGGAGTAGTAATTGTTAATGTTGTAGATGGGTCACCTGCTGATAAAGCGGGATTTACTAAAGGTGATGTTATTTTAGAAATGGAAGGAAATAAAATAACTGATGCAGCTCATTTGAAATATATTTTATACAAATATACAATTGGAGATAATATTAAAATTATATATTATCGTGATGGAAAAATAAAGGAAGTTACAGTCTCGCTAACGCAGGCTGTAGGTGAATAGAAAAAAACTAATAGAGTCTATTAGTTTTTTTTTACCACATTAGAGTTAAGTTTCCATCTTCTTTATAGATTGAATCCATTAAATGTATATAAGTAAATTTTTTTGTTAATTGTTGTTTTGTATAGGTGTTCAATACAAGTCCTTTGAATCCGATATTTGATTCTGCAACATAATAATGTTCTTCATCAATACCTGCGATTAGTGCTAAATGTCCTGGGACAGCAATAACATCTCCAGGTTTAACTTTTCCGCTATTTAATGTTTCTATTGTTACTGGAAGAAATTCATCATTGTAAAATTGACTACTATCATAAATTGGTTTATCATATGAACCAATATCTCCAATATCGAATCCTCCGTTTAGAATAGCCCATGTAACAAATCCACTGCAATCTAAGCCGTTAGGATAAGGAGCAAAAAGTTTATATCCATATGTATTATCTCTATTTTTTAAGTTACACCCCCACATAGCAGGTCCATCCATAACAGGCCCTATTGATTCATATTTGTCAGTGCTTAAATATAATCCTTTGTGATAATATCTTCCTTCTCCGTCGATATAGTGTACTCCAGTTCCAGATAATCTTCCGTTTTCAAAGAAATATGGAAGGCGATATTGGAATGCAAGGGTTAAAAATCTTGCTGCAGCGACTACACCAGCTCTGGTTTGGTATCCTGCCTCGTTAATTTCATATTCTAAAAACTCATCCAATAATTTTGCTTCGTCAGTTGAATATTGTTTACAACTGATGTATGATTTGTTGTAATTAAACGCTGTTTTTAAGTTTAATAACGATGTGACAGTAACTTCCATTTGATCTGTAACACCATCTCTATTTTTTCCTTTTAACGTTGTTTTTCCGTCTTTTAGAGCAGTTATTTCATTTCCTACAACCGAAATAATATTTTCGTCATATTCCCAAGTAATGGGTTCTAGATCTGCGGAATATTCAATCTGTTTTTTATCACCTGCAATTAAATAAATTTTATCTTTTGTTATGTTAAAACTAGAAAGATTATTCACTGTAATTTTTTGTTTTTTTGTTAATAATATTTTTCCTAATTTGTTTTTAAAGGAAAGTGTATAAGTCCCAGGAGAAAGTGATGCTGTACATACGTTGTTTTCGGCTTTAATTTCCTCTTTAAAAGAATCATTTGATAATATGCACCAAACATCTTGATTGTATTTAAATAAAGGGTTTTTAAATGATACAATGACATTGTTTTTATATGTGCCATTTTTTTGATGTATGATGTCTTTAATTTGTACTTGGGTATTTAACCAAAAAGTAGAAATTGTTCCTAAAATTAGTATAGATATTATTAACAGTACCTTTTTTAATGCCTTCATTTTTTTACGCCCTTTCATGTTTATAAATTTTATTATAGTATATTTACTTAATTATAAATTAATAAGTTAATTTTTGCAAGAAATAATATAGTGATTAGAGTATAGAAATTACAAAAATTAAAAATTTTGATAAAAAATATTTGTATAGAATAGAAATTTGAAATTTTAGAATATATAAGGTAGACAAAATGGTTTAATGGCATATAAAAATATAGGAGGTAATTATGAACGACTATAAAATTGTTATAGATGCAGGTCATGGCGGGGATGATCCTGGGGCAAGTGGTAATGGGATTATTGAAAAAGAACTAAATTTAGATATTTCCAATTACATGTATGACAGATTTAAGGGGTTAGGAATTCCTGTAAAGATAATTAGGAGTACTGATGAAACAATTAGTCCTACAGAACGGACTCAAAGGGTTTTACAAGCATATGGTAATGATCCTGATGTTATATTAATATCTAATCACATAAATGCAGGTGGTGGGGAAGGTGCTGAAGTAATTTATGCATTACGAAATACATCTGTTCTTCCGAATTTAATTTTAGAAAAGATAGGTGATACTGGTCAAATCATTAGAAAGGCTTATCAAAGGAGATTGCCTAGCGATCCTTCAAAGGATTATTATTTTATGCAAAGAAACACAGGAGATGTTCAATCTCTAACTGTAGAATATGGCTTCTTAGATAATGTGTCTGATGCACAAAAATTAAAAAATAATTGGCAAGAATATGCAGACGCTGTAGTATCAGCGGTTACTGAATATATAGGAAAAACTACATCTGATACTACTTATACAGTAAAAAGTGGAGATAGTTTATGGAGTATTGCTAAGAGGTTTAATGTCTCAGTAGAAGAGTTAAAGGCTGCCAACAATTTAACTAGCAATTTATTAAGTATAGGGCAGGTTATTAAAATACCAGAAGAAGAAATCTCTGAAACCGGTGATTATATTGTTTACAATGTCAAATCAGGAGATTCTTTATATAGCATTGCCAGAGAATATGATGTTTCAGTAGATGAGTTAATCGATTATAATAATTTGTCTACAAGTAGTTTAAAAATCAATCAGCAACTCTTAATTCCAAAAACAAATCAAAATAATCAATCAGCACAAATATATACAGTAAAAGGTGGAGACACACTTTATAATATTGCTAGTAGATATAACACAACAGTTAGTGAAATTATGAGTTTAAATAATTTAACTACATCTGTTTTAAATCTGGGTCAAGTTTTAAGAATTCCATCTTCATCTTTAGAAAACGAAAGTTATATTAACTATGTTGTAAAAAGTGGAGATAGTTTATATTTAATTGCTCAACGATATAATACTACGGTTAATGAAATAAAAAATTTAAATAATTTATCTACTAATCTTTTGAATATAGGTCAAGTGTTGAGAATACCAGGAAGTGATGAAGCAATTACTTATACAGTAAAAAGCGGGGATAGTCTATATTCTATTGCTAGTAAATATAATACTACGGTGGATTCTATAAAGAAAAAAAATAATTTAACAAGTAATTTGCTTAATGTGGGTCAAATATTAGTTATATAAAAAAAGAGACTATAATGAAACATTTTAATCGGTTTCAAATTAGTCTTTTTTAATGTAGTTGTTTACAAATTCCTGATTCTGGTTGATAAAAGCAATGGTTTTTATATTTTCCAGTGTTTTCTTGTTCCCACCACGTTGTTTGACAAGCTTCGCCAGAACGGGGGGCATAAAACCATAGGGCATTAGTTGCAGGATGATAGTACTCGCCTTTTATTACACGATCTGCTAAATTTCGTTCGGCCGTTGTTGGATTGCTGAAAAATAATGGACTATCTTTACCAGAAAATCCTCCTGGATTTTGATATATCATATCTGAAATGGTAGTTATTTCTCTAAATGTGAGGCAATCTGCTAAAACGCGGTTAACTCCAACATTTCCTACCATTAACATTCCTAAATTTCCTTCTCCTACTGCTTCTGCTCTCATTAGACGAGCTAAAAGGTCTCTTTCTTTGGAATTGTATTTGATTATTCCCATAAATTCACCTCTATCATAATATATGAAATATTAAAATGCAGTTGCATATCATAAAGTTTTATGTTATAATTCTAGTTATCTGGGGATGTAGTTAAATGGTATAATAATGGTCTCCAAAACCACTGTTGGGAGTTCGATTCTCTCCATCCCTGCCATTTGCATTTCTGTTCGAACTTTTTAAAAAATCGAACTTTAATATAAAGGAATCCAATCTTTAGAAAGGTTGGATTTTTTATATGCTAAATTATAAGAAAAAGAAAGTTAATATTGATGACAAACTAAAACAAAGAATAGACTTTATATGCAAATTTTGTGGATTTAAGCCCACATTTGAATGTGGGAATATAATTAGCCTAGATAGAACTAATTTGTATTATATAGAGCCAAATAAAGCCATTTTAAAAGATATTTTAATTCTATTCTTTAATTATTCTAGTGAAGTTTATATAAATAACCTAAATAATAAAGTTTTGCTAAAAGATTTAGAAGATTATCTTAAAAAATTGTCGTAATATTGACTTATCAAAAAATAATAAGTAAAATTAAATTAGATAAAGATAGCAGTATCATCTTTTTCTGAAAGGATCGATACTTCATGTCTAAAAAAATTATTACAAAATTTATTATATAAGAGTCAATAAAACGGAATTATTCTGTTATTTTTGACTCTTTTTGTTTTATAAAAAGGAGGATGCGTATGATTAGAAAAAATTTTGATGAAAACAATAATATCAAAGCCGGAATTTATATTCGAGTTAGTACCGAAGATCAAGCTCGTGAAGGTTTTAGTTTACCAGAACAAGAAAAAAGATTAAGAGAATTATGCGAAGAAAATCACATTGAAATTTATAGAATTTATAAAGATGCTGGAATTAGTGCTAAAAAAGGAAATAAAAGACCTGCATTTGAAGAATTATTACAAGACATTAAAGATAAGAAATGTAATACTATTGTTGCTTTAAAACTAGATCGTGTTACAAGAAGTATATTTGATTGGGAAAACTTAATGGACTTCTTAAATAAAAATGATGCATATATAGTTTGTGCTAATGATGAAGTTGATACTACTAATGCTAATGGAAAATTATTAACTAGATTATTAATTAGTGTTAGTCAAAACGAAATAGAAAGAACAAGTGAAAGAACTAAATTTGGAATGGCTGGTGCAATTAAAGCAGGACATATTCCAGGAGTTACACCTCTTGGATACAATAGAGTTGATAAAAAGCTAGTTATTAACCCAATTGATAAAGAAGTTATAGAAAGAATATTTAATATGTATTCTCATGGTAAATCACATTACACTATTAGGAATATTTTAAATGAAGAAAAATGTTTAGGTAAAACCAATTGGCAAGATTCAACAATTAGAAGAATATTAGAAAATCCAGTTTATAAAGGAGATTATATTTCTAACAAAGGTAAAAAGAATGAATGTTATTACGAAGATGTATGCCCTGCTATTGTTAGTAAAGAACTATGGGATTACTGTCAAGAACAAGGAGCAAAGAATTCTAAAAACTATATTAGAAAAGAAGATTATTATTTCTTGCAAAAACTTAAATGTCCTAAATGTGAAAGAATCTTAGGTGGTAAAGCTACTAAAAAGAAAAATGGTAAATCATACTATTATTATCAATGTCACGATTGTAAAAATCACTTAAATGAAATTGATATTGAAAAACAAATAATAGATTTATTAAATAATATTGTTGAGTATGATGCGGTAGTAAATAACTTCTTTTTACCATTATTAAAAAATAAAATTAATAATCCTGAAAAAGATTATGAAAGAGAATTAAAAAATCAACAGTTGAAAAAAGAAAGAATAAGAAAAGCGTATATCAATGGTAGTTTTGAATACGAAGTTTTTGAAGAAGAAAATAAACTTGTTGATAATAACATAAAAGAATTAGAAAGAAAAATATTAGAAAATAGTCAGTTAAATACATTAAATTTTAATGAAGAAGATATTTTAGTATATAGAGATTTGGATTATCTTAATTCACTTAGATATCCTGAATTATATGACGAACTTATTAAAAGTTGGGAAAAACTAGATAGAGTTGGTCGACAAAATATAATTATGCACTATATTGATAATATTGAATTAGAGCAACATGGAAAAACTATTTTTGTCAAAAATATTAATTTTAGAAATACATTTTTAAAAGATTTTAATAATTTGTTTTCTAAAGGATATTTGGATTGGAAAGTGGAAAATGAATTATTTGGTAGCACTAGATATAGCAATTACATGGACGAAGAGCACATAAATAACCATTTAAATAAATTAAGAGAATATTATGATGTTTCTATGACTTATGGCAGATTTAATCAAAATACAAATAATATGATTTTTGATTTTAATCCGTTTTATGAAGTTATAAGAATTTTTCCAGTTGAAAATGATTTTACAAAAGAAGAAGTTAAGATGGGAATATTAAGTATTCATGAAACAAAAGTATACACACGAGAAAAATTAGAACAAGATATGTACGATGAATTTATGTCATTTGAATTACTATCTAATAATAAAAATGCAAAACTAGAAGATATTGTTGAAATAACGGAAGATGGAATTGAATATCGTTATCAATAAAAAAATTCTAAAATATAAAAAGCAGGATAAAGGGAATGATATCATTACTATTACAACTCCTTATATAATAAGGAAATAGTATGATATCATTTTCTTATTTTGCACTTGCAAAATTGGATAAAAGTATGGAGTATATTGGATTACAATATATATTTTTGTCTTATTTTTCAATAAAAAATAGGTTCCATAAAATACTCCAAAATTTGGTAATAAAAGAATTTTTATGGATAAACTATGGATGAATCTAAAATTACATATTTGACCTAATAATTAACCATCTACCCTAGATGCTATCATCCATCTACCCTAGACAAAAATGTCCATCTACCCTAGACAAAAATGTCCATCTACCCTAGACAAAAATGTCTAACATAATATAATAAATTAATATAAAGAATTAATATAACAAGAGTATTATAAAAACAGGTCTATTTATTAAAAGTATTTTGCTACAAAAGAAAAAGCAATTAATTTTGCTTTTAATCTTCTAAAATTTCACTAAAATATGGTATAATATAACTGAAAGAAAAATAGTAATTTGTTTGTTAGGAGGATTAATTATGAAGAAAAAAATTTTTGGTATTCTATTATGCGGGTTTGTGGCTTTGAGTTTAACTGGGTGTATCAAAGGAAATAATAATGATGAAAATAAATT
>SVAO01000003.1 GCA_015059365.1 Bacillota bacterium | reverse complement strand
CTGTTCCTAGTACGAGAGGACCGGAATGGACATACCTCTGGTGTATCTGTTGTCATGCCAGTGGCAGTGCAGAGTAGCTATGTATGGAATGGATAACCGCTGAAAGCATCTAAGCGGGAAGCCAACTCCAAGATGAGTTTTCCCATTTTTTATAAAGTAAGTTTCCAGAAAGACTATCTGGTTGATAGGTTAGAGGTGTAAGCATAGTGATATGTTGAGCTGACTAATACTAATAGAACGAGGATTTAATCCTATTTATTTCTTGATTTAGAGATTAACCACATTATCATGTTTTCAGAGAATAATTTCTCTATATTTGATTGGTAACGATAGCAGTGAGGATACACCTGTTCCCATCCCGAACACAGAAGTTAAGCTCACTAACGCCGAAGATAGTGTAAGCGAAAATAGGAAGTTGCCAATTTTTTTTTGTATATTTTTAAAAAAGTTATAATTCTAAAAATACTAAAATACTGTTGTATTAAGTATTTTTTTTTTGCTATAATATAATAGGTGATGCAAATGGAATATAAGATTACTTCTAAAAATGAAATGGATACAATAGAGCTTGCTCAGAATATAGAATCAGAAAAATTTCCTAATATGATAATATGTCTAGATGGAGAGTTAGGTAGTGGGAAGACAATGTTTACTAAAGGTATAGCAACTGCTTTAGGAATAAAAGAGATTATTACTTCTCCAACATTTACTATAATAAAAGAATATGAAGGAGAACTACCTTTATATCATATGGATGTATATAGATTAGATGGTGAAACTGATGGTGTTGGAATAGAAGAATATTTTGAAAAAGGTGGAATAGTTGTTATTGAATGGGCTTCTACAATTAAAGATATTTTACCTCAAGAATATTTACATATAAAATTTAAAGTTATTGATGAAAATAAAAGAACTTTAATTATAACTCCTCATGGTTCAAAATATGAAGAATTATGTGAGGCAGTTTTATGATTTCTTTGGTGATAGATACATGTACCAATAACGTGGTCATTGGTCTATTAAATGGGCTAGATGTTATAGATCAAAAAATTGAATTTAATGATAAGAATATATCGACTAATTTTGTTCCTTTAATTGATGAATTACTAAAAAAGAATAATACAAAAATTACTGATATTAAAAAAATTTTTGTAGCTATAGGTCCGGGATCTTTTACTGGAATAAGAGTTGGTGTTACTTTTGCTAAGGTAATGGCTTGGAGTTTAAATATAGAAGTAGTCCCATTTTCTAGTTTAGAATTGATGGCTTCAACTTCTTCTGACCATGTTATTATACCGTTAATAGATGCAAGAAGAGGATATGTATATGGTGGAATATATGATTACAATTTAAATGCTTTGTTACCAGATGAATACATTTTGATTGATGATTTATTAAAATATGCACAGGGATATGAAAAGTGTACATTTGTATCTTTTGACAGTTTTGATTTTGCAACAAAATTACCTGATGTTGATATTAGAAAGATTGTTTTTAAGCATTTTAATGACAATGGGGTTAAGCCTCATAGTCTAAATCCTAACTACTTAAAGAAAACTGAGGCTGAAGAAAAATTTAGTGGTGAATAGATGATAAAAAAAGTAGAAACTAAAGATGCTAGATTAAATAAATTTTTAATTACGAATACTATTGATAAACCAATAAATAGTCCATTTTCTAAAGATGTTATTTATGTAGAAAATGATTTAATTATTGGTTATTTAAGTTATTCTATTATCTATGATAAAGCAGAAATAAATAATATATATGTTTTAAAAGAATATAGAAATAAAGGATACGCTTCTAAGTTATTGGAATATTTGATAGATGTGTGTAAAGTTTGCGAAAATATTACTTTAGAGGTAAGAAAAGATAATATTAATGCGATAAAATTATATAAAAAATATGGATTTAAAGAAGTTGCTATACGTGAAAAATATTATGGTGATATGGATGGAATATTAATGATGAGAGAAGGTGAGTAAATGAAGGATATGTATATATTAGCCATAGAGTCTAGTTGTGATGAGACTAGTGTTTCAATTGTGAGAAATGGTTGTGAAGAAATTGGTACAGTAGTATTATCTCAAATGGATACTCATGCAAGTTTTGGTGGTGTTGTTCCAGAAATTGCAAGTCGCATGCATATAGAAAACATCACTTTAGTTATTGAGGAATGTTTGAATAAAGCAGATATGACTATGGATAAAATAGATGCGATTGCAGTTACTTATGGTCCAGGATTAATAGGGTCCTTATTAGTGGGATTACAAGCAGCTAAAACGCTAGCACTCATTTATAACAAACCGTTAATTCCTGTTCATCACATTGCTGGTCATATATATGCTAATAGTTTAGTTGAGACTATGAAATTTCCTTTAATCGCTCTTGTTGTAAGTGGTGGGCATACTGATATTATATATATGAAGGATCATTATTCTTTTGAAAAGATTGGTGGCACACTAGATGATGCGGTAGGTGAAGCATATGACAAAGTGGCACGAGTTTTAGGTCTTAATTATCCGGGTGGTCCTTTGGTAGATAAATTAGCTCATATGGGTGAGGACACATATGATTTACCTATTCCACTTAATGATGAAAGTTATAATTTTAGTTTTAGTGGTCTTAAAAGTGCAGTTATTAATTTGAGTCACAATGAAACTCAACGAGGAAATAAAATTATTGTGGAAAACTTAGCTGCTTCATTTCAAAATAGAGTAGTAGGAATTCTAGTTCATAAGACAATCAAAGCCATGAAGGAATATAAAGTAAATAACTTGATAGTAGCAGGTGGGGTATCTGCAAATAGAGGATTGAGGGAATTAATTACAAAAGTCTGTAAACAAAATAACTATAATATTACTATTCCTGAAATTAAGTATTGTACAGATAATGCTGCGATGATTGGAGCTGCTGCATATTATGCATACCAAATGGGTAGGGTATCATCTTTAGATTTAAGTGCTAAAGCTAGCGATAAATTACAATAAAAAGTTAATCATGTTTGATTAACTTTTTTTCTAAATAAGCTACTAAATAATACATTACTGCAGAAACAATACAAAGGATGAATATACCGGTAATTACAAGATTTAAGTTAAATACTTGGGAACCATACATGATTAAATATCCGAGACCTTCTTTAGAAACTAAAAATTCACCCATTATTACTCCAATTAATGACATACTAACATTTATTTTTAATGCACTTATGATATTAGAAAATGAACTAGGGATAATTAATTTAGTATATATTTGAAATTTTGTTGATTTAAAAGAATTCATTAATTTAATTTTTAAGGGATCGGTTTCGATGAATCCTTGGTATACATTAATAATAGTTATAATAGTAGATATAAGTAAGGCCATTAAAATAATAGAGTTTATTCCAGCACCAGCCCAGATGATTATTATTGGACCTAATGCCACTTTAGGAAGACTGTTTAAAATTGTTAAGTAAGGATCTAAAACTTTGGCTAAAAATTTATTCCACCATAAAACAGTTGCAATTATAGTTCCTAAAATAGTTCCTAATGAAAAACTTATTATTGTTTCATATATTGTTACCCAAATATGTTTAAATAAATTTCCTTCATTATACAGAGAGATAACTGTTTTAATTACCATTTTGGGACTGGAAGAGATAAATGTGTTTACGATTTTATAATCTGCGAGTATTTGCCATATAATGATGAAAGATAGAATAATACATATTTGAGATATTCTAATTAAGATTTTTTGAATTTTAATTTTTTTTAAAAAATCTTTGTGTTCTTTACTATGCATAAAAATCTATGTCCTTCCAAATTTTATCATAATAATATGAAAATTCTTTTGTTCGTCTATTTTTTATTGGAGTTGATTTATCAGTTAATTTGATTTCATATATATTTTTTATAGTACTGGGTCGTTTAGTTAATACTATGATTCTATCTGCCATTGAAATAGCTTCGGCTAAATCGTGAGTAACGATAATAGCACTCTTATTTTCATTTTTTAAAATTTGATAAACATCATCAGATACAGATAATCTTGTTTGATAGTCAAGGGCTGAAAATGGTTCATCTAATAATAATATATCAGGCTTTGTTGCTAGAGTGCGAATAAGGGCAACTCTTTGCCTCATACCTCCTGATAAGTTATTAGGATAACTATCTTTAAAATCATAAAGACCATATTTTTTTAGTAAATCCAGCACATATTTTTTATTATCATCATTTAAGGTTTTATTTATTTCTAAACCAATTAAACAGTTATTTAAAATATTTCTCCATTCAAATAAGGAATCATTTTGGAGCATATATCCCAATTTGATATTGTTATCCATAATTATATTTCCGCTTGATTTTTTTTCTAATCCACATAATATTGATAATATTGTAGATTTTCCACATCCGCTTGGTCCGACGATAGCAACAAACTCTCCAGGTTTTAATTCAAAACTAAAATCTTCTACAGCAAGTGTTTCTTGTGAAGGAGTATGATATATTTTTTTTAAGTTTTCTATTTTCAAAATATTGTTCATGGAATTCCTCCTAACTAATTTATAGTATGATGAATAAGTGTATGTGTTAATGGCAAATATTTATATTTTAATTCAATTTTATGTTTTTATAAAAATAAGTTATAAAAGTTATAAAAAATAAGTATTTTACATGATTAAAATGTCCTGATAAGATTAAGATGTAAGTTATTAAAGGAGGACAATATGGAAATTAAAAAGATTGCTTTTACAGGTGGACCTTGTGCTGGAAAAACTAGGGTGATTGAAAAGATTAGTAAAATTTTGAAGAAGGATGGTTATTATGTAATTAATGTAGAGGAAACAGCAGCACAAATTATAGGGACTGAAATAGTTCCTTATAATGATAGAGAGCATACGTTAAGATTTCAAGAATATGTATATCGTCTTCAAAGTATGAAGGAACAGATTGCAGAAGAATATGCGGAAGGTTTGGTAAGATCTAATTTAGATTTAACTAAGGATAAAAAAGGAATAATCATTATTTATGATCGAGGAATTATGGATAATAGAGCTTATATTTCTCAAGAAGATTATGAAAATTTATTAAATAGACATGATTGTAATGAAATAAAAACTATTGATAAATATGATTTAGTTATTAATTTGATTTCTTTAGCAACAACTAATCCAGAACTTTATGTATTGGATGGAATAAGGTATGAAGATGTAGATGTAGCTGCTAAAAGAGATGAAATTACTAGTGCAGCATGGTTATTACATAGAAATTTAAAAGTTATAAAACCTACTAAAGTTTTCGATGAAAAAGTAGATATTGTTTTAGAACTTATATATAAGTTCTTGGAAAATAAAGAAAAAGAAGGGTTAGATAGATTTGTTTTAGATAAAGGGGAGATTGATTTATCAAGGTATAATAGTGATAATTCAAGGAAAATAAAAATTAATTATGTAGCTTGCTATGATACTGATAAAGCTTTTGTATTATCAAAAAGACAATATAATGGAAAGATTTCATATATAAAAGATGAGATTGATCCAGAATCTTATAAGATTTTGGGAAGTAAACCAATTTCACATGATGAATATGTAGAGCAATTATTGTTAACACCTATTCAAACTGTAAAAGAAAAAACAATTCTGTCGGTGATATATAATGGAGTACATTTTAATTTAGTAGAAACAGAAAGTGGTTTGTTAACATTAGAAGTAGATAAAAATAATGTTGAAGAAATTCCTAATGATATTAAAAGGTTAATAAAAAGAAAGATAGGATAAGTATTATTATAAATTTATTTGAAATTTTTGATTAGTATGATATCATAGGTATGTATTGGAGGGAGTCAATGGATATATTTGATAGTAATATAGATGTTAATAAATATAAGGTATTTCTAGTTGTAGCAGAATTAAAGAGTTTTTCTAAAACTGCAGAGTATATGCATATATCCCAGCCTGCAATTAGTCGTGCAATAAAGGAATTAGAATTTCAATTGAATACTCAATTGTTTATTAGAGATAAAAAGAATGTAATTTTGACTGATGCTGGAGAAAAGATAAAAGGTTATATTAAAAATGCTTTTGAAACAATATCATTGGGTGAAAAAGTGCTAAAAGAGGAAAAAGATGATTTAAATGGTGTTATACGAATTGGAATTTATTCACATATATCATTGTTCATGCTTCCTGAAGTTATCAAAGAGTTTAATCAAAAGTATCCTAATGCTAAATTTTATATATATTCAACTAGTCAGCAAGAGATGGTGAGTCAATTAAAAAATAATGAATTAGATTTAGTAATAATGCAGTATCCAATATTTATTAATGAAAAAAATATTCAAGAAGATGTTATATGTACTTTAGATACTTGCTTTTTTTCAAATAAGGAATATTATGATTTATATTTGAATAATGCTAAATCTTTAACTGAATTTCCTATTATTTTACCAAAACGTGGTTTTCCGGATATTAGTAGATTAGAAGAAATTTTAAAAAAACAAAACATTGTTATTAAAAATAATTTTACTGTTTATACTATGGAACTCATTACTCAATTAGTAAAACAGGGATTAGGAATAGGTTGGGGAGTAAAAAAAAGTATTGAAAAAGAATTAAATGATGGTGAATTGTATGAACTGAATATAGGATTTGATATGCCAGTTTCTATATTTAGTGTTGCCTACAAAACTAACCTGGTAAATAATACAACTAAAGAATTTATAAATTTATTTAAAGAAAGAATGAAAGACATTTGTTAATACAAGAAAAACTCCCTATTTTGGGAGTTTTTGCATGTTTTCTATAATTTTTTTATTGTTGATTAGACGTTCATCATTCGGACTTAGTTCTAATGCTTTATTAACATAATATAGTGATTCGTTAATGTCATTTTCATGGTAATAACAAAGTGACAACAGATCATAAACGGTATGATTCCAACTAAAAACTTCATTGATATAAGTTTTTTGATGAGTTTTAATTTTTAGAGCTTCTAAGCAATATTTTTTAACTTCTAAAAGATTATTTTGATTATATTCAAGTAGAGCCATTTCTATATATGGATCTCTAAGATATGGTGCTTCATTTATTGCTTTATTAAGCCACATTCTTGCTTCATTAAATCTATTTAGATTCTGATAACATCTAGCGATAAATCTCATAGAGGCACATCTTTCGTCTTTCCATGTTGCACTAGGTAAATTTAGATGTTTAATAAGGGTATCAATAGACTCATTCCATTTTTGGTAATACATATATTCTCTTCCTAGATAATGCATATTTCTATCATCATCTGGATTTTCTTTTACAGAAAGCTCTAATAATGGTAGATAACTTCCTCTAGATTTAGTACTATCTGGGTAGTGATTTAATGTTATTTCATCAGTGAATTTTTTTATTTCTTGTTTATTTTTTGTATAGGTTAACACTTCATGCACTGGATGAGTCCAAATGTAGTTTAATCTGGTATGTATTTTTTCAATATAAAAATTTACAATTGGGTTATTGTTTTCATCTAATGACCAATTATAGTTATATCCAATTCTAGTTATTTTATTATCCCAAATTTCTTCTAATTTTTTTCTCCAACCATCTTCAAATACTTCATCTAAATCAGTACAAACACATATATCATAATCTTTTGGTACTAGGTCTAAAGATTTATTTCTAGCAATATCAAATCTCCATGGATTAATTATCTCTTGAGTTACATTAACTCCTAACTTTTTTAACTTTTCCACAGTATTATCCGTCGAACCTGTGTCTAATACAAATATTTTATCAGCTTCACTCATTGATTTAACCCATCTATCAACAAATTGTTCTTCATTTTTGCAAATGGCGTAGACTGCGATTTTATGCATAAGTTATTCTCCTAAGCATCGGCACCTTCAGGACCGGTAGGACCTGTAGCACCGGTGGCACCAGTTTCTCCTTGGTTTCCTTGAACACCTTGCACACCCTGAACACCTTGCACACCCTGAACACCTTGCACACCTTGGACTCCTTGAACACCTTGAACGCCTGTAGCGCCGGTGGCACCAGTAGGTCCAGTTGGTCCTTGTGGAATAGTAAGATTTAGGACAAAGTTAGGAGCTGTTCCAGTAATAGATGCATCTGCATCTGTTCCTGGGGCACCAGTTGTAACAGTCCCAATAACTAAGGTTGGAGTGTCACCGGCTTCTCCAGTTGGTCCAGTAGGTCCGATGTCTCCAGTAGCTCCAGTAGGTCCAGTTGCTCCAGTAGGTCCGATGTCTCCAGTAGCTCCAGTAGGTCCAGTTGCTCCAGTAGGTCCAGTTGCCCCAGTAGGCCCGGTTGCTCCAGTAGGTCCGGTTGCTCCGGTAGATCCAGTAGGTCCGGTAGCCCCAGTAGGCCCAGTAGCCCCAGTAGGCCCAGTAGCTCCAGTAGGTCCTCCAGAAGGTCCAGTAGGGCCAATTGGTCCTGTTGGACCTATGCAACAAACGGGTTTGCAACGTTTATCTTGTTCTATTTTCATTAAAGCATTTTGTATAATAGAATTATTATCATTTAAATTTTCAAAACAATTATTATTCATAAAATTTCTCCTTTCTGATGTATCATATGAAGAAATTTCTTTTTAAGTAATAATTAAAGCCCTATAAAAATTTATATTATATTTATGCTCATTAATATTTATAAAAATTGATAATATAAAAACTGTTGATTATATCAACAGTCTTCAATGAATTTATTTTTTTGTACTAAATTTTAATGTTGCCCATCCACTTAGCAACCCTAGTATACCATATATAACAATAATCACTAACATTAATATTGAGTTATTAAGTGTATTAGGTGATAGATTAATTCCTAATCCTGAGAAAGTCATAGATATCCCAACAAAAATTCCACTAATTGAAATAGGAAAAAATTTTCCAATTTTTTCAAGTTCAATACATAAGTAGTTTATAATCATTGTTGCTAGTATTGAGCCTATTGTTACGATTCCAAATAAGCTAATTGGTAAATTGTTGAATAATGCTCCTAATTGGACAATAGAAAAAGCAGCTAGAAAACCGATTATATATCCTATGATGGCTTTTTTTCTTTCGTTAGTCGTTGAGTTGAAAAATACAGTCCAACTAACAAATGCAATCCAAGTAAAAGATGCATTTTGATTTAATATTTTTGTTATTATTCCATCACAAATAACTAATATTCCAGCAATAATAGCGATAACGATAGATTTTCTTGTAATTGACATATTGTAATTTCCTCCTATGCTTTTATTATATCATATACAAAATTTTTTAAATATATTATACATGCTCATTTTTAAAATTTTAATCAAGTTGGATAAATATATGATATAATTAAAAAGAATGGAGTGGTATTATGGCATTAATTAAATGTGTTGAGTGTGAAAAGGAAATAAGTGATACATCAAAAAGATGTATTCATTGTGGTGCTAAAATAAAAAAGAAACATAATAAAAAGTTTTTGATAGTAATAATAATTGGTTTGTTAATTTCTTTATGTACAATTGTTTTAGCAATCAATTATTTTAAACAGGATGATATTTATCAAACTAATGAAAGAGATGAAAGTGTTTTACAGGTAGAAGTAATTACAGAATATATTAATATTAGAGAAGAATCAAATTCCCAATCGGAATTGTTAGGGAAGGTTTATGAGGGTGAAATATATACTATAATAGATAAAAATCCAAATGAAACTTGGTATTTAATTGAAACAGACAATGGTATTAGGGGATATATTTATAAAGGAGATAACGATAATCCTTATTTTAAAGAACTTCCTGTAATTGGTGACAATAACAATTCTAATAATGATGGTAAAGAAGAAAACTCTACAACTGATAAAAATCAAAATAATACTTCTAACAATACTAGCAAGCCAAATAATAATAGCAAGCCTAATAATTCTTCAAAACCGAATGTTAATCAAGATACAAATAATAATGAACAGACTAATAATACTCAAGAGAAGGAAGAGCCTAAGTTACCTGCTTGTCTTAAAACTTGTGATGAAGGCTATGAATTAAAAGATGCAAATTCAGTAAATTGTTATTGTGAAAAAAAACAAGAAACATATATTTCAAAAAATCAGGTTATATACAATAACGACGGGGTAATAATCACTGTAAAAGGATTAGATTATTCGAATAAAAGCTGGGTTACTTTGGATTTGCATATTACGAATAACTCTAGTGTTGCCAAAACAATACAAAAAAACAGTTTCCCATATGTTAATGGATATGATATTGCAACTAATTACTCTGTGACTTTGCTTCCTGGGACAAGTTCCACACATGGTATGACATTTTTAAATAAATATTTAGAAAAAAACGGTAGTACAATTATAAAAACTATAAAACTTAATTTTTCAATAATAGATTGGGATGGTAATTATGAAACATTACATGGGTCAAAGACAGTAAAAACACCTTGGATTGATTTATCGTTTTAAAAAACAGTTGTTATTTTGACAACTGTTTTTCTTGATTATATTTATTAATAACTAAGTCATGATATGGTGCAAATGTTTCTAATTCACCAGCACTCTTCATTATTTCTTGGATATGATTAAAATCATTTTCAGTTATATAAGTTGTTTTAAACCAAGAGTCATTATCACGGTATCTTTTAATTATTTTTACTAAATCATTTTTTGAAGTGTCCGGAAAATAACTTGTAATAATTTCTGCGATTTCTTCATCAGTGTGATTAAAAACGTAGTCTAATCCTTTTTGAATAGCTTTAGTAAATCCTTCTATTATCTCTGGATTGTTTTCTATGTAGCTTTTCTTGGCATTATATGCGGTATATGGGACTACACCTCCCAATTCACCTATTGAAGCAACCACATATCCCAATCCTTGTGATTCAATTTGAAGTGCTTGAGGTTCAAACAATGTTACAAAGTCTCCTGTTCCTCCTATGAATGCTCCAGCCATAGAAGCAAAAGCAATACTTGTATCTATTGTTAAGTCATTTTTAGGATCAATGCCATTTTCTTTCAAAGTATATTCAAAAGTCATTTCAGGCATTCCACCTTTTCTTCCACCGATAACATATTGACCTTTCAAATCTTCTAAGTTAAAGTTTTCATAACTTTTTCTCGAAACTAAAAAACTTCCATCACGTTTTGTAAGTCCTGCGAAAGTTACTAAATAGTCTTTTTCTCCTTGATTATAAATGTAAATTGTAGCTTCACTGCCACAGAAACCAATATTAACATCTCCTGATAATACGGCTGCTGAAACTTTGTCTGCCCCTGGTACTAGCATTATTTCTACATCTAAACCTTCTTCTTCGAAGAAACCTAATGCATGGGCTACATATTGTGGTGCATAAAATATTGAATGGGTAACTTCAGCCACTTTAACTTTTGTTAAATTAGAATCTGGTTTGTTAAACATTGCACAAACTCCAACAATAATGATTATAAAAATACAAATAATTGAAATAATAATTTTTTTCAAAGTAATTCTCCTTTCTAATCATTTTATTATATTCTAGAAAAGGGATACTGTGATAAAATTGATGTTTAAAAAATGACTAGTTTTATGGTATTATTAAATAGGTGGTAATATGATTTTAGCAAATTTAAATGATAAACAAATGGAGGCAGTAAAAATTACTGAAGGTCCTTTATTAGTTCTTGCTGGTGCAGGTAGTGGGAAAACAAAGGTTTTAACAACAAGAATTGCTTATTTAATAAGTGAAATTGGTGTAAGTCCATATAATATTTTAGCAATTACTTTTACTAATAAAGCTGCTAAAGAAATGAAGGGACGAGTTATTGATATATTAGGAGATGTTGCAAAAAAAATTCAAATTTCAACTTTTCATTCTTTTGGAGTTTCAATATTAAGGGAGCATTATCAAAAATTAGGTTATAAAGAGAATTTTACTATTTTAGATAGTGAAGATGTTTTAACAATAATAAAAAAAATATTAAAAGATCTTAATTTGGATGTTAAAGATTATAATCCTAGGGCTATTAGAAATAAGATTAGTGGTGCAAAAAATGAAATAATGAGTCCAACAGATTATGAAAGGTATGCAAATACTGATTTTGAGGAGAAAGTATTAGAAGTTTATAAACGATATGAACAAAAATTAAAATTAAGTAATTCTATTGATTTTGATGATTTGCTTATTTTACCAATTAAACTATTTAAGGAAAATCCTAATGTATTAAAAGAGTATCAGGAGAGGTTTCAATATATATTAATAGATGAATATCAGGACACTAATGAAGCACAGTATATTTTAGTTAAAATGTTAGGTGCTAAATATCGTAACGTTTGTGTTGTGGGTGATGAATCTCAATCAATTTATTCTTTTAGGGGTTCAAACTATAGAAATATATTAAATTTTGAACGTGATTATAGTGATTGTCAAACAGTATTATTAGAACAAAATTACCGTTCCACTGGTACAATTTTAAACGCTGCAAATGATGTTATTATTAATAATACGCAACGAAAGGATAAAAAACTTTGGACAGAAAATGGTGAAGGAGATAAGATTATTTACCATCGTTCTATTGATGAAAAAGATGAAGCCTTTTATGTTATGAAAGAAATTCAAAGTTTAATAACTTCTGGGGTAAATAGAAATGAAATTGCAGTTCTTTATAGAACAAATGCACAATCTCGTACTATAGAGGAATCACTTCTTCGAGAAAATATACCATATAAAGTAGTAGGTAGTTTTTATTTCTATAATCGTAAAGAAATAAAGGATTTAATTAGTTATTTGAAACTAATTTATAATACTGATGATAATATTAGCTTAACTAGAGTTATTAATACGCCAAAAAGGGGAATTGGCGATAAAACAGTTTTGGATTTAACTTTGAAGGCTGAAGAAAATAACTTAAGCATATATGAAGTAATTGATTGTGGAAAACCTCTAGAATTTAAGAAAATAATTGAAAAATTAAAAGAAGAAAAAGAAAAATTAACATTAACAGAATTAGTTGATAAGGTACTAGAATTTTCTGGTATGCGTGAGGAATTAGAAAAAGAAAAAACTATCGAGTCAGAAATTCGTTTAGAAAACTTAGAGGAGTTTAAATCAATTACACGTAATTTCGAGGAAAACTATGGGATTGTTTCATTAGAGGAATTTTTACTTGAAATTAGTTTAGTGGCAGATATGACAGAACATAAAGATGAAGTAGATGTAGTTACTTTAATGACTGTACATTCGGCAAAAGGTTTAGAATTTAATTATGTTTTTTTAATAGGATTAGAAGAGGGAATATTCCCACACACTAATTCTTTGATGAGTGAAAATGAAATAGAAGAAGAAAGAAGACTTTGCTATGTCGCGATTACTAGAGCAAAGAAAAAACTATGGTTAGTAAATGCAAGTAGGAGAACATTATATGGGGTTGATAGTGCTAATCCACAGAGTAGATTTATTAATGAAATTAATGATAAATATTTAATAAAAGAAGTAAAAGAAACTTCAAATTTTGCTAAATTTAAAGTTGAGATAGATGAAAACGCAGAATATAATTTAGGTGATAAAGTAAAACATATTTCGTTTGGTGTTGGTGTTATTGTGGGGATAGATAAAAGCATTCTAAGTGTTGCTTTTCCACATCCACATGGTATAAAGAAGTTAATAAAAGGGCATAAAAGTATTCAAAAAATATAGTAAAAAGATGAGAATTAACTCATCTTTTTAACTTTTATTTACAAGTATAACCGTTTTGTTGGGCTTCTTTTTTAGTATCTTCATATGATTCTTCTGAATGTAATAAATCATCAATTTCTAATTCTTTTAGTTTTTCTTTATTGGCTTTAGTTAAATCAATATCATAAGAAATGTCATATGTATAATTTTTATTATCGTTTTTAGTAGATATGGTAATACCTTTTGAATTTTCTATTTTAAATGATGCATCTAATATGTTTGATAACATTTGCCAACTTTTTTTTAATTCATCAGTTTCGGCAGTAGTAGATATATTCATTTTTATTTTTTTAATTTTGTCATTGTTAAATTGCATAGTAATTGTTTGAACCATCTTCATTCCTTCTTTAGTTTCAGAATTGGTGCAGGTTAAGGTTTTTGTTGAACTACATCCACATGTTATAATAACACTAAAAAAAACAATACTTAATAAAATTAATTTTTTCATAGAAACTCCTTTCTAGTTTGATTTTATAATATTTATTATAAAAAGACAATAATGTTTTAATTATATTATAAAAAATGATATACTTATATAGGAGGATGATTATATGACATTAGTAATTATGGCTGCTGGAATGGGAAGTAGATTTGGGGGATTAAAACAAATTGAACCTGTACACAGCAATGGTGAATTTATTTTAGATTATTCAATATATGATGCTGTATTGTGTGGATTTAATAAAGTTGTGTTTATTATTAAAGAAGAAAACTATGAAATTTTTAGAGATACAATTGGTAAGAGAATTGAAGATGTGGTTGAGGTTAAATATGTATTTCAAAAGAATGATAATGTACCTCAAGGTGTTTGTTTACCTTCGGATAGGGTAAAACCTTTAGGAACCGGACACGCAATTTTGTGTTGTGAAGATGTTGTTTATGAAGATTTTCTTGTTATAAATGCAGATGATTTTTATGGCCGTGATGCATTTAAAGTTGCTTCAGAATATATGAATCAAAAACACAATGATAATGAATATGCATTAGTAGGGTATGCTACTGGAAATACATTAACTGAACATGGTTCTGTAAAAAGAGGAATTTGTGAGGCTAAAGATGGTTATTTAACAAAGATTGTAGAGAGTTCTGTTGAGAAGAACTTAGCCAAGATTAAAGCAACACCTCTTAATGGGGGTTCTGAATTTTTTGTTGAACATGATTGTTTGGTATCAATGAATATGTTTATATTCAATCCAACAATATTTAAATATTTAAAAAAGGGATTTGAAGAATTCTTTGCTGATGAAAACGTTGATTTGGAAAAAGGAGAATTTTTAATGCCTGATGTAGTATGCAATTTAGTTTCTGAAAATAAAGTATCAGTTGAAATAATACCTACTAATGCTGTTTGGCAAGGGATAACATATAAAGAAGATAAAGAATTATTGGTAAGTGGAATTAATAAATTAGTTGAAGAAGGTATTTATCCGGATAAATTGTGGAAATAATATATGTTAAATAAAAGAAAATGGTAACCATTTTCTTTTTTCATTGAATAGAATTTTTGATAATGATATAATAAAAATAGGTGATTTCTATGATAGAAAAACGTATGAATGAAATAATTGAAATATTAAATAAGGCAAGTTATGAGTACTATACTTTAGATAAACCTAGTATTACTGATCAAGAGTATGATAGATATATGCAGGAGTTAATAAAAATTGAAAATGATTATCCTGAATTAAAGAGAGATGATTCACCAACGGTACGAGTTGGAGGAAAGGTAATAGATGCCTTTGATAAAGTTGTTCATGAAATACCGATGTTAAGCTTAAGTAATGTTTTTAATGAATCTGATATTATTGCTTTTGATGAGAGAATAAAAAAGGAAATAAAGAATCCTAAATATGTGTGCGAATTAAAAATAGATGGTTTATCTGTATCTTTAACATATAAACAAGGAAAACTTATTAGGGGTGCTACACGTGGAGATGGTGTTACAGGTGAAGATATTACGCATAATGTTAGAACAATAAAAAATGTTCCGTTGACCTTAAACGAACCTATTGATATTGAGGTTCGTGGTGAAATATATATGAGTAAGGCTACTTTCGAAAGTATTAATGAGGAAAGAAAAAGAAATAATCAAGAACTTCTTGCTAATCCTCGTAATGCAGCAGCAGGTAGTATTCGTCAATTGGATTCCAAAATTGCAGCTAGCCGTAATCTAGAAACATTTATTTATCATTTGCCAAATGCTTTAGATTATGGTCTTCATACACATAGTGAATCATTAGAGTTTATGCAAAAATTAGGGTTTAATGTGAATCCTAATATAAGTTTAGTAAATAATCTTGATGAGTTATTGGAGTATATTAATTATTGGACTGAGAATAGGGATAATCTGCCTTATGAAATAGATGGAATAGTTATTAAATTAGATGATATAGATAATCAAGGTAAATTAGGTTTTACTGCTAAATATCCAAAATGGGCAACAGCATATAAGTTTCCCGCTATGGAAGTACTTACTAAATTAAAAGATATTATTTTTACGGTAGGACGTACTGGGCAAGTAACTCCTAATGCAGTGTTAGAGCCGGTAAGACTTGCGGGTTCTGTTATATCACGTGCTACGCTTCATAATGAAGCATATGTAAAAGAAAAAGACATTAAAATAGGGGATATTGTTGCAATTCGCAAAGCAGGTGATGTAATTCCTAGGGTAGAATATTCTTTAAAGGAAAGACGTACAGGTAGTGAAATTGAATTTCATATGGCTACAACATGTCCAATATGCGGGAGTAATCTAGTTAAAAATAAGGATGAAGAAGCTAGTTATTATTGTATTAATGATGAGTGTGATGCTAAAAAAATAGAATCATTAATTCATTTCGCGTCTCGTAATGCTATGAATATTGAGGGTTTTGGTGAAGAAATAGTAGAAGATTTTTATAATCTTGGATTTATACGCAATTTTGATGATTTTTATCGTTTAGAGAGAAAAAAAGAAGAACTTATGGAATTAGAAGGATTTGGAGAAAAGAGTATTTCAAATCTATTAGAAAGTGCTGAAAATAGTAAAAGCAATTCTTTAGAGAGGCTTTTGTTTGCACTAGGCATTCGTTATGTAGGAAGTAAAACCGCAAAAATACTTGCTAGTAATTTTATAAATATTGATAACTTAATAAATGTCCAATATGAAGATTTAATAAGTATTAAGGATATTGGGGAAGTAATTGCTGAAAGTGTTTGTGAATATTTCAAGAATGAAGATAGTATAAATTTAATATCTAAATTAAAAGATTTAGGCTTAAATATGAATTATTTAGGGAAAAAAGTAGAGGATAATTTATTATTTAGTGGTAAAACTTTTGTATTAACTGGGTCATTAGAAAGTATTACTCGTAACGAAGCAAAAGAGAAAATTGAGTCATTAGGTGGAAAGACTACTGATAGTGTAACGAGTAAGACTGATGTGGTTATAGTTGGAGATAATCCGGGAAGTAAATATGACAAGGCATTAAAATTAGGCATAGAAATTTGGAATGAAGAAGAGTTTTTAGAAAAAGTAAAATAACTACTTTAAATAGTGGTTATTTTTTGTTATACTTAAGTGTAAGATAAAGGTGGTTTGATGTTTATGAAAGAATGGAATAATTTTTTAGGAGATGACTGGAAGGAATCAATAGATGTTGAAAAGTTTATTGTAGATAATTATAAAGAATATATTGGTGATGATTCTTTTTTATCAGGGCCAACTAAAAAGACAGTTGCATTATGGAAAAAATGTGAGCGTTTATTAATTAAAGAACAAAAAAAGGGAATATTGGATGTTGAAACAAAAATAATGTCTGGAATAGATAATTATTTGCCAGGATATATAGATAGAAAAAATGAAATAATTGTAGGACTTCAAACTGATAAACCATTAAAAAGAATTGTTAATCCATATGGAGGTATAAGAATGGTTTATAATTCTTTAGGTGCATATGGATATAAATTAGATAATACCGTTGAGAAATATTTTAATGAATATCGAAAAACTCATAATCAAGGAGTTTTTGATGCATATCCACTTGATGTTAGAAAAGCAAGAAGTGCACATTTAATTACTGGTCTTCCAGATGCTTATGGAAGAGGAAGAATAATTGGTGATTATAGAAGAATTGCATTATATGGGGTAGATTTTCTAATTGAGGAAAAGAAAAAAGATTTGAATAATCTAATTGGTCAAATTACTACAGATGTTATTCAATTAAGAGAAGATGTTAGTGAGCAAATTAGAGCATTAAATAAAATAAAAAGCATGGCATTAAAATATGGTTTTGATATTTCTAAACCAGCATGTAACGCACAGGAAGCAGTACAATGGTTATATTTTGGATATTTAGCAGCAATTAAAGAAAATAATGGGGCTGCAATGAGTTTGGGAAGAACTTCAACATTCTTAGATATTTATATTGAAAGAGATTTGTCATTGGGACTTATTACTGAGCAAGATGCTCAAGAATTGATTGATCAATTCATTATTAAATTACGATTAGCAAGACATTTGAGGACTCCAGAGTATAATGATTTATTTGGTGGGGATCCAACTTGGGTTACAGAGTCAATTGGTGGTATGAATGATGATAAATCATTTGTAACAAAAAATTCATATCGTTATCTTAATACGCTTATTAATCTAGGACCTGCACCTGAGCCAAATATGACAATACTTTGGTCTAATAATTTGCCAGAAAATTTCAAAAAATATTGTGCTAAAATATCTATTTTAACGGATGCAGTACAATATGAAAATGATGATATAATGAGTCCTATATATGGTAGAGATTATGCGATTGCTTGTTGTGTTTCATCAATGAAAGTTGGTAAGCAAATGCAATTTTTTGGAGCACGTTGTAATCTTGCCAAGGTATTACTTTATGCGATAAATGGTGGTATTGATGAATTAAGTCATAAAAAAGTGGTAGACGGTATAAACCCAATACAAGATGAAATTTTAGACTATAATAAAGTTTTAGATAATTTTAATTTAGTTCTAGAGAAAGTATCTAAAACTTATGTAGATGCGATGAATATAATTCACTACATGCATGATAAATATGCATATGAGGCAGGTCAGATGGCTCTACACGATACAAAAGTAGAAAGACTTATGGCTTTTGGAGCAGCAGGTTTATCTGTGGTTGTAGACTCATTATCTGCTATTAAATATGCTAAAGTAATGCCTGTAAGAGATGAAGAAGGAATTACTGTTGATTTTAAAATTGAAGGTGATTTTCCAAAATTTGGAAATGACGATGATAGTGTAGATTCGATTGCTATTTTAATAACAAATAGATTTATCGAGGAATTAAGAAAGCATCAATTATATCGAAATGCCCGTCATACTTTATCAATATTAACAATAACTTCTAATGTAATTTATGGTAAAAATACAGGTGCTACGCCAGATGGAAGAGGAGCTCATGTCCCATTTGCACCGGGGGCTAATCCAATGCATGGTAGGGATCAAAACGGTGCTTTAGCATCACTTAATTCTGTTGCAAAAATACAATATAAGAATGTTTGTGAAGATGGTATTTCTAATACATTTTCAATAGTACCTAGTGCTTTAGGTAAGGATTTAAATGAGCAAGTTGATAACTTAGTTCAAATTTTAAATGGATATTTTTTACAAAATGCACATCATATTAATGTAAATGTATTAAATCGAGAAAAACTTATTGATGCGATGAATCATCCTGAGAAGTATCCGATGCTTACAATTAGAGTATCAGGATATGCGGTTCGATTTACTAGATTAAATAAAGAGCAACAACAAGAAGTTATTAACAGAACTTTTCATGAGGGATTATAATGTTTGGTTATATAAATTCGATAGAAACAATGAGCACTAAGGACGGTCCTGGTATTAGGACAGTAATATTTATGCAGGGATGTAAATTAAGGTGTATTTTTTGTCATAATCCAGAGACATGGGATAAAAAATATAATTTGGAAATATCAGTTGATGATTTGGTAAAACAAATATTAAAGTATAAAAATTATTATGGAAATAATGGAGGGGTTACTTTTTCAGGGGGTGAACCATTATTACAACATAAATTTTTATTAGAAGTTTTAAAAAAATTAAAAGATTTTGGAATTCATACTTGTCTAGATACAGCTGGTTGTGGAAATGGATATTATGAAGAAATCTTAAAATATGTAGATTTGGTTATATTAGATGTGAAAGCGATTGAAGATGATAAATATTTTGAAATAACAGCAAGTAAAATGGATGAGTATAATAAATTTTTAAATGTTTGTAAAAAGTTAGATAAAGATTTATGGATTAGGCAAGTAATTGTGCCTGGTATTAATGATACTGAAGATTATATTAGCAAATTAAAAGAATATGTTAAAAGTATTCCAAATATAAAAAAAGTAGAATTATTACCATATACAACTTTAGGGGTAAAAAAGTATCATGAGTTAGGTATAAAATATAATTTAGAAGGTGTTAGTGCTTTATCTAATGAGGATCTAAAAAGATTGAGTGAGTTAATAGAAAAATATTGAATATTTTTATTTGATATATTAAAATTAAACATAAGGAGGAGTGTATGAAAAAGGTTAAAAAGATTTTAGGCATTGTCAGTTGTTTATTGTTTGTTATATTTTTAGTAAGTGGTTGTGGAACTGAGGAAGAAAAAACTTTATCTTGTGCTTTATACCGAAAGGATGTTGTTAGCAACTATGAATTGAATTCTACTTATGAGATTTATTATACAGGCGATGTAGTAAATAGAGTAGAAACAGTGGAGGTTGTTAGCAGTTCTGATGAAAGTATAATTGATTTGTTTGAAACAACTTTAAATAGTACATATGAAAGTATGAATGATGCTTATGGTGGGTATGATTTTACTGTAACAAAAGAAGCTGGAAAAGTAACTGCAACTACCAAAATCGATTATACTAAGTTAGATTTGGAACAATTAATAAAAGATGATTCTAGCATGAAATCAATTGTAAATAATGATAATCAAATTACTGTTGATGGAATTAAAAAATTATATGAACAAACTGGTGCAGAGTGTAAATAAAATTAATAAAAAAGGAAAATTAGTTTTCCTTTTTGTTTTTTTTTGCTATAATCTGTTATATAAGGAGAGAAAGAATATGAACAATGAAGATGAAATTATTGAAATATTAGATGATTTTGAGGATATTACTACCACCTCAATTAGTAATGTTAATAATACCGTTTCTATGGAGAAAGTGGCAACTAATGATGTTTCTTTCGAACCTGACAAAATTAATTTAGGAGTAAGTGTATCTGAAGAATTAAATCAAAAAGTTCAAATTCCTAATGAAGTGAAAAATTTAGAAGAAGTTAAATATGAACCTATAAAACCTGAAAAGGATAATATAAAAATAGAAAGTAATGATATGACTGAAGAAGATTCGAAATCGGGTTTAGGTTTTGTTATTGTTTTATTTATATTATTAGTGTTATTTATAATGGCTTTACCATATATTTCGCAGTTGTTTTAAAAAAATCCCATTTAGGGATTTTTTGATAATTCAATAATTATATTTATATCATCATCATTTGCAATAATATTTTTATGTAATTGTTTACATTTTTGACATTTATAAATTATTTTATATGTATTTTTGAATTTTTCAATTTTTATTGGTTCTAAAAGTCCATGACAATGGTTTTGCCTATCGCCTGGGAAAATATCTACATGTTTTGAATAAAGACAATAAGGGCAATGATCCCTAGCTGTGTAGTTTAGTTTGTCAACTTTTTTTTTACAATTTTCACAAATAAAACTTTCATCTTTCATTGTAAATTGTTTCATTTAATCACCAAACCCATTATAACAGATTGGTATTTTTTTGTCATTATTTTTTTAAATAACCATTTTGAACATATTTAGTTTCGTTAACTACAATAAATGCTTGTGAATCATGTTTTTTGACGATATTTTTAAGATGATTGAAATTTTTATTATTGATTTCGATAAATAACATATATTTTCCGGAATTATTTTGTCCTTTAACATCGATTACAGTAACTCCATATCCTTCTTTTCTTAAAATGTCAATTAGTTCATAATTGTGTTCACCTGTAATAATTTGAACACCTAGATTTCCTTCTATAAACTTACTTGACAATAACCCACCAATATATGTCCCAACTGAAAATCCTGATGCATAAGAAAAAACAATCCATAAACTAGTATTCTCTGTATTAATGGCCTCTTTAACAACTAGAAACCAGATAGTTATTTCAACAAAACCAATTATACTTGCAAGTAAATTTTGTCCTTTTACAGAAATTATTGTGCGAACTGTTCCTAATGACACATCTAAAATTCTTACAAAGAAAATTTTTAAACATAAGGTTAAAAGCATATTATCACCATTTTTAGTTTAGACATAAAGTATATAATTATTCGTTATTGAAATAAACAATTTTAAACTGAATAAAATTTATTAGGTGGTTAAATGCTCACGCGTATTTTTTTCTTTTTAATCGGTTTTGGTTTAACAGTTATTGGAAGTGTTTATATTATTAGTTATTTAAATTTGCTAACTATTGGGTATAATTTTTTAGAATATGTTAACTTTATAATTAGACAATTTGAATGTTGGTGTGCAGGAGTAGGAATTTTAATCATGTCTTTAGTATTAATATTGCCAGGAGGGAAATATAGTGAACTACATTTATGATATTTTAATTAATTTGCAGAAAAAGTTATACGACTTTTATGAATGGAATTTAAGTGATGACATTATTCACGTAAGAAAAATCCCATTAATTAAAGTTAATAATGTTGATATGTTAAATATTAGAAATAAGCAAATAATTATGAATGATGATTTTTTGAAAGTCATAAACAATAGAACGGAAGTGTTTAGTAACCACAATATTAGAATAATAAAATATTTGTGTTTGTTTTCCAATGACGAAGATGTTGTTGCGGTTGAATTTTCTAAAAATGGGACTAAAGTACGAGTTAGTAAACTCTTAATTGATGAAGAATTAGAAGTACTGGAGGTAAGTGAACATATTAGTGTTACTGAGGTTGTATACCAAATTGAAGATAGTCAAAGCATTGATAACTTTAAAACAAGAAAAGAATTAAAAATATATGATTATATTTTAAAACAATTAAATAAGAGTAATTATGAGAGAATTAAATATTTATATTTTGAATGTTTTGATAGACAAGAAGAAGATTTACAAATTATTATAAATGATATAGAAGAAGAATTAAAAAACAATTGGAAACTAGTATATGAAAAGATTTATAATATTTTAAAATTAAGTTCACAAAGACAATAATTAGAAAGGAAAACTTTCTTTTTTTTTGAAGTAATGTTATAATTGATGTTATCTAGGAGAGATAATATGGAGTATACAATAACAATAGATAATTTTGAAGGCCCATTAGATTTACTTTTACATTTAATTAAACAGTCTGATATTGATATTTGTGATATAAGTATTTTAGATATTACAAAACAATATATGGATTATATAGATAAAATGGAAGAATTAAATTTAAATATAGCCAGTGAATATTTAATTATGGCGGCTGAACTTTTAGAAATGAAATCTAATATGTTATTACCAAAACCAAAATTAGAAGAAGACGAATATGAGGAAGATCCTAGAGAAAAACTTATTAAGCGATTATTAGAATATCAACATTATAAAGATATTACTGAAGAATTTAAAGAATTAGAGTTAGCAAGAAAAGATTTTTATACTAAAGAACCAAGTAGTTTAAATGATTTTAAGGTTACTAATGAATATCAAGAAGATGGCAATGTTGATGATTTATTATTGGCATTTAAGAAGTTTTTAGAAAGAAAAGAATTAGAAAAACCATTAAATACTAAAATAACTACCAAAGAGTATTCAGTAAGTGTTCGTAGTAATGAAATTAGAAATATTTTAAAAAATAAGAATAAAGTTTATTTTGAAGAATTATTTGAAGATTTTAATAAAACATATATTGTAGTTACTTTTTTATCAATTTTAGACTTAGCTCGTAAAGGTGAACTTACAATAAATCAAGAAAGTAATTTTGAGAAAATATATTTGTTATCAAAAGGTTGTGAATAAAATGAATTTAGTCAGTGTGGTAGAAAGTTTAATATTTGTTTCTGGTGATGAAGGGATGAATTTAAAGCAACTTTCTGAAATTTTAGATGTTGAAGAGGAAATAGTTTTAAATTTAATTAATGTTTTAAAAAACGAATATAACAATGAAAAACATGGTCTATCTTTAGAATTATTTGGCGGGAGTTATAAATTTGTAACTAAAAGAGAATGCAAAGAATATTTAGAACGTTTAGTAGAAAATGAAGAAAGTGCAGTTTTAAGTCAATCAGCACTTGAAACTTTAGCAATAATAGCGTATAATGAACCTATAACTCGAACTCAAATAGATGAAATAAGAGGAGTTAATAGTAGTTATGTGGTTAGAAGATTACTTTTAAAAGAATTGATTAAGGAAAGTGGTAAATCAGAACTTCCAGGTAGACCAATTCTTTATTCTACGACATCTAAGTTTCTAGATTATTTTGGTCTTAATTCGTTAGAAGAATTGCCTAAAATAGATTTTAGTAATGAGGAAGATATAGATGAAACTAATCTTTTTGAATCAAAATACAAAGAAGAGGATTAACCTCTAAAATGCCGGTATGATGGAATTGGTAGTCATGCTTGACTCAAAATCAAGTGGGTTATCCCGTGTCGGTTCGAGTCCGACTACCGGTACCAGATTGATAACAAACTCGAACTATTCGAGTAAAAATTTAAAACGACTTGTCAAAAAGCCGTTTTTATGTTATTATGCATATAGATGAAGAAATCTTCATAAAATATTAAAGGAACACTTAATATTGCAGTGTTGAGTGTTGCCATATAAATGGGTTCCACCTAAATCATTTCTGAGTTAGGTGGATTTCTTTTATATTAATACTATAAATAGTAAGAATAGTAAAAGGAAGATAATTATTACTAGAGATAGAATTAAAAAATCCTTCTTGTTCATATTCTCGCCTCCCTTCTTATCTGAAGTTTGGCTCCACCCAACTATTAAATGCTCCCAGATACAATTATAGCAAACGTTGTTCTGTGTACAAGAACTTTTACAAAGTAATTAACTAAAATGCCATTTGAGTAACACACTACGTTATTGACAAAGCCAATAACGATGTGAAAAAGAGGGAATTCCTTTTTAAACATAATTATATTGCCCAGCAAAATAATATTTTAATGAAAATAAGAGAAAAAGGCCACTTTTTAAAAGTGTTTTTTATATCACATATGTGAATAAGTTTTATGAAATGTTGATGATTGAAATTTAGTTTAAGTAAAAACAAACTAAGTTCTTTTTTTTTTATAAAAAATAAGTTATACTAATATTAGAATAGAGGAGGTATGTTATGATATTAAGAAAGCCATATGCATTTTTGATTAAACATTTTAAATTAATACATTTAATTATGACGATATGTATGGGATTCCTTATATATCAAACTAATGCCTTATTAGAATTTTTCAATGATTTTATAAATTCTTCTCAAGTTAAAATTGGAATAGATGTGATATCTTCTTTATTTAATAGTTACTCTTATATTTTTGCGATGGCAATTATTGTTATTTCTGTAATTGTATTTGTGCTAATGTCGTTTAAAGATAAACCAAGATTATATTATGTGTCTATTATTTTAGGTTTTTGTTTATTAATTGGGTTATATGCTTATTCTATTTCTACTATTTATAAAATGCAGGATGGAATAGTTGATGAACGGATAATACGAGCTATTAGGGATTTTTTGAACATAATTTTTATATTTCAGATTTATGGTGTTTTTATTTCATTTGTTCGTTTTATTGGTCTTGATGTTAAGAAGTTTGATTTTAGTCAAGATGTGCAAGAACTAAATATAACAGATAATGATAACGAGGAATTTGAGGTAAATGTTGAATTTGATTCACATACTTTAAAGAGAAAACTGCGTCGTAATTATCGTAGTTTAAAATATTATATTGTGGAAAATAAAATAATACTAATTGGTATTTTAATAGCTACAATTAGTGTTTGTGGTGTTTTAGTAGTTAGAATGGTAATAAAAAAGGATATTATTTATACTCAGGGACAAATTTTTTCTCCTACTAATTATAGCGTTTCTATATTAGATAGTTATTTAACTCAAAAAGATTATAGGGATAACTTGATAATTAATAAAAATGAAATGTTAGTAGTTGTAAAATTAAAAATAAAAACTGTAAACAAAACTTCTAAATTTATATATGGAAAGTTAGCACTTAAAATAGATGATAATAAATTTTATCATACGAAAGAATATGCTTCGAAATTGATTGATATTGGTGAAACTTATGTCAATCAGATATTAAGTGATTCTTATCAAGAATTTATATTAGTTTATAAAATACCGGCAGAATTACAGCAAAGCAAAATGACTATGGTATATACGGATCAGGTTATAAAAGGAATGTTTGAAGATAAAACTGATGATATAAAAATAAGTATTAATCCTTATAACTTAGATGAAGTTAAGAATCATGATATTATTAATGTTGGTAATAATTATATTATAGGTAATGGATTGTTAGAAGGCCATGAGTTAAAAATTAACAATGTTGAAATAAATGAATCTTTTAAAATTAATTATAATGTGTGTGTGAAAAATAACGAATGTTATAACTTTTATGAGTTAGTAAAACCTATTTTATCAGGAGTTAGCGATAAGGCTGTTTTAAAGTTAAATATGGATTTGATGGCTTTAGAAAATTTACAAATTGATGTTAAATCGTTAATAATGCAATTTGGAAGTTTTGAATATGAAGTTGATGGTATCGATAAGAGTAGTAATATAAATAAAATGATTGAAACAATACATGATGATGGTAATTTTTACTTTGAAATAAAAAAAGAACTATTAGATTCAAATTATTTAAATTTAGTTATAAAGGTGCGAGATTGTGTTTATAAAATTAAAGTTAAGTAGGAGGAGTTATGAAAAATATAGTTAAGTTGATATTGTTATTGTTTGTAATAACTATTCCGATTAATGTTAAAGGATATTGTACTACAGATGAAAAAATAAGATATTCCACTTTAGCGTCTAATATTACAACTAGTTACGAATATATAGAAAGTGATGATGAAGTTTTATTTAATATTACTATTCATAATGTTCATAAAGATTTGATTATATTGGATAAACAAACGGGTAAAAAATATAGTAGTAATAAGGAATTTTTAAACAATTTTGATGTAAATAATTTGGCTAGTGGAAAAAGTTACGTTTTTGAAGTTTACGCTAATGACAATGATTGTTTAAACCGTTTATATAATACGTTATACGTAACAATTCCTAAGTATAATAAGTATTATAAGGATCCAGTTTGTCAAGAAGCAAGTGATTATTTATATTGTCAAAAATGGGTAGAATTAGGAGATATTAGTTATACAGAGTTTTTGAAACTTGTTGGTGAGTACAAGGATAAAGAAATTAATGAAGAAGTTAATAAGAATAGCGATGAGGAGACAAATTGGATATATATATTAGGTGATTTTTGGGCAAAGTATTATGCTTATATATTAAGTGTTATCATTGTCATTTGTTTGACAATAATAATTATAAAGAATAAAAGAGATAACTTTGATTTTTAGTGTAGTAGATTATAATAAATAATATAAATAGATTGACGTTAAAGCAAAAATAATTTATAATGTCATTAGGATAGGAAGGGTGGATTTATGAACGCTTTAAAAAGATTTTTAATGAATAAAAATACAATTACTATTTTGGGGGTGATTGTAATTGTTGGGTTGTTGTATTTTGGTTATACTTATACAATTAATACTCAGGTAAAACCTGTTAGCATTCCAGTTGCTGCAAAAGAGATTCAACCAAGAACATTAATTACAGAGGATATGATTAAATATATAGAAATGCCTGAGGCTGGTGTGTCAGACAGAATTGTACTTTCTTCACGTTTGATTGTAGGTAAATATTCAAATTATAATACAGTTATTCCAGAAGGTAGTATGTTTTTTAGTAGTACATTGGTAACTGAGGATGAAATGCCAGACTCATCATTTGTAGATGTTAAGGATGGAGATATTCCTTATCAATTTTCTGTTAACATGGAGACTACTTATGGTAATTCAATTTTTCCAGGTAATAAAATTGATATTTATATGAAAGCTGTTAATGATGATGGACATATCATGGTTGGTAAATTATTAGAAAATGTTGAAGTATTAGCTGTTAAAGATGGTAGTGGACGTAATGTTTTTGAAAATTCAAAAGAAGCGAGAACTCCTGCTTATTTAATTTTTGGAGTAAGCAATGAAATTCATTTATTATTAAGAAAGGCGGAATATTTATATTCTTATGCCGTAGAATTATTCCCGGTTCCACATGGAGGAACTGCAACTTCTAATGGTGAAACTAAAGTAAGTACACAATATTTAAAAGATTTTATTAATGCCAATACTGTAAATTTAAATGTGGAAGTTGAAAAACCTAATATAGGTGCATAATTATGGAAGAGTCAGTTTTTTCACAGATAGATTTCGGACCATTAAAACAATATTTAGATAATGATGACATAACTGACATTTCTTATAGTAATAATGGTCAAATTTGGTTAAAGACGTTATCAAATGGTATTTTTAGGATTGAAAATCCTAACATTAATAATATTTTTATGGAAAAATTAGCTTTTCAATGTTCTAATGTTATGGGAACATCATTTAATATGGCCCATCCTTTTTTAGATGCGGAAAGTTCAGAACTTCGTTTAAATTTTGTTCATGACTCAATTGCAAAAAACGGAATTGCAGCGGTTTTGCGTAAGACCCCAGCAAAAATAAGATTGCAAAAGGATAAGATATTACAAGAAAAATATATAACTTTAGAAGTCCATGATTTTTTAATAAAGTGTGTTGAAGGGCATTGTAATATTTTAGTGTGTGGAGAAACCGGTTCTGGAAAAACAGAATTTATTAAGTATTTAGGTGCACATATTAAAGAAAACGAAAAAATCATTACTATTGAAGATACTTTGGAGTTGCATTTAGATAGAATATTTCCTCATCGAGATATAGTAGCAATGAAAACTAATAATATTGCTTCTTATTCAGATGTGTTGGTTACTTGTATGAGACAGAACCCTAAGTGGATATTACTTTCTGAGGTTCGTAGTGCGGAAGCTGTTATGGCTGTTCGTAATTCTATTTCATCAGGACATAATATATTATCAACAATTCATGCTGATAAAGCGGCATCTATTCCTATGCGTTTGTATAGTTTATTAGAGACTAATCAGGATGTTGAACAATTTTTAAAAACAATTCATCGATATGTACAACTGGGGGTTATGGTTCGCGGATATCAAAGTAAAGAAACGGGAAGATTTGTTCGTGAAATCGGGGAAGTTACTGAGTTTTATGTGGATGAACAAACAAATGAAGCTAAACACAACACTATTTATAAAAAAGGAATCGATGGAAAGGTATATAGAAATAATCCTAGTAAATATTTAATCGAGTATTTATCAGCTCAAGGCGTTTATATATCAGAAGATGCAATTGTTAATGATGATGAAGAAGTTGATCTTCTAAATGCTAGTGATAATTTGGATATTATTTTTGAATAGGAGGGTCATTTATGGTTGGATTTATATTTATTTCTATTGTTTTAATACTCATCTTTATAATTATATATAGAAAAAATGCTGGTAAGAATGTTTATAAATATATAATAAATGGCGTGGGTAACGTTTATAATAAGTATGCCCCTTATTCATTTAAAGAGGTAAGAGCCAAGGTTAAAGAATTGGGGCAAGAATATACTTTAAGGCAATATACAACTCAGGCATTGATATTTGCTTTGATAGGGTTTGTTGTATCTTATTTATATTTTTATAATATAATTACTTCTATATTTTATTGTATTGCGGCTGTTATGATAGTGCCTTACTTAACATATTTGAGGTGTAAAAGGATATATAGTGAGTTTATTTTTGAACAAGTTCAGGTTTATGTAACAAATACGATTATGGAATTTGCTACGACTCAGAGTTTTGTTAAAGCGTTAGAAGGGGTTTATGAGTCTGATGTGCTTGAAGAACCTTTTAAAACCGATGTTAAAATAATGATAGATATGGCTTATTCTAATGGGACGATTAATGAATCTATTACTTTTATGAATCGTAAATATGATTATTATGTAATAAAAAATATGCACCAACTATTTTTACAAATAACTAATGAAGGTGCTAAAGATTCTAGTGATGCATTAGAAAATATGTCTTTAGATGTTGATATGTTAGTTGAAAATGTATATAGGGATCGTATCGATAGAGCTGCTTTCCATAAAAAGTTTATTCAGTTTGGAATAGTTTTATATTTAATGGTTATGTTAGTGCAGTTTTTGCTTGGTGTATCGACATATATTGGTATGTTAGATAGTATTGGTATTCGATTGTTGTTACATGGAATTTTGATTGTAAATACATATTTCCTTCTTAATGGGGAAAAATATTATAATGAGAATGTAGGTGCTGAATAATGATGTTTATTATAATTGGTGCTATTATAATTTTGATTCTTGTTGTAAATAAGAGATTAGATTCTAGAAAATTTATTGCTGAGGCACGACCATATTTTGCTTTTATGAAAGAAGATGACTATGAATTCTTGCTGAGTGTAAAATATGGAAAAGATTTAGATATTAACAAATTATATGGGGCAAGAATTAGAAATGCTTTGGTTGCTTTTTTTGCAATGTTTATTGTATTGCTAAGCCAAATGAGTTTTACATATCTAATAGTATGTTTAATTGTAGCGTATGTAATATTTAAGATACCATATACACAGTTACAAAGTTATTATAAAAGGAATCTTTATAATATAGACTTAATGTTGCCTTATTATTTAAAAAGTTTAGAGATATTAATTCAACATTATACTGTTCCAGTGGCACTTCGTAGATCTATTGCAACAGCACCAGATATTTTCAAAGATGGTTTAGTTAAACTAGTAGAAAGAATTGAAGCAGGAGATTCTACGGTAGAACCATATATGGAATTTGCTCATAGATATCCAGTAAGAGATTCTATGCGCATGATGAGACTTTTATATCGTTTAGGATTAGGTTCCCAAGAAGATAAACAGGAACAATTAATTATGTTTTCTAAAACAATCTCAACATTACAAAATAAGGCACGTGAACAAAAATATAAGAATAGATTAGAAACTATGGAAAGAAAAACTATGACAATGCTTATATGTACGGGAGCGGGAATTATTGTACTTCTTTTAGTTTCAATGATGTCAATGATTAACATTTAATTTGCAATTGATAAAAAATATGATATAATTTAATTATGGAAAAATAAGAACGGTGGTGATTTTATGAAGGAAGCAACAGGAGAAGCGAATATGACAGTAATAACAATTGTTTTAATTGCTTTAGTAGCGGCAGTAGCTACTCCATTAATAACATCTTTACTAAATAATAGTGCGAAAAGTGCATGTTGTACAGGTGCAGGATATCAATGGAAAGGTAACAAATGTTACAATGGTTCTTCACAAGTTACAGATTATTGGGATTCAAATAATAATAAATGCAATTATTAATATGTAAGTTTCTAGGAGATTGGTTATGAAAGAAAGTATTAGTTATACGTTTTTGCTTAATATAATTATAGTTTTTATAACTATATCTTTTTTTGCTATTATGGGAGTTATTAGTTATTCAAAAGCATATAAGGTTAATAGTAAGATAGTAAATGCTATTGAAACAAATGAAGGGTATAATAAATATTCGGAAGAAGCAATTTCGAATATTTTAGTTAGTTATGGTTATCAGAAATATAACATTACTTGTCAAAAAATAGATGGTGCTATTGTTGAAGTTGATGGTAAAGAAGGGTATTGCGTTTATTATTTTGACCACGGTGATAAGTATTCGTATGGTGTAACAACGTATATGACTTTTGATTTTCCAATAATTGGACATTTCTTAAGAATTCCGGTATATACTAAAACAATGACAATTAAAAGGTTAGGATGATGTTATGAAAGCTGCCACAAGTAATGCGATGCTTATGAATATAATAATAGTTTTTATAGTTGTTGTAATGGCTTTATTAGTTACATCAATAAGTTATACTAAGGCTTTTAGAGTTAAAAACCGTATAATAGATATTATTGAATATCATAATGGTGATTTTTCTGATTTAAAAATAACGGATGAAATTAATGAAAGTTTAAAAAGTATAGGTTATCGTTATAATACCGGGAAAACATGTCCTGAAATGGATGGTGTTTCTGAAGAAGATACTTATACTGGTTCAGATTACCTTTATTGTATATATACTTATAATTCAGCTAGAGGCAAATACTATAAAGTAATAGCTTATATGTATTTTGATTTACCTATTATTGGAGATTATATAAATATTAAGGTGTATGGTGAAACTAAAATCTTTTATGGATAGGAGGAGCAGACTATGAATGTAATTGTTGCTAATAAAAACAAAGAATTACTTGCAAATTTAGATATTGAGGTAATTAAAAGAATTGATGGCATATATACAGTTGATGAAATTATTGGTACATTTCAAAACTTATTTTTTAATAGAATGGTATTAGATATAACAGCGATTCAAGATTATTCCGACCTAAAAAACATACAAAAGTTATCTATTTCTTTGGATATGTCAAAGGTTATTCTTTTATTAGATAATGGACCAGAAACAACTTCGCCTAGATATTTGTCTCAGTTGATTTCTATGGGAATATATAATTTTACAACAAATAAAGAAGGCATTATGTATTTGTATAACAACCCAAATAGTTATCGAGATGTTGCACAATATCAACAGTTTGGGGAAATGCCAGTTAATCAGCAAGTAAAGGAAAAAGTAATAACTAAATATGAAACTGTGGAAGCTCCACGCATGGGGTCTACTATCATTGGAGTTAAAAGTTTGACAAGCCATTCTGGTGCGACAACATTAATTTACATGATGTATAAGCAATTGAAGAAAAATTATACTGTAGTACCGATTGAAGTTGATAAAAGAGATTTTAGTTATTATAGAGATAAGCAAATGGTATCTGTTGATACTAATGAGGTCGGTTCAGTAATTAACAAAAATTTTGATAAAGATGTAATATTAGTTGATATTAATAATAGTATTGCTGCAGAAGCAATGTGTCATAAAGTAATTTATTTAATTGAACCATCTATTATTAAATTGAATAAAATGATTACAATGAAACCAGACATTTTAAATGAATTAAAGAATAAAACTGTGATTTTAAATATAAGTTTATTGGATTTAGAAGAAGTTAAAGATTTTGAAATGGAATCTAGGTTAAGTATATTTTTTAATATGCCGCCGTTAGATGATCATAAAATAAGTGAAGAATTGAATGAACTGCTTAAAAAGTTAGGCTTTTCTAAACAATAAAGTAAATTATATTGACAAAAATTGCTAAATAAAGTATCATTTAATTAGTAAAGGAGGATGGAATGTGTTTATTTTAGATACTGTTAAGTGTGGTGACGGAATCTTAACAATGGATATTATGATTCCTGAAATTATTGGTTTGATAGTAACATTAATTAAAATTGGAGTGCCAGTATTATTGATTGTATTTGGTATGCTTGATTTAGGAAAAGCGGTAATGGCACAAAAAGAAGATGAAATTAAAAAATCTCAACAAACATTCTTAAAGAGATTATTATCAGCTGCATTAGTATTCTTTGTAATTATGATTGTTCAAGTAATCTTTAATTTAGTTGCTAAGGATAATAATGGAAATATGTGGGACTGTATCAGTTGTTTCATTAATGGCCCAACAGAAGCTGCTAAAGATGCTGCAGAAGGTTCTAGTAATGCAGTAGAATGTAGATTGACAGAAGAAAAGTAGGTGGATTAAATGTTATTAACAACTTATTATGCGTGTGGGACTGTAATTCCTAAAATGGCAGAAATTATCCCTAAATTAACTAGCACTATTGTTGATTTGTTAAAAATCGGAGTACCAGTATTATTAATAATTTTTGGAATGTTAGATTTTGGAAAAGCAGTAATTGCACAAAAAGAAGATGAAATTAAAAAATCGCAAGGTTTATTTATTAAAAGACTTATATCAGCTGCATTAGTATTCTTTGTGTTTATTATTGTAGAAGTAGTATTTAATTTAGTTGCTAGCGGTGAACAAAAGACTATTTGGAACTGTGTTGATTGTTTTATCAATGGTCCAACAAAATGCGATGATTATAAAGGATAGTAAATGTTTTTAAAAATAATAAATAATTTCTATTTATTATTTTTTTTTTGTGTGTTATACTGTATATAGAGAAATTGGTATTTAATTTTAAAGGAGTGTAATATATGTTAAATTTGTTTTTGTCATTAGTAAGAATGCTATTTGCTATGTTAGATCATTTAGTGGTTTGGGCTATAAAACTTTTGTACACCTTGTTAATTCAAATAGCAAGTACAAATGTGTTTGGTAATTTTATTTATGAGATGCTTGGAAGAATTTATGTTTTTCTGGGAATTTTTATGTTGTTTAAGTTATCAATGTCGGTGATTACATATATTATTAATCCTGATACACTAACGGATAAAAGTAAAGGGTTTAGTAAAATGATAACTAATGTTGTTATATCATTAATTTTACTTGTGGTTACACCTTCGCTGTTTAGGGAAGTGTATAAGTTACAGGGTATGATATTAAACACTAATGCAATATATCAGATTGTAACTGGATATAAGTTACAATCAAATGCTGGTGATAACAATTCTGATGTTATAAGTAATGCAGATGTAGTGTCTTCACAAATTGTAGTTGGTGTTTTTAGAAATTTCATTTATAAAAATACCGGTGATGTTGATGCTACAACAAGTTCACTTGAATTGCCTATTAACAAGAATGGGCAACAATGTCAAGATTATCAACCTTATTGCTTAGTTGACTGGGGTACTGTTACTCGAAAAAACAGTGCTGGTGAATTTGAAAATGAATATAAATTTTTACTTTCTACTGTATGTGGTGGAGTTGTTGCTTATTTCTTTTTAATATTTTGTTTAGATGCGTCAATACGAGCGATAAAATTGGGCGTTTTACAAATTATAGCACCAATTCCAATATTGTCACTTATTGATCCCAAAGAGGGGGATAAAAAATTAAAAACATGGGCTTCTGAATGCGGAAAAGAGTATGTTGGATTATTTATACGATTAGCTGGTGTTTTCTTTGCTGTATCTGTTATTCAATTAGTAATTAATCCTGAACAATATGACGCTATGAAATATTTTAGTTCTGATGGTACAATTGGTACACAACCTGCTGGGATTTTTGTCAAATTGTTTATAATTATAGGTGCTTTAATGTTTGCTAAACAATTACCTCAGTTTATAGATAATATTTTAGGAACTAAATTAGCAAGTAATAAAGGGTCATTTAATTTAATGAAACGTTTAGGTGAGACACCTGGTGTTGGTGCGTTAGGCAGGACGGCTGCTTTAGGTGCTAAAAAAACGATTGCGGGGATTGATTCTGCAAGGCATGGAAAAGGATTTTGGAATGGAACAAAAAATGTTCAAGGTAATGGCAGGATTTCAAAAATGCAAAAAGTTTGGAGAGACATAACTCCACATCAAACTAAATTTAATGATGAAAGAAAAAAAGCTAGAGAAAGTATAAGTGAAAGAGATAAAAATTTGGCGTTAGGAAAAAACTTATATAACCAATATGGTGGTTCAGAGGATGAATTATTAAAAACTTTTCATCCGGAATACTCTGAAAGTTATAAGCGTTCCAAAGAATTAAAAGGTCAAATGTTTAAGGCTGAGAGTGAACTTGAGGCTGCTAAGCAATCAGGAGATGCAGCAATGATACAGGTAGCACAAAAAAATTATGCTGCCGCGAAAAAACAATACGAATTAGCTAATGCTAAACATGAAGATATGAAATTAATTTATTCGGATGATGCAAAAAGACATGATGCCTTTGACTTGTATGATAAAGTTTCAGGAGAGGCTTCAATTTCCGGTTCATCATCAACTTCTCCAAGTTCTTCAGTTTCTTCAAGTTCTCCAAGCTCAATTGCCGTGTCATCGCCTTCTGAATCATCAACGGTATATGATAGAGTAAAAGATATTACTGGTCAAACCCATATGGAAAATAGAGAAAGAAATGATTGGGAACACGATAGTGCTTTTGCAAAAATGAGCGATTCTGATTTTAACGAAATGGCTAGACGCTCATCTGAAACTGCTGAGGCTAATAGAAGAGATAGTGAAAAATAGAAATAAAAAGGATGTGATACTAGATGGAACAATTTTTGATACCTGCCAATTCAAAGAAGTCAATGTTAATTTTTGGATTGTTCAGGCCATTTGATTTGGGTTTATTTGGAGTTGGAGTAGGATTAACATTAATCCTACTTCCAATCTTACCTGTTACAGAGATAATGTATGCTGTAATAGCACTTTTACCAGCATTAATTACTGGGTTCTTGGTTTTTCCAATTCCTAATTATCACAATGTTAGGACAGCAATTATGTCGGTATGGAAATTTTATACAGAAAGAAGAATTTATTATTGGAAAGGTTGGTGTTTTAGTAATGGCGAAGAAAAAGACAACAAGTAGATATACTGTAGATAATGTTCCTATTCAAAGTATTACTAATGGAGTAATAATTCTTAATAACAAAGAAAAAGTAACCGGGGTGAAAATAATGCCTCGAAATATCTTTATTCTTGAACAAGATATGCAAGATAGTATTATAAGTAATTTAAAGAATGTTTATAATGTTATCGATTATGAATTTTGGATAATCGCGGCAGATAGACCAGTAGATATTAATGTTTATTTATCGCAATTGCAACTTTTATATAATAATGTTCAAGATAATGCTCGTCGTAAATTAATAGTTGATGACATAAACAAAGCAAATATGTTTATGAGTAATAATGTAGTTGATACAGAGTATTATTTATTGTTTAAAGAAAAGGATTCAGATTTAATTCAAAAAAGAATTCGTACTTTAATAAATGCGTTTGCTAGTGCAGGTCTTACTTGCAGACAAACAACTAATGATGATTTAAGAGTTATTTTAGATAATTTCTTAAATGGGGGTCAAACAACAACTTTTGGGACGGTGATGAGTTAATGGATGTTAGAACACAAGTTGCTCCAAAGGGGCTACATTTTCGCTCAAGTGATTTTATTATAAGTGATAAATATGCAACTATATTAACAGTTGTTTCATACCCTAAATTTATAGGTCCTGGTTATTTGGCCTCATTAACAAGCATGTCAGGAATTAAAGTTGTAATAAAACATATACCATTACCTTTTAGTGTAATTAGTAAAATGTTAAATAAAGAAATTGCTGATTTAAAAACAAGATATCAACAGGAAAATGATAAAACAATTCAAGAAAGAATTCGTCAGGACTACGAGTCATTAGAGTATTTTATTTCACAATTAGCGGCTACTCAATCTAAAATATATGACTTCCAAATGCATATTATGGTAACTGCTGATTCAGAAGAAGAGTTGATTAATAAAAAACTACAAGTTAAGAACTATTTAGAAGCAATGGAAATGAGGGCATTCCCACTTAGATTTGAACAAGAACAAGTTTTGAAATCAATTTTACCAATATATGGAAAACAAGACATTGAAAATAGAATTGGAACTCCAATTCCTGCCCCAACAATTGCGGCTATGTATCCATTTATTTTTGATAGTATTAAGGATCCAGGATTGTCAACGCTTCTAGGCGTAGATTTCTCTGGGGGAGTAATTTTATTTAATCAATTCTTATTCCAAATAAAGAAAGAACATAATCGTAATAATGCAAATTTAATAATTTTAGGTACTTCTGGAAGTGGTAAATCTACCGCAGCTAAATTAATGGTTAGAAGTCATATTCGTAATGACAATCAAATTGTTATTATTGACCCTGAAGGTGAATTTGAGGAAATGACTAAAATGTATGGCGGAGACTTCATCGATTTAGGTAAAGGTGGAGAATTCGGTATGATAAATCCGCTAGAAGTTGTAGTTGATGCTGATGATGAAGAAATAGCACAAGGGTTAGGTTATACAGTTTTAACTCGTACTATTCAAACTATCAAAGCATTCTTAAAGTATTATGATCCAAGTGTTACTGAAGATGTCATAAATATGTTTAGTGAGATTTTACAGGATACTTATAAAAGATTTGGAATTGATTTTAATTCTGATTTTACTAAATTTAAATCAGAAGACTATCCGACATTTAAGGATGTATATGCAACAATAAAAGGAAAGTTATTATCAATGACTGAAAAAACACATGAACGCGATATATTAGAAATGTTGGAATTGAAAATTAGACCAATTATTAAAGAATTAAAATATTATTTTGATGGACATACAACAATTTCTCCACAAAGTGATTTTATTGTATTTAATGTAAAAGAAATGATGAATTCAGATACTAATATTAGAAATGCGTTATTCTTTAACGTTTTGAAATATGCATGGGGATTAACATTAAACAGAGAAATAAATACAATTTTAATGGTTGATGAAGCACATGTGTTATTAAGTGGTAACAATACTTTAGGTGCGGATTTCTTAGCCCAAGTACAAAGACGTGCACGTAAATATAACACTGGAACGATAATTATTACTCAACAACCAAGTGATTTTAGTGACCCAGGGGTTATTACTCAGGGTAAGGCGATATTTGATAATGCTTCATATTACTTAGTTATGGGATTAAAGAAACAAGCAGTTGATGATCTTGCTAAATTAATCGATTTAAATGATAATGAAAAGAATGCAATTAAGAAATTTAGTCAAGGAGAAGCATTGTTTGTTTGTGGAAGTCGTAGAATGCAAATTAATGTAATTGCGACAGAACAAGAGTTAGATTCTTTTGGTAGTGGTGGAGGATTATAATTAAGATTTAGGTGGTGATGTTGCTTGGGATGGCAAAAAGATAAAATCAAAGATATGGCTAAGGAATTAGGCATTGATACTGGTTATGGAAACTCACAATTGGAAGAAATGCAGAAAATTGCTAAAGAAGTTGGAATGGATCATTTTAACGGATTATCCAATGCAGATACAGACGAGTTAGAACGCCGTTTAAAACAAAGAAAAAAAGAGCAAGCATCTTTACCAAATGGTGAAAATCTTTCCGACAAAATAAATAAAAATAAGTTTTCAAAATTTTTACAAAAATCAAACAATGATCCGAATAAAAAAGGTAAGACCAAAACCGGATTACCTGATACACAAGGATTAGGAACAGCTGCAGCAAAAGAAGCTTTAAAAAAAGCGGCTGACGTTGTTCCTTATACCAAATGGATTCCGAAAGGCATAAGAGATAAAATTATTGACAAGTTTATGGATAGTAAACTTGGACAATCAATGGTAGAACGAGAGATCAAGAAAGTAAAAATGTCATTAATTCTTTTACTAGTAAGTGTTGTTGGTTCATTTCTTTTTTCACTTTTTATGGTATGTGCAATATTGACATTAATCTTAAGCCCAGTAGCTTTTATTCAAGATGTTTTAGCATCGGTTGGAGATTTTTTCTTGTCACTAGGTAATTTTGTAATAGGAAATGGTTGGTGTAGTAGCGAGGAAGAGTGTCAAGCAGATTTGCGAGGATTTTATTATAGTGATTTGAAAGCACATGCTAATGATTATAAAGAGCAATGTGGTAATGATTTAAATCAAGAGTTAATTACAGCTACTATTTTTTATGATAGAATGGTTACATTTAATTCGTCGGATATGCCAAGCGGAGAACAATTCGATTCTGATAATATTGAAGAGGATACATATTATAAATATAATAATTATGATGTTAGTGAAATAAGTGATTTGATTTTTGTATATAAAAATAGAAATTCAGCAGCAACTTGTGGTTTGTCTAAAGTAGAAAATATTATGACAGATTTGAAAAATATATTTGAAGGAGAATATGATGCTAAAGCCATTGATGACTTTTTTAATGAATACAAACCAAAAATATTAGGTGCTGGAAGTATAAGTGATTTATCTAAAGAACTCTCTGATCTTGTTGGAGGAAAAACAGATTTGTGGCAGGAAATTATTACAGAAGCTAGAAAGAATTTATCTTGTTTTGATTATGTATTTAATATTGTTACAGATTTATTTAAATCAGAGGAAGAAAAAAATAAGCAACAGTGTACATTTAATGAAGATAATTATAAAAATTATTTAATCAACTATTATATACCACAACATTATGCTTATTTAACTAAGGGCAAATACAGTATGACATATGAGAAAATTGCAAACGAAATAGTCGAGATGGGCAATAATAATAATGAAGTAGGTGGTGATTCGTCAAGTTCATCTAGTGGAATAGTAGTAAGCGGTGGAGAAGCTGGTCTCATTCCGCAAGAGATACTACAAAATATTATTAATCCAGTTGGGACTCAAAACTTAAATCATACAAGTTGTTTTGGTTTTTATGATTCAACTAATTGCGGTGTACATAACGGCATTGATATTGGTGGTAGTGGAGTTAAAGATCCTAAAATTTATAGTATTGCCGATGGTGTTGTTGATTATATTAGCAAAGGTAATGATAATTGTAGGCCAGATTTTTCCGCAAGCAATATATGCCATAGATGTACTGGATCAGCTACTGGTAATAAGGTTCGTGTAAAACATTCTATGAATATAAATGGTAAAAACTATGTATTTTATTCAGAATATCTTCATTTAAAGAGTATTGATGTTGATAAGAATCAGAAAGTGGTCAAAGGACAACAAGTAGGAATAATGGGTAATACTGGTTGCTCAACTGGCGTTCATTTACATTTTTCAATGTTAGATGAGAATTTTAAACGATATAATCCTGAAGAAGTATTGAAACAAACAAATGCAAACATGTTACCTGATTGTGAAGATATTAGACAAGCTTGTTATGGGAGATAGTTATGAAGTTAAAAAGATTATTTTTATTAATTATAATATTTTTGATTACTGGGTGTTCAGTTGATTATAATTTGACAGTTAATGATGATTATACATTTGAAGAATCAGTTACAATATTACAGCCTAATAGTCTATGGGGAAGTAGTCAAGAAGAGATTTCACGACAAGTGTATTGGGCGTTAGTTTTTGCTAGAGATGAAACGGAGCCAGCTTATTTTTATAGACAAGAAAAGATTCTTGGAGACAGTAAATCAGGTGCTAAACTTAGTTATACTTTTTCTAAAGATGAATTTAAATCTCAATCAGCGTTTTTAAAATCATGTTTTTCATCGTACGATGTTTTATTTCAAGGTAATAAATTATATCTTACCGCAGGTGGATTTAAATGCTATGATTTGCTAGGCGACAATTATGATTTACGAGTTAATATAAATGTGCAGGGGCAAACAATAAGTGGAAATTATAATTCAAAAAATAATAATACTTATACTTGGGTTTTAAAGAAAGAAGACGATGTTATTATTGATTTAGTGGTAGACATTACTAAAGAAGAAGTTAAGTCTTCTGACGACAAAAATCTTATTATAGGAATAATTATAGGGGTTATAATATTATTAATTGGTGTTGCTTTAGTAGCTTATAAAAAAATTAAAGATAATAATAATTAGGAGGCGCTTAATAATGAAGTTAAAATTTAGAGCAGATGCAAAAGATGTATTTATATTTATTGTATTTAGTATATTTTTGCTATATTTTGTAGCTATTGCTGTTGTAAATTTAGGTACATTTGCTCAGGAAGGTACATTTTCAGGGCTTAATCCTTTACCTGCATTTAGTAAAGATTATCTTTTAGCAACAATTATCGGATATATTGGAGCGTTAGTTGCTATTATTATGAGCGTTTCTTCTTTGTTTTTTGAAAGAGAGAAAGGATTTGGTTTTTCAACTGATCCAAAAAAAGAAAAAGGTTATTCTCGTTGGGCAACTGAGAAAGAAATGAAAAAGGAATTAAAGTTAGTTCATGCGAAAGATGTAAAAAGTGATGTTGCAGGAATTCCTTTAATAAACAATGGTAAAGAAATATGGGTAGATGACGGTGAATATCATAATTTGATTATTGGTTCTACTGGTTCTGGAAAAACAGAAATGATTGTTCAACCTATGGTTAAGGTTTTAGCTAAAAAGGGTGAGTCAATGATTATTACTGACCCTAAAGGAGAAATCTTTGAAAAGAATGCGGTAGAGTTAAGAGAAAAAGGTTATAATATTGTCTTATTAAACTTTAGAGATCCTCAACAAGGTAATTGTTGGAATCCATTATCATTGCCATATAATTTATATAAGAGTGGTAATCAAGATAAGGCCTGCGAGTTGTTAGACGACTTAGCACTTAATATTCTTTATGATGAGTCATCTAAGAATCAAGATCCTTTCTGGGAAAAAACTTCGGCAGATTATTTTGCTGGTCTTGCTTTAGGATTGTTTGAGGATGCTAAAGAAGAAGAAATCAACTTAAATAGTATAAATTTAATGACTACTGTTGGAGAAGAGAAGATTGCTGGGACAACTTATATTAAAGAATATTTTAGTTATAAGGATCCTGCTGGGCCTGCATATGTTAATGCATCATCAACATTAATGGCTCCTAGTGATACTAAAGGTAGTATTTTATCTGTATTTAAACAAAAAATTAAATTATTTGCATCTCGTGAAAATATGAGTGAGATGCTTTCACATAGTGATTTTGATATGGATAATATTGGGCGTCAAAAAACAGCGGTGTTTATTGTAGTTCAAGATGAAAAGAAAACATATCATTCACTAGTTACAATTTTCTTAAAACAGTGTTATGAAACATTAATTAGAGTGGCACAAGAATGTGGTGGAAAACTTCCATACAGAACAAACTTTATACTTGATGAGTTTGCAAATATGCCACCTTTAAAGGACGTTACTACAATGGTTACAGCTGCACGTTCTCGTGCAATGAGATTTAGTTTTATTATTCAAAACTTTGCTCAGTTATATGAAGTTTATGGTAAAGAAAATGGAGAAACTATTAAAGGTAACTGTGGTAATATAGTTTACTTAATAAGTAGCGAATTAAATGCCTTAGAAGAAATCAGTAAAATGTGTGGGGAAGTAAAATCTAAAGAAAAAGATAAAACTGCTTCAACACCTTTAGTTACAGTTAGTGACCTGCAAAGGCTTCCTAAATGGACAATGATACTGATTCGTATTAGAATGATGCCTTTTAAAACTAAATTGACTCCTAACTGGCAAATGATGAAAAATCATTGTTGGGAGCAAGATTATCCTAAGTCAGATTACCCAAACAGGGAAAAGGTTCCAGTTCAAGTATTTGACATTAAAAAGTTTGTTGAAACTAAAAAAGAAGCAAAAATTAATGCGATGTTAGGTAGTAGTCCAAATAAAGAAATGGGTATGCCGTTTATACCTCCTATGTTTGCTAATAATGATAATAATTCAAATTCTAATGGTGGCTTTAATGTTGATGATCTAGTTAAAAGAATAGATGCTAAAATTGCTGAATTAGAAGAAGAAGAGAGATTAGAAAAAGAACAACAGGAAATCAATAAGAATGTTGAAAAACAAGAAGTTTTTGATAAACCTATTGATATCATGAAGGAAGAAATTAATCATCCAATAGAAAAAGAAACAAAAGTTGAAACACAAATTATTCCAAATATTCCACAACAAAAAATAATTGAAGAAATTGAGAATGAAGAAGAATTAGATTTCCATGAAGATATTGTTACACCAAGTAATTTAGAGGAATCAAAAAGTGCAGTAACTGAAATAAAAAAAGTAGATACTGTTCAAAGTAATGTTGATGATTCTAAATTTGTTACGGATGATCAATTCTTTGATGATTTCTTTAGTGATGATTAGGAGGTATATTATGAAAAATAAATTATTATTGTTTGTATTTATAATATTTTTATCATTTGTTGGTGTTAATAGTGTTAGAGCTGATTCAGAGGTATGTTATTATAGATTATCAACCAGTTGGCAAGAAATTAGAGTTGGAATAGAACTTGATAAAAAGAACAAAACAAATAAGGCGAGTGTTTTTTACTTTATGCAAATATCAGATAATAAAACATGGGTAGATGTAGATAAGACTACTTCACCCTTACCAAAAATAGGTGAAGGTATGAATATGGATCGATGGGGTGAAACTACTGGATGTCCAGACGAAGTTTATTTACACAGAAATAGTGCTTGGGGATCATGGTGGTATCACGTTAGTGTGGATGGAACAGACCTTAATAAAGAAGGTGAGTGGTTTACCCTAAGTCGTGTGACTTTGTATCCTGTACAGGATGGTTCTGGAAATTTTATGGAAAAAGGTTGGGAACAAATATTAACCGGAAAGACGCTTTATGATGAAAGTAAAATTTTTAAAGTTTTTTATCATAGGGATAAAGGTATAGTTTATGATTGGGGAGGCCGATTAATAATTGATGATGTATCTAATAGTGGTAATTTTGTAAAAAAATTTACAGATAGTGATGGCATTCATGCTTACTATGTATTTGATTTTACCAATTCAGGATATAAAGGAGAAGGGGCGACTATTTTGATCAACTCGGGTGTTGCCAGTTCGCTTCAAGGTGTTAAAAGTGCTTGTGATAATTATTCGCTTTCAGGAAATAATTATACATGTATAATTCACCCGGAATTTAGGTTACAAGATGGAGAAATTGTTGATCCTGAACCTGAATTAGAAGAAAAACTATTGAAATCTTGTACATATGAAGGAAAGGGAACTGCTTTATTTTATTTAGTTCAAAATGATAACACTAATCCTAATTGTTATAAATTTGATTTTTCAGGTGGTAATTTTACTGATGATGAAAAAAATACATTTATGACTATAAGTGGTTATTTTGTATCGTGTCCAGCTTATGCTTTGACAGATCCTGCTAAGTTAGAGTTGGAGTGTCCGATGTTACATCCGCAAAAGCCTGTAATAAATCCTGGTGATAAAGTTTATGGTTGTGAAGTAATACCGAAGGAAATAAGAGAGTGGATAATTAGCACATTAAATTTGATAAAATATTTGTGTTTAGCTTTAGTAATAGTTTTAGGAACTTTAGACTTTATTAAAGCAGCTGCAAGTGGAGAAGCAGATGCAATGAAAAAATCAGGTCAAAGTTTCTTAAAAAGAATAATCGCTGTGGCAATATTATTTTTACTACCTGTATTAATAGAATTGATTTTAAATTTAATAGACATATATGGGGTAAATAAAAATAATCCACTATGTCAATAAAACTAAGTAACAAAATATTGTTACTTTTTTTTGTCGTCTTTTTTTCAAGTTCATATAATACTATAGGTGATGATATGTCTAGCAGTATATCAGCAAGTGAGTTAAAAAAGATAATTAATAATATAAATATAATAGATATTAGGAGTATATCTAGTTTTAACAATAATCATATTCTAGGGGCTAAAAACATCCCATTCAATAGCCTAATTATCAGTCCTAATAAATATTTAGATAAATATAATACATATTATATTTATTGTCAAAAAGGTCAAAAAAGCTTGAAAGCATGTCAAATATTAAATTCACTAGGTTATAGAACGGTAAATATAATAGGTGGATATGAAGCTTGGATTCTTGAACAATAAGATATTTTGAATATCTTATTTTCTTTTTACATCAAAAAGGTTATAATTATAATGGGTGATAGAATGGAATATATAATAATTGTATTACTTATTATAATTTTAATTATTAGTGTTATATCTTTAATGAAAAATATTAATGAAAGTAATATATCAGAAAGATTAGGCAAACTAGAAACTAGTGTTGTAAAAGAAATAGGGGAGTTTAAAAGTGGACTTAATCGTGATTTAAATGAAGATTTTACCAAATTAAATGAGCAGATTGACACAAGACTTAGGTTGATTAGTGATAAAGTAAATGAAAGATTAGATGAAAATTTTGAAAAAACTAATAAGACTTTTACTTCGGTATTAGAAAGATTGAGCAAAATAGATGAAGCTCAGAAAAAAATAGACACATTATCTAATGATATTGTATCTTTACAGAGTGTGTTAACAGATAAAAAAGCTAGAGGAATATTTGGAGAAGTTAATTTAAAACACATATTAAGCAGTGTTTTTGGTGATAATAATAAAAATATTTATCAATTACAATATGGTTTTGAAAATGGTGTTATTGCGGATTGTGTATTATTTGCTCCAGAGCCTTTAGGTAAAGTTGCGATTGATTCTAAATTTCCATTAGAAAATTATCAAATTATGGTTGATAAGAATAATGACATTGGAGTTAGGAGTAGTGCAGAGAAATTATTTAAAAGTGATGTTAAAAAGCATATAGACGCTATTGCAAACAAGTATATTATTCCAGGAGTAACAACAGACCAAGCTATAATGTTTTTACCAGCAGAGGCTATATTCGCAGAAATAAACGCATATCATCAAGATATAATAGATTATGCATATAAGAAAAAAGTATGGATAACTTCACCTACAACTTTAATTAGTACATTAACAACTTTACAGATATTAATAAAGAATATAGAGCGTGATAAATATACAAAGGTAATTCATCAAGAATTAAGATTATTAGATGACGAATTTAAACGTTATAAAGATCGTTGGGATAAATTATATCGTAGTATTGAAACTGTTTCAAAAGATGTTAAAGAAATACATACGACAACTGATAAAATAACTAAAAGATTTAATAGTATTAATCAGGTAGAAATGGAAGAGTTAACTTATGAAGATACTAAAGAAAATTAATATTAGTATTATTGCTTTAACAATTATATTAAATACACTTTTCTTAGGATTAACATTATTTAAAAGATTTGATTCTAATATATTAGTATGTTTATCATTATATGTAATAGTTTTTTTACCTACAATAATTAGAAAAATATTTAAGATAAAAATAGCTAATTCTGTTGAATTAGTATTTCTAATATTTATATTCTTAGCCCAATTATTAGGTAGTGTAATGCATTTTTATGGGATTATTTATTGGTATGATTCATTTGTACATTTTACATCTGGTTTGTTAACTGCACTTTTTGCTCTTTTATTACTATTAATGTTTAAAAAATATGATGAAAAGAGTTTGACATTTAATATATTTTATATGATTGCGATAACTTTGATGGTTGCGAGTATTTGGGAACTATTTGAGTTTTCAGCAGATAATATTTTGGGTGGAGATGCACAGAAAGTTTTAACAACAGGTGTTACAGATACTATGAAAGATGTTATATGTGCATTATTAGGTTGTAGTTTGATTTGTATTACTTATGCATATGAGATTGTCAATAAAACAAGTTTAATAGTTAATAAATTTTTAAATAATATAAAAAAATAATAGGTATAATTAAAAAACTTTCCTTCTGTTAATTGGAAAGTTTTTTGTTTGAGGACAATAAAAGGATGATTTACATCATCCTTATAGTTAATTACTGAGCTAACATGAATTTTTCTAATTCTTTTTTCTTATTGTTGTCAGCTAACATCCATTCTATTAGATCGGATTTATTATTATTATTTTTATCTTGCTCAAAAGCTTTTGTTACAACACCACCATGATTTGCACCCTGTAAATTTATTATATTAAAGTAATTTGCAAAAGTTTTTTTCATATAATTTACAGTGTTCTGCTCATCATTTGTTCCTGTATATCCTAGAACTTTGTTTTTATCAATTTTACTTAAATCAGTACTGTTTGCAACATATCCACTTAATGCAACTAAAGCTGAATATGAATTACTCAGATTTCCATAATATTGTACAGCTTGGCTTCCTTTACTATGACCGATTAAAACGATCTTGTTAGTATCTATATTTTTTTCTTTTTTTATTTTTTCTAATAATTTTTTAAAGTTGTCTGGATTGCTGCCATTTTCCCATCTACCAGTTTGTAAATGAGGACATAATACGTATGCGTTAAATCCATCAAATCCCCAGTTTTTCCAGTCAGATTCTAGGATATTTAGAAAGCCACTATTTCTTAGGGCTGATGCACTTTTCCCGTCTTCACCATAACCATGAAACCAAACAATAAGTGCACTTTTGTTTGAATTAGAGGCACTAGATGGAGTGAATAGACCATATGGCATTGAAGCATTATCTTTGTTGTATTCATAAGAGAATGTTATGTTTGATTCATCAATATCAGGTTCGCAAACACTACCTGATGATGCAAAGAAAATATCTTTATCATTGTCATTAATTTTTCCGTTAAAATCCATATCTGCAGTATGCTTGTTAAAAATTAATATTGCATAGTAGTCATCCATATTAATTGTACCATCACCATTTATATCAGTTCCCCAAGTTTCCCCACCTTTATATGTTTCATTTGCTGTTCCATCTTTAATAACTTTGTATAAAAATTGTATATCGTAATATGTAAATACGTGTTTGTGGGAATATCTGTTCCAAAGGTCACAATCGTTTTTTGTAATTTGTTTATCCCCGTCGAAATCACCTCGTACAGCAGAGTCAGCAATTAATTCAAATAGATATTCTATATCTTCTTCAGTAACTTTTGCGTCTCCATTTAAATCCGAATTTGAGCTATTATAAGAGTAACTTTTATCGTTCCCTATAATATTTTGTATTAAAATGTCTAAATCTATATAATTAATTTTACCATCGGAGTTAACGTCACCTATATTCTGATTATCATTATAAATTTTATCTGTAATTAAAGATCTTAAGGCGTTTAAATCGTCCTCATTAACAGAATAATTGTTATTCATGTCGGCATTTACTAAATTAATAGTATTATTTTCGTGTGCTGATACACGATTTAAAAAATAATTCTCTATAGTTTCAACGTCTCTGTGATCGACTATACCATCATTATTAGCATCTCCTATTTTTTTGCTTCCATTCTTACTTAGTTTTTCCCATAACACATTGACATCATTAGAGTCAAATCCATTACTACTACAATTTATGTTTGCATTGTTTTTATTAAAGTTTTCGATTTCCCCGATTTTATTAAAATAAAGAAGCATAAAGTTTAAGTCTCTATAATCGACTTTTTTATCGTTGTTTGCATCTCCGTTTCCTCCGCAATATGATGGACCGTGTAAGAAAGTATTTACACAATCCATTGCATTATTTGAGTCATCTGCTTCTGCAATTATATTGATAAAGATTTCTAGTATTACAAAAACTAAGAATACAATAGCACCAGCGATAAGTCTTCTGACAAATTTTTGTTGTGCTTTTTTGATTTCATCTTCTTTTTGTGATGTTACAGCTTTTAATAAATCTATCATGCCAGTAACAATTACAATAATTGGTGTGGCAATTTTTAGCACGTCGTAAATTGTTGCTGTGAATTTAGGTAAAGATTGATGAAATTTAAAATCTGTCTCTCCACAAGTTAACTCTCCTAAAAAATCTTGTTCAGTAGCAGGTCTACAAATAATGCCCATTCTTGTTTCCCAATCTTCAAAATCTTTTTGATTTACTATTCCATCGGAATTAACATCAGCGTTAGTTTTACTAATTTCTATATTTGTACCATTCACAAATTTTTTTAATGTGGAGTAATCAGCACAATCTATTTTACCATCTTTATTTGCGTCACCCTTCAACGCATAGATATTATCGGTATTGATAAAACAAACTCCTAAAAAAACAAGTAGTATAAGTAAAAATTTTTTTATTTTCATATAAATCACCTAATATGATTATAACATAATTTTATTAAAAATAAATATTATTGTGTTAAATTTGTGATAAATACTATATTTTTGTTTTGAAATAATCTATAATAAAAATAGAGGTGAATTAGAGTGGAAGAGAAGATATTAGAAATACTAAGAAATAGTGATAAAGCTCTAGATATCCATGAGATAAATGATTTACTAGGATTTAGTTCTGTAGAAGAATTAAAGGAATTAATAAAAACATTAAATGTTTTAGAGGAGTCATTAAATGTATATAGGACTAAAAAAGATAGATATTTAATATTTAATAATAGTAATTTAAAAATAGGAAGAATGATTGCGAATAAAAAAGGGTTTGGATTTGTAGATATAGAAGGACCAGAAGATGTTTTTGTTGCTCCAACAAATATGAATAATGCGATACACGGTGATACTGTAGTTGTTGAAATTATTACTAAAAAAGGTCTTCAAATGGAAGGAAGAATTGTTAAGATTGTAAATCGCAAGTTAAAACATATGGTGGGGGAACTATATTATGATAAATATGGAAATCCTTGTATTGATTTAGATGATGAAAAGGTAAGAATTAATGTACAAATTGATAAGGATAAGACATTAGGTGCGATGCCTGGACATAAGGTTTTAGTTAAAATAACAAATAAGATGAAAGATAATAATTATCGTGGTGAAGTTATTAGACTTTTAGGGCATAAAAATGATCCTGGTGTAGACATTTTGTCTATTGTTGCGAAGTATGATATTCCTGATACTTTTTCTGATGAAGTTATAAACGAGTTGGAAGATATTCCAGATAAAGTTTTAGAAGAAGAAATGAGTGGCAGAGTAGATTTAAGGGATGAAGTAATTTTTACTATAGATGGTGATGATACTAAAGATATAGATGATGCAATATCTATCGAAAAATTAGAAAACGGAAATTATAAGTTAGGCGTACATATCGCAGACGTTAGTTATTATGTTAAGGAAGGTTCTAAAATAGATGATGAGGCTTATTTAAGAGGGACTAGTGTTTATTTAGCTGATAGAGTAATTCCTATGCTTCCACATAAGTTATCAAATGGTATTTGTTCATTAAATCCTGGAGTAGATAGACTAGCTATGTCTTGTGTTATGGAAATAGATAAAAATGGAAATACTGTAGATTATGATATTTTTGAAAGTGTAATAAACTCAAAAATTCAAATGACTTATAAAAAGGTTAATAAAATATTAGAAGAGAAAATTGTAGATGCAGAATATGAACCATATGTTGAAAAATTAGAATTAATGGGTGAACTCGCTAAAATTCTTCGTAAGATGAAAGAAAAACGAGGATATATTGATTTTGATATCGAAGAAGCTAAGATTCTTGTAAATGAAGATGGAAAGGCAATCGATGTAGTAAAAAGAGATCGTGGTGTTGGTGAAAAATTAATTGAAGACTTCATGATTGCTGCAAATGAAACAGTTGCAACTCATATTCATTTTATGGAATTACCATTCCTCTATCGTATTCATGGTGAACCTAATGAAGAAAAAATTAATAATTTCTTAAAATTTGTTAGTGTATTAGGATATAAAGTAACTATGAAATCTAAAGAAATTACTCCTATTGTGTTGCAAGATATATTAAAACAATTAAAGGAGAAAAAAGAATTTCATATCTTATCTTCATTTCTTTTAAGAAGCATGCAGAAAGCGGTATATGATAAAAATAATATTGGACATTTTGGCTTAGGAAGTAAATGTTACACTCATTTTACATCTCCAATAAGAAGATATCCAGATACAACAGTACATCGTTTACTTAGAAAGTATTTATTTTTACATCAAATGGATAGAGATACAATAAATTATTTGGATAATAAGTTGACAGTAATTGGACAACACACTTCAGAAACTGAACGTGCTGCAGTAGAATGTGAACGTGAAGTTGATGATATGAAGATGGCTGAGTATATGATGGATCATGTTGGAGAAGAATATGATGGAATTGTAGACACTGTAACTAATTTTGGAATGTTTATTGAACTTGACAATTTAGTTGAAGGATTAGTTAGGTTAGATGATTTAACTGACGATTATTATATATTTGATGAAGAAACATTTAGTTTAAGGGGAAAAAATAATAAACGCGGTTATCGTTTAGGAGATAAAGTAAGAATTAGAGTAAAAGCTGCAAATAAAGAAGCTAAAACTATTGATTTTATATTAGTCGAAAATAAAGGTGATAAAGATGGAAATCAATAATAGAAAGGCATATCACGAATATTTTGTTTTAGAAACTATTGAAGCAGGAATTGTTTTAACAGGTACTGAAATTAAATCGGTTAGGGAAAATGGGGCCAATATTAAAGATAGTTATGCAATAATAAAGAATAGTGAAGTATTCCTTCTTAATATGCACATTGCTCATTATGAACAAGGTGGAATATTTAATCATAATGAAACAAGAACCAGAAAGCTATTATTAAATAAAAAAGAGATAATTAAATTAAAAGAAAAGATTACCATGAATGGAAATACTTTAATTCCACTAAAATTATATTTTAGTCACGGAATATTAAAGGTTCAATTAGGAGTATGTAAAGGGAAGAAGAACTATGATAAGCGTGATGCAATAAAAGAACGTGATATAAAAAGAGAAATTAGTAAGGAAATCAAAAATAAATATTAATTTTATTGAAAAAATTATACTTAAATGGTATAATTTTTTTATACTAAGGAGGGTAAAAAATATGCCAGATGAAAGTTATTACAGAGAAAGAGGAGAAGAAAGAAATTGGCCCAAATTAATTTTATTTATTTTAGGCGGAATAATTTTATTTTTAATAGTATTCTTATTAGTTAAAGGATGCATGCAAGGAAACAAAAATACTGATATTGAAAAAGCTTTACTAGAAGCAGGAAAATCTTATTATAATGCAGATATTACATTATTACCGAGTGCTATAGGAGAATGTAAGGAAGTAACATTAGGTAATTTAATAAATAAAAATTTGATTTCTGAGCCAGACAATTATAGTGATTGTAATAAATCAGAAACACGAGTAAAAGTATGTAAGTTAGAAAGTGGAAACTATCATTATTTACCAATTTTACAATGTGGTACTACTTTAGCAAACGATAATTTTGGACCTTGGAAAGATGGCAGTGAGTTAGATCTTACTACTGATAAATCTGATGTAAGGTTTACTTTTAAAGGTGAATACAAGGAAGTTTCAGTAGATGATGAGGCTAAGGAAGAAGAAGCTTGGTTAGATGAATTAACAGGTATTAATTATCAAACAATAAGTTCAACTAAATATTATCGTTATCGAGATTTAATGTGGAAGTGGCAAACAACTTCTAAAGAATATTATTCTAAAGATACAAATGTTTATTATGCTAGTACACCAGAAAATAGTTACACTGAAAAAGAAGGAACTACTACCGGATGGAAGTGGTACACTGAAACAAAGCAATCTTCATGGGAGAAAACTTCTAATCCCACTGTAACTGAGGCATCATTATTTAGATATATTTGTTATAATGGTGAAATAAAACAGTCAGATACTGTTTGTGGAGAAGGATGGGTTTCAGTTAAACAAGGAACAGGTTATATATGTACTAAGGGGTCAATTGGACCATATACAAAACCATGTTCAGAATTAGGCAGTCAGTGGAAAGAATATGGAAGACAATATAGTTGTGATGGAAGTAATGTTGTTGCTAAAGGAACTGTTTGTTCTATAACTTGTCCTACAGGAAGTATTTTAAATAATGATAAAACCGAGTGTGGAAACATGGTTGAAACTACTAAAAAACAATACTATCCAAGCAATAGCGTAAATGCTAGTGATGAAAACAAATATTATCTTGAGGCTCCAATTACTGGCGCAATAAAAGATTTAAGTACTGAAGCTAGTGTATCTAGATATTTCAAAACTGTAACAACAACTACAAGTAAATATTATACTTCAGCACCTTCAATTGGTGCCGTAAAAGTGGGGGATGGAATCTGGGGTAATTGGACAGCCTATCAAAAATCAGAACCTAAGGCATATAAAGACACCAGAGAAATCGAAACAAGAACAAAGGTAGTGTACAAAAAAATTAATAATTCTAGTTTAAATAATTGGTTGCCAATATCTGATGATTATTTATCTGAAGTTGAATTGATTAGTGAATTTAAAAAACTAGGATATAGAATAAATACTTTAGATGACATTGAAAATTTAGAAGAGTTGAGATATCAAGTAAAACTACAATATAGAGATAGGAAATAAGAATAAGGAGGGTAATTATGAATAATGATGAAGTGATTCGTAGATTAGAAGGCTTAAAGGCCCATATTCCTGATAGAACACCAGAAGAACAAGATGCAATTGATCAAGAAATTGCATCGATTGATGCAACTATTCAAGAATATGATGAACGAATATCATTTTTAGAAGGAAAAACAAATGATTTAGCAAATTATAAATATTCAAATACAGAACCAAGAGAATTTACAGAGGAGTTATTGGAAGAATCTTTTGCTCGCCAATTGGAAGAATTAGATAGAGAAGATGAAGAGTATAAGGAATTACAATCTATTGGAGACTATATTTTAAATAGTTATATTGAAGAAATTGAAACTTTAAATGAGGAAATTGCCTCAATTGAAAGAAGATTACGTAAAAATGATTTAGCAGTTAGTAAAAACATGAGAATTCAATTATCTATAGAGGAAGTACAAGAACTAAATGATACGTTAGAATCAAAAAGAGCACGTCTTTCTCTTTGTGAATCCATGAGAGAACAATATTCTACAGATTTAAGCGATTATAGTTCTTTATTAGCCGCTAATGAACAAAAAAGACAATTAATTGTGGCTAAACAAGATAGATTACAAGAAATTAAAGAAAATAAACAAAATATGATTAATCATGCAAAATTGCTTGATGATAGAGCAGAAATAATAATGTTAAAGTCAGGAATAGATGCTTTGGAATCAAAAAAAGAAAGTCTTTCATATGATAAAAGAAGTGAGATAGACGCTATAATAGAAGAAATAAAAAATAGTAAATCTAACGAATCAATTGATGATACAAAAGATGAAATTACTGATGCTGATCAAACAGATTTGGACGATGATGTTATAGATGGAGCTATTTCTAGTGACCAAACAGATTGGGCTGATGATGTTATAGCTGGAGTTATTTCTAGTGACCAAACAGATTGGGCTGATGATGCAATAGATGGAGTTATTGTTGAAGTAGATTCATCTGGAGATAATACAACTGATTTAGATAATTCATTATCAGAAATTGAAAACAATGATATTTCTGATACCGTATATGCTGATACTAATGGCGATAACGCTGTTGACATTGAGAAGTCAAATAAAAAATCTAAAAAAAAGAAGTCAAAAAAAACTGATTATAAACCTTGCTTTATGGATGAAGAATCATACCGTAAAATGTTATTAGCGGAAGAAGATTTAGATGATGAACGAGAAGCTGTCATCGAAGATTCGGGAGAATTAAAGGATAAAAAGAAAGATAATAAAGTAATGGCTTTTATCCGTGAAAATAAAAAAAGATTTATTGCTGCAGGATTAGCTCTTGTAGTACTAGCTACAGCTAGTATAAAAGGGTGCAGCAGTTTAAAACAATTAAATTCACAGCAATCAGATGAATTGGATAATGATGGTTCATATTCTCAACAATATATAGATGATGATCAAACTGATTTAGATAATGATACGTTTGATGGAACTACAGGTGATGATCAAACTGATTTAGATAATGATACATTCGATGGAACTACAGGTGATGATCAAACCGATTTAGATAATGATACATTCGATGGAACTACAGGTGATGATCAAACCGATTTAGGAGATAATTCTACAGGTGGAATTACCGATGATGATCAAACCGATTTAGGAGATAATTCTACAGGTGGAATTACCGATGATGATCAAACTGATTTAGGAGATAATTCTACAGGTGGAATTACTGATGATGATCAAACTGATTTAGATAATGGTACTGTAATACTTGATGAGGGAGAGTCTGTAACTAATGTATCTGATATTTTTGGTGGTAGTGATTCTGTAAGTACTCAAACAGACAGTGATACCATCACTAAGCCTGTTATCTCACATGGAGATGAAGTAGGAACCCAATTAGATAGTGGAACTGAACTTACAGATTATACAGAGGATGGAAGTGCAGTTGTAGACTTAGGTGATACGAAAACTACAGTAGTTGAAGATTCAGATAAATCATTCCATGAAATGTTAGAAGATTTCTTTGGTGGACCAATAACTATAACAGATGCTGAAAATTCATATGATCAAGGTGAAATAGATGGTCCTTCAAGGACTCGTTAGGAGGTAATTATGGAAAATAGAACAAACAAACTAATTAAATTTAGTGAAGATGAAAAATATTTTATTTTAAAACAAGCAATATTTAAAGCAAATAATTATTATTTAACAGTAAAAATTACTCCTGATGGGAAAGAGTTTACTAATGAATTTGCGGTGCTACAAGAAAAAGAACGTGATGGTAAATTATATTTTAGTAGAGTAAATGATCCAAAAACATTGGGTATATTATTAAAATATTTAGATGATCGTGATGACAGTGAAAGGTAAGAATTAAGTTTCTTGCTTTTTTTGTTGATTAAAATTTAGTGCAAAAAAAAATAAGATATGTTATAATACATATATATGGGGCTGTTATGGCTTCGACAGATATTTTAGAGTATGAATGGCAAGTCGAATGCACACGTTAAGTGCAAACAAAAAATAACTGGAAACAGAAATCAATTAGCTTTCGCTTAATAATATAGAAGGCTGCTTCTTTTATCTTTTTCCTACGAAGATAATGAGAGGCTCGATTTAGTAGGATATATTATTACTTAGCTTAGAAGTAATAAAGAAATTCATAAGCTTACTAATGAATTTGATTGTTAATTATCTTGTTTATTAGGAAATATATTAATTAACTAAACTTGTAGAAATTTATATGAAGAGGTATTTGGACAGGGGTTCAAATCCCCTCAGCTCCACCATAAAGAAATGATACGAACCCCACAAAGGTTCGTTTTTTCATATAATTATGTTATAAAAGAAAAAATTGGATGTGATACTATATCAAAACTAAAGATATTAGTAGTTTAATTGTTGAAAGCAAACTTTCTGGAGAAATATCTACAAAAGAAATTAGTGATGGACATCATACTTTTGGAGAATAGGATTGCTTTATTTTGTATTTTATATAATTTATTACCCAAAATATCATGGAAATCCAAAAAATATTTTGATGAAGAAAAGAATCCAATGTTTAATGATAACTTTAAACAAGTGAACATTGATATTTTTTACAATAATTTTTTTACTATAAAAAAGTTATATAATTGTTAAAAAAATGTTCCATTTTTATGAAAAAAGCAGTATAATTGCTTTGTAGTGAAGTGCATATAAATAAATTTATCTAGGGGTCGTCATCTAAAACCCTAAAGGCACCAATGATGTAACTATCCCTTGTTTTTCAAGGGTTTTTATATATTGTTTAATGGAGGATATAATATGTTAAATAAGAAACAGTTATCTAAACTTTTTTTAACTTTTTTTAAAATAGGTGCTTTTACATTTGGTGGTGGTTATGCGATGATACCATTTATCCAAAAAGATGTTGTTGAAAAAAATAATTGGATATCGGAAGAGGAACTATTTGAAATGTTGGCAATTTCAGAATCAACGCCTGGTCCTATTTCTATAAACATTGCAACTTTTGTTGGATATAGAATTTCTGGATTTTGGGGAGCATTTTTTGGAACTTTAGGATTAGTTTTGCCATCTTTTTTGATTGTTTTTGGACTTTATTTAATATTGGATGCGTTTCAAAATGTATTGATTGTTAAGTATGCTTTTTTTGGTATAAGGGCTGGAGTTATCGCTTTAATTATTAATGCGTTATGTAAAATGTATAAACAAGTTTCTAAAAGAAATTTATCATATTTCTTAATAATAATGTCTTTATTGCTTACTGCACTTTTTAAAGTAAATCCTATATTTGTAATTATTCTATCTGTAGTTATCAGTTTATCTTTGTCATTATATATAGAGAGGATATCAAAAAAATGATTTATATAGAACTTTTTTTAACTTTTTTCAAAATAGGTTTATTTACTTTTGGTGGCGGTTATGCAATGTTTCCATTAATTCAAAATGCTGTTATATCCAAAGGGTGGATTACACAAGAGATGCTTATTGATTTTGTTGCTGTTAGTGAAAGTACCCCTGGACCTTTTGCAATAAATATATCTACATACATAGGGGCAGAAATGGGGGGTCTTTTAGGCTCAATAAGTGCAACTTTTGGTGTTGTTTTACCATCTTTTATCATTATTTTGATTTTGGCCAAATTTTTTATTATGTTTAAGGAAAATAAAATTGTAAAGAAATGCATGGATGGGTTAAAGCCATGTGTAATAGGACTAATGGCAAGTTCGATTCTTTCCATGGTTATTACAGTGTTTATGTCTAGTGGAATAACAAATATGGAAATAGTTATGTTATTTATTATTTTATTACTTTCATTATTTTTGGTTTTTAAAAAGATACATCCAATAATTGTTATATGTGTATCAGCATTAATCGGAATTGTTAGTGGTTTTGTTTTAATATAAATGGGGTTATGTGTCAAAATAAAAAGATTGAGCCTTATAAAATTAGGGAACAATCTTTTTATTAGTGAATTATTTGTTTGATGTCAATTTTTTGGGTTTATCTGTTGGTCTAATTTGTAATACTTTAGATTTCATGTTGATTTCATTTACATCGAAGTATAACTGTCTTAGAATATATAAAGGAACTTTTTTATCGGCATATCCTAATAAATTATGGTTTAACTCATATATTGGATAGAAGTAAGCAAAATAGTTACTACTTTTATAGTTTTTACTTTTTACAAATTCTTTTTCACATATTAGATCTAAAGATTCTTTTTCGTGAATAATTCGATCTGTAAATATGTCTGTTAAAATTGAATGATAACCTGTGCGTACAGGACCTAATCCATTCCAAGTTTTTCCTTGTATTTTATGAATATGTAAGTTTACAAAATGGTAAATTCCTTTTGCTTCCCAAACATAAACATTATCTATATCTATTCTTGGTGAATTATCATTTAACTCTTGTTGAATAAATATTAATTGTTCCTTTATTTGTTCTAATTGTTCTTTTTCTTGTTGTATTTGTTTTAGTTCTTTTTTTCTTTTAAACATATTAATCCTCCAAATTTGTTTAATTTCTTGAGACGAATCAAGAGTATACCACAAAATTATAAAAAAAACAAATTATTTGTTTTTTGACAACCAACTATTTAAATGATATAATTAGTTAGTTGTGAAAATAATAGGGTGATAATATGAAAATTAACAGTGTTGATTTAACTATTAGTGCGGTTAGACGAAGTCAATATCCAACTGATGAAAAGGCAGAATTTTTATTAGTAGGGCGTTCTAATGTGGGAAAAAGCAGTTTTATAAATACATTAATTAATCGAAAAAATTATGCTAGGACATCTGCGACTCCAGGTAAGACCCAAACGATTAATTTTTATTTAGTTAATGATTCATTTTACTTGGTTGATGCACCTGGGTATGGTTATGCAAATTTGAATAAAGCAAGACAAAAAAAGTTTGGCTTGATGATGGAAGATTATTTAACTAGTAGAAAGAATTTAAAACAAGTATTTATGTTAATAGATTTTCGTCACAAACCAACAAGCGATGATATCATGATGTATAATTATTTAAAACATTATAAGATTCCTGTTACAATAGTTGCTACAAAAACAGATAAAATAGGAATCACTTTGCACCAAAAACAACGTGCTTTAATTTTAGAAGAATTAGATTTAGTTGTTGGAGATGATTTTGTAATGTTTTCAAATGTTACAAAAATGGGTAAAGATGATATATATAATAAGATAGAAAGAACTATATAGTTATCTCATATTTAATTTTAATTCATAAAATAATTTAGGTGATTTTATGAAAATAGAAAAACTAGATGATGATAATTATATAGTTTTTTTAAATAAATTATATATTGGTAATAATAAATTAGAATTAAAAAATGATTTTGAGGAATATTTTAAAAGTTTATTTAAGGTTTTAAATAATTATTATGGTATCGATATAATAGGTTATTATAATATTCAAATTTTTTGTGATAATTTATATGGTTATATTATAGAAATAAAGAAGGAAGATTTAGAATTTTATGAATATTATCAAAATCATGTAGATATGAAAATTATTATAAATGATAAGCAAAAGTTTATGTATAAAGTGAGTAATACTAGTGTAGTATGTCCAGGTGTTTTAAAGTATTGCTATTTAAGAAAATTAAATAATGATATTTACTTAATACCTAAAAAAACAATAACTCAGGTTCAATTAGGATATTTGGTGGAAAATAGTGATATAGTTTATGGTAGTAAAGCTTTAGATTTATTGAATAGGACAGAGAATATTAAAACTAAACAAATTTTTGTATGAAAAAAGATAAGATGTGTTATAATAATTTAGAAAAAGAGGTGTTTTATGAAGAAGCCAGTAGTTGCGTTAGTAGGTAGACCAAATGTTGGAAAATCTACCATCTTCAATCGTTTGGTTGGTAAAAAAATTTCAATAATAGAAGACACACCAGGAATTACTAGGGATCGTATATATGGTAATGTTAAATTTGATGATTATTCATTTCATTTAATTGATACAGGTGGTATAGATTTAGGTGAAGATTCTTTTAATGATGAAATAAAAGTGCAGGCAGAGCTTGCAATCGATGAAGCAGATATTATTTTATTTGTCGTTGACGGGAAAGATGGTCTTACATCAAATGATTTAGTAGTAAAAGATATGCTGTTAAAGTCTGGTAAACCTGTAATAGTTGTGATTAATAAGGTAGATAGTCGTCTAGCAAAAGATAATATTTACGATTTTTATGAATTAGGTTTTGATAATTATATTGAAGTTAGCGGAGAACAAAATATAGGTATTTATGAATTATTAACACAAATAACAAAAGATTTTCCTAAGTTTGAAGAAGAGTATAAATCAGATGTTATAAAGTTTTCAGTAATAGGAAGACCAAATGTAGGGAAAAGTAGTTTAGTAAATGCAATATTAAATGAAGAGAGAGCAATAGTTTCTAATGTGGCTGGAACAACACGTGATGCTATAGATACTCCATTTAATTATCATGGAAATGAATATGTAGTAATTGACACAGCAGGAATGCGTAAGCGTGGCAAAGTATATGAAAATGTTGAAAAATATAGTTTACTTCGTTCTCTAAAAGCAATAGATCGCTCTGATGTATGTTTACTTGTTATTAATGCTGAAGAAGGTATTATTGAACATGATAAACATATTGCAGGATATGCAATAGACGCGGGCAAACCAGTAGTTATTGTTGTTAATAAATGGGATACTATTGATAATAAAGATAGTGCTATAAGAGATTTTACAGAAATAATTCGCAATAATTTTCAATTTATTCCATATGCACCTATAGTATTTTTATCGGCGTTAACTAAAAAGCGTATTCATACACTTATGCCAGAAATTTTAAGATGTTTTGAAAATAGTAAAAAAGAAATACCAACAAGTACACTTAATGATGTTATAACTGATGCTTATTCACTTAATTTACCTCCTACATATAAGGGGAAAAGACTTAAAATTTATTTTAGTAAACAAGTTTCAAATTGTCCGCCTACTTTTGATATTCAAGTTAATAGTAAAGGTTTAATTCACTTTTCATATGAAAGATATCTAGAAAACAAATTACGTGAGGCGTTTGATTTTAGTGGAACACCAATAGTTTTACAATTTAAAAATAAGGGCGAGGAAGAATCATAAAATCCATATGACCGATATAGAATATTTAAAAAAATATTTACCAGAAGAAAAATTACGACAAGGGTTAAAGCGACTTGAAAGAGGAGAACCTGTTCAATATATTGTCGGAAATGTAGATTTTTATGGATATGTTTTCAAAGTAAATCCTTGCGTTTTAATTCCTAGATTTGAAACAGAAGAATTAGTATCTAAAACAATCGAATATTCAAATCTTATTTTTAATGATTCATTTAAAGTTGTTGATTTAGGAACTGGTAGTGGATGTATTGCCATAACTTTAAAGAAAAAATTGGGAGATAAAGTTGATGTAAGTGCTGTAGATATTTCTTTAGATGCATTAAAAGTTGCGGAAGAAAATGCTAAAGATAACGATGTTCAAATTAGTTTTTTTCACGGAGATATGTTAGAACCATTGAGTGAAAAGTATGATTTAATAATAAGTAATCCTCCATATATTAGTAAAGACGAAGAAATTATGAAAATAGTAAGGGAAAATGAACCTAGTATTGCTTTATATGCTGAAGATAATGGCTTTGCTAATTATGAAAAAATATTAAGTAATGCAAAGAACTATTTAAATAAAAAGAATATAATTGCTTTTGAAATAGGATGGTGGCAAGGAGAACATGTTGTTGAAATTGCTAGAAAATATTTTCCTGATGCATTAATTAAAGTAGAGAAGGATTTACAAGACAAAGATAGGTTTGTATTTATATTTAATAAATAGCCTATCTTTTTACATTGATAAAAGTAAATACATTGTATATACTTATATTGGTGATAAAAATGAAAGCAAAAATGGGGCAATTCTCATGGAGTTCGTATTCCAATATCTTACTTAAATGATCTAGGTTTAAAAGATAATGATAATGTTGATATAAACTTAGAAGACAATCAAATAGTTATAAAAAATCTAATGTTAAAATTTTTCAAGAGATTGTTGATGGATATGATGGCAATTATGTATGCCAAGAATTTGAACCATATGATGTAAAGGGGAATGAATTATGGTAAATAATTATATACCACAACAAAAAGATATAATTTATCTAGATTTTAATCCTACTTTAGGGCATGAACAAAAAGGTAGACGTCTAGCTTTAGTTTTAAGTAATTATTCTTTTAACAAATTTACGAAGATGGCTTTGGTGTGCCCAATAACTAGTAATATGAGGGAATTTCCTTTACATATTAAACTTAAGGATATAATGAAAACCAAAGGTGTAGTAATGTGTGAACAAATAAAAGTAATTGATTTTGTTGCACGTAATGCTTCATTTAAAGAGAAAATAGACAATAAAACATATGAAGAAATTTGGATGGTAATAAATAGTTTTATTAGTTTGGAAGAAGATAAATAAAATAAATAAAAAGTATTAAAAATACTTTTTATTTGTGTTAAAATATGTATATAGTTTAAGAACAGTAGGGTGGTTTTGTATGGATGAAAAATTAGGAATACTTTTAAAACAAATTGGATACTCTAATGAGAAATATTCTAGTTTTAATGATGCTATTTTAAAGGTAATTAAAGGAAATAAGGAAAAAGATAATTATGTGTTTTTTATTAATTTGAAAAAGCCTTTAAAAATAGATGAATATGATGAATTTATAACTAAACTTCCTCTGGCTTTTCCAAGTATTAAAAAGGTATCTGCTAATTTTGAAACGTCAAATTTTAATCAAGATGATGTAAATGAATATTATCGTTATTTTATGAATTCATATATTAAAGAAAATCCATTATTAGAAATGTTTAAAGATAATGAAGTTAGCGTTTGTGATAATGAGATTAAAGTTGAAGTAGGCAATTTAGCTGAAAAAATGAAATTAAGCAGTGTTACTGCTAGATTATTAGAGGATTTAGATAAAGCTGGTTTAAAAAATTTTAAAATTTCTATTAATATTAATACTAACATTAATAATGATATTAGTAATGAAATAGAGGAAAGTTTAAAGGTTGAAGTTCCTATAGACCATCCTAAAGAAGTAGTACAACAAAAATCTGATAAACCTCTATATAATAGACAAAATAAAAAGTCTGATGATCCTAATGTAATTACTGGAAGACTTATAGATGGACCAATCACTAATATAAATAACATTATTTCAGAAGTTGATAATATAACTGTTGAAGGTCACGTCTTTGGTGTTGATTATTTTGAATCTTCAAAATCAAATTTCAAGATAATAACCTTAAAAATTACAGATTATACAGATAGTATGTATTGTAAAATATTTGCCCGAGAAGAAGATGAATATAATAATTTAAAGAAAGCTTTAAAGGTTGGAAATTGGTTTAAAATTAGAGGATATACAAAAAATGATGTTTATTCTAAAGAGTTAGTTTTAAATGCTAGAGATATTAATGTATTAGAAAAAAAGGTTGATAAAGTTATAGACGATTCAGAGGTAAAAAGAGTTGAATTACATGCTCATACTATGATGAGTCAGATGGATGCAGTTACTAAACTGGATTTAGGTAAACATACTTGTGAACTTGTAAGTCGTGCAATTGATATGGGATATAGAGGAGTTGCTATTACAGATCACAATGGGTGTCAAGCATTTCCAATAGCTTTTGGAATTATTAATTCATATAATAAAAAAATAGAAGATCCAAGTAAACATTTTAAAGGATTGTATGGAACAGAATTAACTTTAGTAGATGATACTATAAATATTGTTATTAGACCTACAGATTTAGAACTTGAAAGTACAACTTTTGTAGTATTTGATACTGAAACTACTGGATTTAATGCGGCAGGTGGAGATCAAATGATTGAAATTGGTGCTGTAAAAATTTGTAATGGAAATATTATAGATAGATTTGATGAGTTAATTAATCCTGGAAGACCTATTCCTAAAAAGATTACAGAACTTACTTGTATTACTGATGAGATGGTAGAAGATAAAGATGATGAAGAAAATGTAACGAAAAGGTTTTTAGAGTGGGCAGGGGACGCTCCGATGGTAGCTCACAATGCCAAATTTGATATTTCTTTTATTGAAATGGCTATGAAGAAATATAATTTAGGTCAATTTAAAAATACGGTAATAGATACTTTAGAATTATCGAGAACATTAGATCAAGGGTTTGCTCGCCACGGATTATCGGCACTTGTAAAACGATATAATGTACCATGGGAAGAGGATGCTCACCATAGAGCAGATTATGATGCTGAAGGAACAGCCTTGGTATTTAGTAAAATGTTACAAAAATTAAATTCACAAAATTATGAAAAAATAAGTGATTTAGAACGTTTAGTTTCTAAAGATGAAATTCATAAATTTGGTCGAACTTATCATTTTAACGCAATTGCTAAAAATAAGATTGGACTTAAGAATTTATTTAAAATTATTTCACTAGCTAATACAGTTTATTTATATAAAACCCCTCGAATTCTACGAAGTAAATTAGAAGAATTAAGAGAAGGGTTACTTATTGGTAGTGGTTGTTATGAATCAGAAGTATTTAGAGAAGCTAGAAGTAAGGAAGGACAAGAACTTACTAATATAATTAATTTTTATGATTATATTGAAGTGCAACCACCAGAAGTATATAATCATTTGATTCAAACGACAGATTTTAGTAGTGAATTAGAATTACAGAGTCATATAAGAAAAGTAGTAGAGGCAACTCGTGAAGCAGGAAAGATTATTGTTGCTACTGGAGATGTACATCATTTTGATAGAAGTGATAAAATTTATCGTGAAATAATTATTAATCAAAAAGTTCCAGGTGGTGGTAGGCATCCTTTAGCTAAAAATACAATCACAAATATCCCTTCACAACACTTTAGAACTACAAAAGAAATGTTAGAGGATTTTAGTTTTTTAGATTCAGATTTAGCTTATGAAATTGTCGTTACTAATACTAATAAAATTTTAGATATGGTTGAAGAGTTGGAAGTAATTATTGATACTGGTGGAATACCTTTTTCACCACGTGTTAAAAGTGATGATGGATCTTCTTATTTAGATTGTCCGCGTGTTGTAACAGATTTAGTTTATGAGAAAGCTGAAGAATGGTATGGTAATCCACTACCACAAAATATTGAAGAGCGAATTGCAAAAGAATTATATGGTGATATTGTTTATAAATGTTGTAGTGAATATGTAAAATTATCTAATCCAGATATAGGTGAGGAAGATTTTAATAAAGAGACATTTGCTAGAATACATGATATTATTTTAAAAGGTTTTGATGCAGTTAAAGACATGCTTAAAGAATATTTGAAAGGCAAGTGGACAGAAGAAGATGGTGAGTTGACTGAAAAATCATTAGACAAGAAGTTAAAAAAAGAACTTGGTGGAATTATTGGTGGTGGATTCGATCCTATTTACTTAATTTCACAGCGTTTGGTAAAACACTCTAATGATGACGGATATTTAGTAGGTTCCCGTGGTTCAGTTGGTTCTAGTTTCGTTGCGACTATGATGGGAATTACGGAAGTTAATCCACTCCCGGCTCATTATCGTTGTTTAAAATGTAAAACAAGTATTTTTGAATATGATGACGGTAAGGCACTAGGTTCTGATTACTCTAGTGGATTTGATTTACCAGATAAGAATTGTCCTAACTGTGGAGAATTGTTATATAAAGATGGGCAAGACATGCCATTTGCAACATTTTTAGGATTTAATGCAGACAAAGTACCAGATATTGACCTTAACTTTTCAGATTTAAATCAAGCTTCTGCTCATGAATATACAAAAGTATTATTTGGTGTGGATAATGTTTATCGTGCAGGTACTATTGGTACTGTTGCTGATAAAACAGCCTTTGGTTATGTCAAAGGATATTGTGAAGATAAAGGGATTACCATGCGTACTGCGGAAGTTGAGAGACTAGCAATGGGATGTACTGGGGTAAAAAGAACAACAGGACAGCATCCTGGGGGTATTGTTGTAGTTCCAGATTATATGGATGTATCTGATTTTACACCATTTCAATTTCCAGCAGATGATCCAACTTCTCCTTGGAGAACAACACATTTTGATTATCATGCGATTGATCAAGATTTATTAAAACTTGATATTTTAGGTCATTCCGATCCAACTCAGCTTCGTATGATTCAGGATTTAACCAAAACGGATATTTTAAAAGTTCCTCTTGATGATAAAGAAACTATGAGTATTTTTACATCAACAAAAGCATTAGGTGTTACTAATGAACAAATTATGTGTGAAACAGGAACTTTAGGTATTCCTGAATTTGGAACTCCATTTACAATTGGAATGGTTGCTGAAACTAAACCAACAACTTTTGCGGAATTAGTAAAAATTTCAGGACTTTCTCACGGTACTGATGTTTGGCTAGGGAATGCTCAAGAACTAATAAAGAATAAGATTGTTCCTTTTAAGGAAGTTATTGGTTGTCGTGATGACATCATGGTATATTTAATGTATCATGGGGTAGCACCAATTAAGGCTTTTAAAATTATGGAATTTGTACGTAAAGGAAAAGCTAGTAAGGAACCTGATGCTTGGGCTTCTCATAAAGAAACAATGGAACAAGCAGGAATTGAAAAATGGTATATTGATTCTTGTGAAAAGATTAAATATATGTTCCCAAAAGCTCATGCAGTTGCTTATGTTACTAGTGCATTTAGAATTGCTTGGTATAAAGTACATATGCCAGTATACTTTTATGCTTCTTGGCTAACTTCTAAAGCAACGGATGTAGATGTTGAAACCATGATTAAAGGTTATGATGCAATTAAGGCTAAGATTATTGAAATTCAAAATAAAGGTTATGATGCATCTAATAAAGAACTTGGCCAACTTGAAAGTTTAAAAGTTTGTCTTGAGGCAACTGCAAGAGGTATTAAATTTTTACCAATTGAACTTGATAAAAGTGATGCCACAGTTTGGGGAGTAAGAGATGAACTTTCAATATATCCACCATTCGCTTCAATAGAAGGACTTGGGGATACTGTTGCTAATAAAATAGTTGAAGAAAGACAAAAAGGTGAATTCTTAAGTATTGAAGATTTACAAAAACGTGGTAAAGTTTCTGGAACGTTAATTGATAAAATGCGTTTAATGGGTATTTTAGACGGATTAGATGAATCTAGTCAACTTAGCTTATTTTAAGGTTAGAAATGATAAAATTTCTAATCTTTTTTTATAAACAAAGATTGATATCGAACACTCGTTTGATATGATAAAATCATATTAAACAAAAAATATATTAGTGATTATAAAAATATGAGTACAGGAAAATAAAATGAAATGAGAAGATTTTACGTAAGTAAAATAAACTAAAGTAACAACACATTACGCTTTAGTAAAATGTTAAGAAAGGGTAATGTGAATGAAAGAATTAGAAATTAAGGAGTCATTAAAAATTTCAAACAAATAATTAAACTTCAAATGTGGTTTCATCTATAAATTTGTAATTAGTTTTATATTTTAGTTCTCTAAGAAGCCGAAAAAGGGCCTCGTCTTTAGCTTTTGCTTCCAGCATAATATCTAAATCAAAATTTAAATACTTAACTTGTTCAATAAAGGATATAAAATCATCAGAATTAATATAATCATGATGACTTCTTATATCTTTTTTTGTTTTATTTTTAGGAGATGAAAAGTGGATTTTAGGATTGATATTTTTCCACGTTGAAAAAATTTTTTTGTAGAAATCTTTAATTTCGATATTTCCGTTGTTACAAATATAATGATGGTAATCTAAAACCATTGGTCTATTAATTTTTTCACATAATTCTAAAGTATCTATAATATTAAATATTTTATCATCATTTTCTATAACAATTGATTTTTTTATATGATTAGGTAGTTTATTAAAGTTATTAATAAAACGTGTGATGGAGGCATTTTTTCCAAAAACGTTACTACCAACATGAAGGATTAATACTTTTTCTTCAATGTTTAATGCATCTAAAACATTATAGTGATAGTTTAATATTTCAAAAGTATTGTCAAGAACTTCTTTTTTAGTACTATTTAATACTGTGAATTGATCAGGGTGCATGTCAACTCTTATATTATATTTTTTTATTTTGTCTCCAATTTCTTTATATAAGTTTTTAAATTTATTTATGTAGTTAAATTTTATTATTTTCATAGAGGCAAGTGGGATTAAATTAGAACTTATTCTGTAAAAATGAATATTATTTTTAATGTTATAATCAATAATTTGATTTAAAGATTGTAAATTTAATTTTATTATTTCATCTAATTTTTGAAAATCTTCGTTATTTTTTAAAAAATTACTATAACTAAAACTATGGGATGAAGTAATATCTATAGTTTTGCTTAAAGCTACATAGCCAAGTCTAATTTTCATATTATCACCTAAAGTTAGTATGGATTTTAACCATTAAAAAAAACATTAAACTTATATTTTTAAATATGATTAATTAAGGTCATTTTTATTTCGTAAAAATAAATTATTTAAACAACTAATCTTTAAGTTCGAAACGATACATGTTATAATAAATCATAGGTGATATAATGCAAAAAATAATTTTAGTAGATGGTAATAATTTATTATTTAGAAGTTATTATGCGACTGCATATAATGGTAATTTTATGAAGAATAGTAAAGGGTTTCCAACTAATGCTTTATTTGGTTTTACTAATATGATTAATAAAATAGTTTCAGAGGAAAAACCTACTCATATGATTGTTGCTTTTGATAAAGGAAAAACTTTTAGACATGATAAGTATGAAACATATAAAGATGGTAGAATTGAAACTCCTAATGAATTAAAAATGCAATTTCCTATTGCGAAAGAAATGTTAGGGTATATGGGAATAAAATATTATGAAATAGATAATTATGAAGCGGATGATATATTAGGTACTTTTGCACATTTTTGTGATATGGAAGAAGATTTTATTGGAACAATTATTAGTAGTGATAGAGACTTGTTACAATTAATTTCTCATGATGTTGATATTAAGTTATTAAAACAAAAAGATTATATTCGTTATAATGAAGAAACTTTTAAAGAAGAATATGGAATAGACCCTATTAGAATTATTGATTTAAAAGCATTAATGGGCGATTCATCTGATAATATTCCAGGAGTTAAGGGGATTGGCGAAAAAACAGCTTTAAAACTTTTGCAACAATATGAAGGTTTGGATGGAATATATAGTAATATTGATAATATAAAAGGTTCTGTTCACGAAAAGTTAGTTAATGATAAAGATAATGCTTATATGAGTTATGATCTTGCTACTATCGTTAGAGATGTTCCAATGGAGATAAATATTTATGATGTTAAAGTTAAGGAAAAAAATGTAGAATCATTGACAAAATTATATGAAGAGTTGGAGTTTTATTCTTTTTTGAAAAAAGAAAAAGAAAGTAAAATGATTTGTAAACATATAGAAGTTAAAGTAATTAATAATGTTGAAGAAATTCCTGAAATGAATGATTGTGCAATATATTTAGAAATTTTAGGAACCAATTATCATAAAGCTGAAATTCTTGGTATGGGTATATATAATAATGAGGTAAGCATATTTGTTCCATATGAAATTTTAAAAAACAATCCTCAATTTTTAACAACTGTAAATAAATATACATATGATTTAAAAAAAGTTTACGTTTCTTTAAAATGGCATAATATCGATATTAGTAATGTAACATTCGACACAATGATTGCGAGTTCTTTACTTGATTATAACGTTAAAGATGATATCGCTTATCTGGCCAATGAAATGGATTATGATATTGATTTTTATGATAATGTTTATGGTAAGGGAACTAAATTAAATAAGCCCAATTTAGAAATAATCGCAAAAGAATCAGTAAAAAAAGCTAAATTTATTTATGAAACTTATAGTGATTTAAAAAAACAATTAGAAGTTGAAAAAATGAATGAGTTATGTTCTGAAATTGAACTTCCACTTGCGATAGTTTTAGGTAAAATGGAATATAATGGTGTTTATGTTGATAAAGATATATTGATTGAAATGGGAGAAGAAATAAAAATTAAAATTGATTTATTAAGTCAAGATATTTATAATCATGCTGGATGCGAATTTAATATTTCATCTCCATACCAATTAGGAGAGATTTTGTTTGAGAAACTTAGTCTTCCTCATGGAAAAAAGGGTAGTAGAGGTTACTCAACGGCGATAGATGTTTTACAAAAATTACAAGGAGTGCATCCAATAATTGATTTAATTATTGAACATCGTGCACTTACTAAATTATATTCTACATATATAGAAGGTCTTATTGCTTCTATAATGTCAGATAATAAGATTCATACTATTTATACTCAGGTGTTAACTAGAACCGGAAGGCTTTCCTCGATTGAACCTAATTTACAAAATATTCCTATTAGATCTGAATACGGTAAATTAATAAGAAAGGCTTTTCTTCCAAGTAAAGATTCATTAATTGTGAGTGCTGATTATTCTCAGATAGAATTAAGAATATTAGCACATATGGCAGAGGTTCCTGCATTAAGAGAAGCATTTATTGAAGGAAAAGATATTCATACTAAAACTGCCAGTGATATTTTTCACGTGTCTTTAGATATGGTAAATTCTAATATGAGGAGAATTGCTAAAGCTGTTAATTTTGGAATAATTTATGGTATTAGTGGTTATGGATTATCAGAAAATATTGGAATTACTCCAAAAGAAGCTAAACGTTTTATTGATGATTATTTAAATACTTATCCTGGAATAAAAAAATATATGGATGAAACAGTTTTGTTAGCACATGAAAATGGTTTTGTTCATACAATGTTTAATAGGAAGAGAAACATTCCTGAACTTAGTAATCAAAATTATTTAATTCGCAGTGCGGGAGAAAGAATCGCATTAAATACGCCTATTCAAGGAACAAGTGCAGATATAATAAAAAAAGCAATGGTTGAAATTGATAAAATTATGACTGAAAAGAAGTTAGAAAGTAATATGATTTTACAAGTTCATGATGAACTTATATTTGATGTTTTAAAAAATGAGAAAGAGGAAGTAGAAAATATAATTCGCACCGTAATGGAAGGTGTGATAGAACTTTCTGTTCCGTTAAAAGTAGATATTGAAAGTGGTGATGATTGGTATCAAGCCAAATAATTATGTGTAAAGAGAATAAAGTTATGTTTATAAGTATGGTTGTTAATACAGTTTTAGCATTAGTTAAAGTGTTTATTGGGATAATTGGTGGTTCATATGCTTTAGTTGCAGATGGAATGCATTCTTTTAGTGATTTAGCGACTGATGTATTTGCAATCATAGGAAATATTTTAAGTCATAAACCGGCAGATGAAAAACATCCGTTTGGTCATGGGAAATTAGAATATTTAACAAGTTTAGGAATAGGAATAATAATTTTAATTGTAGGATTTTCTATTATTTATAATAGTTTTAATAGTGAGATTGTAATTCCTAGTGTTTTAGTTATTATAGTTACAGTGTTTACTATATTAGCTAAATTTATGTTATCAAGTTATGTGACAAAGAAGGGGTATGAATATAATCAGAGTGTATTAATTGCTAGTGGAAAAGAAAGCAGTGCCGATGTTATAAGTTCGATTGTAGTTTTATTTTCATCTATATTAATTCAATTTTCTAATAAGATTTCATATTTAAAATACGCTGATCTTGTAGCGACTATTATTGTTGGATTATTTATAATAAAAGTGGGTTTTGATGTTTTGAAAGAGAATATTAGTACAATTATAGGTGAACAAGAGACTAATGATGAAATATTAGATAAAATCAATGAAATTATCAAGACTGAAAGCAGAATATTAACAATTGATAAAATTAATTTAATTAAATATGGTTCATATTTTAAGATTGTCGGTGAGGTTAGTATGGATGAAAAATTAACCTTAAGAGAATGTCATGATGTTATAGAGAGAATAGAAAATAAATTGATGAATTTTGACGAAAGAAATCAATATATAACAATTCATGTCAATCCATATGTAGAAAAAGAGACATCAAAGTGATGTTTTTTTTTGATACTAGTGTTATAATATTTAAAGAAATAGGAGGCCGTTATGAATTATACAACTGATACAAATAGTGGTTTAAGTTTTGAACAAGTAGAATTGCGTAAGAATAAGGGATTAATTCATTATAATTCTGATGTGCCTACTAAGACTATAGGTCAAATAATTTTGTTTAACGTATTTACTTTGTTTAATCTTCTAAATCTTTGTTTAGGATTATTGATTTTTTTTGTTGGTTCATATAAAAATTTGCTTTTTTTAGGTGTTGTGGTTTGTAATACAGCGATTAGTATTATCCAAGAAATTAGAGCGAAAATTGAAATTGACAAATTATCATTAATATCTCAAACTAAGGTTGATGTGATACGAGATGGGAAAAAGGATACTATTGCTTTAGATAAAATAGTTTTAGATGATGTTATATCTTATAAAATTGGGAATCAGGTTGTTGTTGATTCTATTATCAGAAAAGGTGTTGTAGAAGTAAACGAGGCTTTTATTACCGGAGAGTCTAATTCTCTTTTAAAAAAAGAGGGGGATATTATCCTTTCTGGTAGTTTTATTGTTAGTGGTAATTGTTTAGGACAAGTTATTCATGTGGGTGAAGATAATTATACATCTAAAATATCTAGGGATGCTAAATATATAAAGAAAGTAAATTCAATACTATTAAAATCATTAAATCAAATTATAAAATTAGTTTCTATTGTGATTATTCCTATTGGATTATTACTTTTCGTAAATCAGTTTTTAATTGTTAAAAATAGTTTTTCTGATGCGATTGTAAATGTAGTAGCAGCTTTAATTGCTATGATTCCAGAAGGTTTAGTACTATTAACTAGTACAGTTTTAGCGGTAAGTTCAATAAAACTAGCAAGAAAAAATGTTTTGATTGGTCAACTTCATTCGATTGAATCTCTAGCCCGCGTTGATACAATTTGTTTTGATAAAACAGGTACACTAACAGAAGGAATTATGGAAGTTAAAGACTATATTTCTTTAACTAATAAAAAATATGATGTTAATTTAATCATGAGTGAAATTTGTTGTGCTTTTGAACTTGAAAATGAGACTATGGCATCTCTTTGTAAGTATTATGGATGTAGTAATAATTATAAAGTGGTAGATAAAATACCATTTTCTTCAGACCGTAAATATTCTAAAATAAAATTTGAAAGATTAGGGTCATTTATTTTAGGAGCTCCTGATATTATTTTGAAAGATAGATTAGAAGATTATAATATAAACAAATATAATGAAGAAGGAAGAATACTTTTACTAGCTGAGGAAAAATATCAAGAGATTTATCCAATCGGATTAATTATTATTCAGGATAAAATTAGGCCTAATGTTTTAAAAACGATAGATTATTTTAAAAAAGAAAAAGTAAATGTTAAAATAATATCCGGTGATAATCCAGTTACTATTTTAAATATTGCTAAAAGACTTAACTTAGGTTTAAATAAATATAAGGATGTTTCTAAACTTACTGATAAACAATTAGAAAATTGTGTTGAAAAATACAATATTTTTGGAAGGGTAAGTCCTTTTCAAAAGAAAATTATTATTAAGGCTTTACAAAGACGAGGGCATACTGTGGCAATGATAGGTGATGGAGTAAATGATGTTTTGGCACTAAAAGAAGCAGATTCTAGTATTGCATTAAATAGTGGAAGTGATGCTGCTCGTAATGTGAGTGAATTAGTCCTTTTAGATAATAATTTTGATATTATGCCAATGATTGTTTCTGAAGGAAGACAAACAATAAACAACATTGAACGTTCTGCTAGTTTGTTCATTGTAAAAACAATATATGCTACATTACTTGCAGTAATATTTACAATCGTTCCATTAGAATATCCATTTATTCCTATTCAGTTAACGCTTACTAGTTCTTTTACAATAGGAATTCCATCATTCATTTTAGCGTTAGAACCAAATAACGAACCATTAAGTAAAAATTTTTTTGTTAATATATTTGCCAAGGCTATCCCTACAGCATTTGCAATAGTAATTAATGTTTTATTGGTGGTTATATTAGGTAAAGTATTAAATATGACAGAAAATCAAGTATCAACTCTTTCTGTAATTATTACTGGATTTACTGCATTTTTACATTTGTATAGAATCTGTAAACCATTAAATAAGCTTAGGACAACTTTAATACTAACTTTAATAGCGTTTTTTACTTTTGGAATAGTAGGATTTAAAAATTTGTTTTCTTTAGCTTTTTTAAATTTAAAAATGACAATAATAATCATTATATTATTTATTAATACATTAATTTTATTACAGATATTAGTGTGGGTATTTGATAAATATTTGTCTAAATATGTCCAAAGATTGATGAAAGACTAGTTATTGCTAGTCTTATTTTTTTAAATATGTTAAAATTATTTTGGATGGGAATTTGGTATGAGATATAATATAGATGGTATTGATTATAATGTTATTATTGAAAGAAAAAACAATAAGAATTTATATATAAGAGTTAAAGACGATTTAACTATTTACGTGACTACAAATTATTTTACAACTAAAGGGGAAGTTATAAAAGTATTAAATAACAATTTAGATTGTTTAAGAAAAATGATTAGTAAACGATTAAAAGAACAGGAAAAAAAAGAGTATATTTATTATCTAGGTAAAAAATATGATTTAGTTATTTCAAATGCATTTAATGAAGTAGAAATTACTGAAGATAAAATCTTTGTTCGTGATTTAAGCCAGTATGAAAAGTGGTTAAAATGTGAAATAAAAGAAATATTTGGTACTCATTTAGAAAAGATGTATAATCTTTTTGAAGAAAATATAGATTTTCCTAAACTGAAAATTAGGACTATGAAAACTAGATGGGGAGTATGTAATGTAAAAACAAAGACTCTGACTTTAAACTCTAAATTGATAGAGTATAAATTAGAATCTTTAGATTATGTTATTGTTCATGAACTTAGCCATTTAATACATTGTAATCATTCGAAAGATTTTTGGAAATTAGTAGAAAAATATATGCCAGACTATAAAAAAATAAGAGCAGATTTAAAGGAGTAATATATGAAAAAAATAATATTATTTTTATGTTTAATATTAATAACTGGGTGCACTAAAGAGAGTGTTATGTTAACAAATTACAATAAACAAATGAACCAATTAGTTTCTGTTAATGCCAGTAGTGATTATATTCCGTGCAATATTGAAATAACCTATGATAAAGTTACTGATACAGAAGTAAGTTACCAAATAGTTTTTGATAATCCTAAAGAAAATATGAGAAATATTAATATTGTTGTAAGCCATGATAAAGTTACTGATGATGGGTATCCTAGTATTGGAGTATTTGACGTAGAACCAATAAATTTGAGTAAAGTAGTGGATGTTGATAATCCAAATAAGGGAATTGTATTGGTTGGTTATTTTGAACATGATGGAACTCTAGAGGAAATAGATGCAACATTTAAAATATCTATAAATTATGTTAATGATGCAATTGAAGAAAAGACGATTTATTATATTCAGAGTATATAATACGTCTTTTTTTTTACATTTTATTAGTTAATATATTATTGGTGATTTTATGAAAGTAAAAATTTTTGATGAAGGTCATGAAAAAGATTTGGAAAACGCAATTAATAAGTTTTTAAGTGAAATGACAGGAGATGTTATTGATATTAAATATCAGGTTTCAGTTAGTGTTTTTTCAGAGGAACAAGTTTTTTGCTTTTCAGCAATGATTATTTATAATTAGTGTTTAAAAAATAATTTTTATAATCATTATAATCATAGAATATATAGGAGATGATAAAATGTTTGGACAATTTAGTGAAGAGGCTAGAAAAATATTAGTATCAGCAAAAGAAGAAATGCATAAGCTAAAACATCCTTATGTTGGCAGTGAACATTTGCTACTTGCTATATTAAAAGATAATAATAATATATCTAAGAAATTAAAAGAATATAATTTAACATACGAAGTATTAAAAGAGGAAATAATATCTATTATTGGAGAGGGAAAAGAGGCAAATGATTGGTTTTTATATACTCCTTTATTAAAACGCATTATGGAAAATGCGATAATAGATAGTAAAGAAAATAATAATGGTGATGTAACCGTCGAACACCTTTTTACTAGTTTGTTAGAAGAGGGTGAAGGGGTTGCTATTCGCATTATGCTTGGAATGAATATTGATTTAGATAAACTATATAGAGATTTTTCTTCGAAATTAGTTTCTGTTAATAAAGGTAAAAAAGTTAAAAAGTTATTGATTGATGAACTTGGGTACGATCTTACAAAACAGGCTTCCAATGGTGAATTAGATCCTGTAGTTGGTCGTGAGAAAGAAATTCAAAGAACTTTAGAAATACTATGCCGTCGTACTAAAAATAATCCAATATTAATAGGTGAGCCTGGTGTTGGTAAAACTGCAATTGTAGAAGAACTTAGTAAAATGATTGCTTTTGAAGATGTTCCGATGAATTTAAAAAACAAAAGGATTATATCTTTAGATATGGCAACTATGGTTGCAGGGACTAAGTATCGCGGTGAATTTGAAGAAAGAATGCGAAAGATAATTAAAGAAGTTGAAGATAACGATGATATTATTTTATTTATAGATGAAATTCACACGTTAGTTGGGGCAGGTGGTGCGGAGGGAGCAATTGATGCTTCTAATATTTTTAAACCAGCCCTTGCTCGTGGTAAAATTCGTTGTATAGGGGCAACTACAACTAGTGAATATAAAAAATATATTGAAACAGATGGGGCTTTAGATCGTAGGTTTCAAAAAATATTAATTGAAACACCTAATATAGATACAGTTAAAGATATTTTATTAAATTTAAGACCTATTTATGAACAATTTCATATGGTAACTATAACTGATGAAATTATTGATTTAATTGCAAAATTGTCTGATAAATATATTTATGATCGAAATCAACCAGATAAAGCAATCGATGTTTTAGATGAGGTTTGTAGTTTTGTAAGTTTAAAAGAAAGTGATGAATTAAAAAAATATAAAACCTATAATAAAGAACTACAAATTATAATAAATAATAAGAATGATGCGATTATAAAAAATGATTTTGATGTTGCTTCCAATTACAAGTGTATGGAAAAAGATTTGATGGATAAAATAAATCGTTTAGAATTGGATGTTATGAAAAATAGAAATAAAAAGACAATAACTAATACTGATGTTGCTTTTACAATCAGTAATAAAACAGGAATACCTGTATATGAATTGTTAAATGAAAAAGAAAAAATAGTTGAACAAATCGATAAATATTTAAAGGATTATATTATAGGACAAGAAGATGCAATAAACAGGTTAACTTCTTTAGCAAAGCGTATTAAATTAGGTTTTGTTGATGAAAACAGATGTACATCATTTATGCTTTGTGGGCCATCAGGAGTAGGCAAAACAGAACTTGCAAAAAGATTTGCTGAAAAAATGGTAGGAGAAAAGAATATAATTAGACTTGATATGAGTGAATATACTGAAGCTCATTCTGTCAGTAAAATAATTGGTGCTCCTCCAGGATATGTTGGATACGCTGATTCAAAAAATATACTGGAAGAGATTAGAAATAAACCTTATTCTGTTTTAATTTTAGATGAAATAGAAAAAGCTAATCCGAGTATTATTAATTTATTATTTCAAATTTTAGATGAGGGTAAAATAAAGGATTCTAAAGGAGTAGAAGTAAGGTTTGATAATGTCATTGTTATAATGACTTCTAATATCGGATTTAATGACAATTCTATTGGTTTTTCTAATAATAAAGAGAAAATAGTTGAAGAAAAATTGAAAGAATATTTTAGTATTCCTTTTATAAATCGTATTGATACTATAATTATGTTTAATAATCTCACTAGAAAAAATATTGAACAAATAATTAATAAAAAATTAGAAAAATTAAAAAATAAATATAAGCGAAAACAAATTAATATTAAAATAAATAAAAATATCATTGATGAAATAATTAATAGGTCAAATTTTGACTCGTTTGGTGCTAGAAAAATAGATAAAATTATTAAAAGTGGAATTGAAAATCAGATTATTGAAAATGTAATAGTAGGTAAAAGGAATATAACAATATCTAAACTTTTAGAAATTATTAATGTATCCTAATTGTGGGGTGCATTTTTTTGTGGTATACTTATAATGGAGATGATGGTATGGCAAAGTTATACAAAGATATATTTGCGGATATGATTAAAGAACAAATTAATAATGGGGAGTTTAAAACAAAACAAGAATTAATACATTTTTTACATAATTTTAATACAAATTATTTTAATAATCCCACTTTAATGCAGAAATTAAAACAAGCTGGTATAAATTTAAAAGAGTTGAATATAAACGAAGTTACCCAAGAATTGCTGGCTTATTATGATAGGTCAAAAACAGATACATCTAGTTTAGATTTACAAGGAATTACACAAGTAGAAATAGATGGAAAAGATTATATTAAAAGAACAGATTCTAATGGCAACACACAGTTATTAGATGATAGTTTAAACAAAAATAATTTTGTTGACCAATTTACAACTAGGCAAAATGAATCTTATAGATATCAAAGTGATAATGGGGTAAAAAATGCTGATGAGATATTCGATGATATGAAAAAAGATAAGGCAGATGTTAAACTTACTGCTTCAACAAATCAAAGAAATTTAACTTTAGAGGAAAGTGCTGAATTTGCAACTGTTATGGGAATGAGTGATGCATCACGTATAAATTTTATTGTAGATCCTACTAGAAATATTTATATAAATAAAGATAATGGTGATATTTTTTATGTCCACAGAGATGAAAATGGTAAATTAGTTGTAAAAAAAGCAGTAGAGGCTACTGCGGAGACAGTAAAAACTAATGGGGATGATGCATTAAATGATATTACTGTTACCCAAGAAAAATCAAATGAGATAAATTTTGAATTATTAAGTGATTCTGATTTAGAATATATTGCAGAAAATAGAATGGGTAGTTTAACTCCTGAACAACAAAGAACTTTATCTGAAATAAGACAAAGAAGAAGTGAACGAACTGTACCGGTTGAAATGAATCAAAATGAAAAGCAATCGGAATTAGGACATCAAAAGGTATTAAAATTAGATTTAAATAAACCATATAATGGTTTTACTAGTATACTTTATCTTTCTTTAATAAGTTTTACTTTTGGTATGGGAGCGTTTTTATATTTATTAATAAAAATATATATGTAGGGGAAATTTTTATGTACATAAAATAAAAATTATGATAAAATGATTGTAGGTGATAATATGGCTAGTCTAGATAGTGTTAAGAATATATTAGAATCGAATAGTGACATTACAAGAGAAATAAAAGATAATTTATTTGAGTTGATAGTGATTTTTAACCATAAATTTCCAAATGTTGGGCTTGATAATCTAGAGAGTCATTTGAAGACTTTGAAAATTAAGAAGTCTAGTAAGTTTTTTAGTGGTGATATTTCAACATATGATTATAGACATAATGTTTTATATTTCAATCAATCTTGCATGAATGATGATTATGACTTTAGACATATATTAATGTTTGAATTACTTAATATTATATCTTGTAACAAGGTTCAAGTTGGATTTAATTCTGATGATAAGTTTGAGGCTTTAAATATTGGTTACACAGAGATTTTAGCCAATTATTTAGTAGGAAATAAAGGCGAAAAATTGATTTATCCAAATGAAGCAATTATGGCAAATATGATTGGTGTAGTTGTAGGTAATGAAAATCTTTTTGAATCGTATTTTAATAATGATCCTAGAATATTATTAAATGCTTTAGCAAAGGCGGGGGTTGAATTATAATGGGAATAACTTTTACTAAATTTAATGAAACTTTAAATTATTGTTCTAAAACAAGTAGAACAACAGGTGAAAATGTTTGGAATCAAGATGAAATTCAACGTGCGTTTATTAAGCTGATTGAACCATGCACTTTAACTAAAGAACAGTTAAACGCTATAGATAGTTTTATGGTTTATAATAATATAACAATAGGTGGTCAAAAAACAGAAAATCCATCAGTTAAAGAATTTAGAGAATTTATGGCTAAATCAGAGCAAGTATCAATTAGAAGATAATATGAAACAAAAATTCACTTTTGTGAATTTTTTTATGTAAAAATAATATTTAAGTATTTTATAAATTATTGTGAAAATATGAATAAGGTAATAGGAGTAATTTTATTAATGAGTATATAGATATATTATATTTATAATTACTTATTACTTGATTGAATTAATGCTTGAAAAAACGTAATATTTATTATATACTAGTTAATGAATTGGAGGAAGAAAATGAAAAATATAAAAGAAATAAATATAAAAATAGAAGGACAAGAATGGGAAGAAGCTTTAGATAAAGCATTTACTAAAGCAAATGCTAAAGCAAAAATTGATGGGTTCCGTCCAGGAAAGGCACCTAAAGATGTATTTTTAAAGAAATATGGTAAAGAATCACTTTACATGGATGCTGCAGATATAGTTTTAGACAAGGCTTATCATCAAGTTTTTGAAGATAATAAAGATTTAGAGATTGTTGCTCAACCTGACATTGCTTTAAAATCAATTGATGAAACTGGTGTTGAGTTTACATTTACTTTAACTTTAAAACCAGAAGTAAAATTGGGAAAATATAAAGGTCTAGGTGTAAAAAAGGAAAGCATTAAAGTAACAAAAGAAGAAATAGAACATGAAATTGAACACTTACGTAGTCATTATGCAGAAAATGTTGTAAAAGATGGACAAGTTGCTAATGGAGATATTGCCATTATAGATTTTGAAGGATTTAAAGATGGGGTTGCTTTTGAAGGTGGAAAAGGTGAAAATTATTCTTTGACTATTGGTTCAAACACATTTATTCCTGGATTTGAAGAACAACTTGTTGGAATGACTAAGGGAGAAGAAAAAGATATTAATGTTACTTTTCCAGAAGATTATCACAGTGAAGAATTAAAGGGTGCTCCAGTAGTATTTAAGGTAAAAGTTAATGATATAAAAGAAGTTAAAATTCCTGAATTAGATAAAGAATTTTTTGAAGATTTAGGTATGGAAGGAATTGATTCTAAAGAATCATTAGAAAATCAAGTTAAAGAAAACATTAAGGCTCATCGTGAAGCAGAAGCTGATAATAAATATATTGATGAATTATTAGAAGCAGCTAGTAAAAATGTTGAAGTTGAAATTCCAGAAGTAATGATTAGTGAAGAACAAGATCGTATTTTAAAACAATATGAAGAAAATTTAAAAATGCAAGGAATAACATTAGAACAATTCTATCAATTTACAAATTCTGATGAAAGTGCATTAAAAGATCAAATGAAAGATGAAGCTGTTAAACGTGTAACTTATAGATTAATGCTTGAAGAAATTGCTAATGTTGAGAAAATTGAAATTTCTGATGAAAAAGCAGAAGCTGAGGCAGACACTTTAGCAGAACGTTATCAAATGCCTAAAGATGAATTTTTAAAAGCGTTTGGTGGTATTGAAATGATTAAATATGATTTAAAAATGCGTGCTGCAATTGATATTTTAAAAGGTGAATAAGAAAAAACATTTGAGTTATCTCAAATGTTTTTTTGTGACAATTATAATAGCGATAATTAAAAATATTACTATTAAGAATATAACCATACTTATTAGTATATTATTTTTTAATAAATCAAATCCTAGATATAGAAAAATTCCAATGATAAACAAGTAAAAACAAATAATTATGGTTATAATTGGATAACGAATCCATTTGTTTATGTTTTTATTTTTTATGATTTCAAACAAACCTTCGAATAATATTTCTCCAATTATTTCAAAAATAAAATCCATAAGTATCACCTGAGCTATATTATATCTGAAAATAATAAAAAGTAAATTAATTTAAAAGAAATAGGTATTATTTGTGGTATACTTTATATAGGAAGTGGTAGGATGAATTGTGAAGTTTTAGTAGAATTAAAAAGTAAAAATATAGACAAAACATTTACATATTCTATACCGTCTGATTTTGTAGATTTAGTCAAAGTAGGAATTAGAGTTTTAGTTCCATTTGGAAAACAAAGGTTAGAAGGATTTGTTTTAAAAATAAATGCAATTAATGAATTTGACTATAAATTAAAAGATATAATTGATGTTATTGATGAAGAACCAGTTTTAAATAGTGAATTGTTAGAACTGGGGAAATATGTTAGTAAAAAAACGTTGTGTAATTTAATCACTGCTTATCAAGCTATGCTTCCTGTAGCTTTAAAGGCAAAAAAAGGCAAGGTAGTTCCAAAAAAATATAATAATTATTTGATACTAAACAATAATGATTTTTCGTTAGTTAAAAGTAATAAGCAAATAGAAATTTTAAATATTATAAATAAAAATAAGAGGATTTTAAAGAGTGATGCTAATAAGATATCTGAATATTCAGTTAAAGTTTTATTAGAAAAAGGGTATATAAAAGAAATTAAAGAAGAAGTTTATCGTTTAAATAAACAAGTAAGTGACTTAGAAAAACCTAAAAAATTAACTAATGAACAAGAAAAAGTAGTAAATACTGTAATAAACAATATAAATACTTTTAAACCGTTTCTTCTCCACGGGGTAACTGGCAGTGGTAAGACTGAAGTTTATATGCATATTATTGCTGATGTTTTAAAACAAAAAAAGGAAGCTTTAGTTTTGGTTCCAGAAATAAGTTTAACTCCTCAACTTATTTCTCAATTTGAGAATCGTTTTGGTTCCAATATAGCGGTTTTACATAGTCGATTAAGTGATGGTGAAAAATATGATGAGTGGAGAAAAATAATAAGGAAAGAGGTATCAATAGTAATAGGTGCTCGTAGTGCTATTTTTGCTCCACTTACTAATTTAGGTATAATTATTATTGATGAGGAACATACTCCAACATATAAACAAGAAAATAATCCCCATTATAACGCAATAGATATAGCTCTTTTTAGAGCAAGGAATTATAATATACCGCTTATATTAGGCAGTGCTACCCCTTCTGTTGAGAGTTTTACTCGGGCAAAAACAGGAATTTATGAATTGTTAGAATTAAAAACGAGGGTAAATAGTAAACTTCCTGATGTGTTGTTGGTTGATATGAAAGATGAAATTAGAAAAGGTAATAGAGTTTTATGTGAAGAACTAATTAATAGATTAGAAAAAGCAATAGAAAATGATGAACAAGCAGTAATTTTATTAAATAGGAGAGGGTTTTCAACCATTTTAACATGCAATAGTTGTGGATATACTAGTAAGTGTCCAAATTGTGATATTCCTCTTACATTTCATAAATCATCTAATACTATGAGATGCCATTATTGTGGTTATGGTAGTCGTAAAATAACAGTCTGTCCTTCTTGTAAAAGTACTGAAATTAGTTATTTTGGTATGGGAACAGAAAAGTTAGAAGAATGGATTAATGACAATATAAAAAATAGTAAAACTATTAGAATGGATGTAGATACAACAACTGGTAAAGGTTCACATGAAAAAATTATTAATAGTTTTAAAAATAAGGAATATAACATTTTGATTGGAACTCAAATGATTGCTAAAGGTTTAGATTTTCCAGATGTTACACTAGTTGGAGTGGTTAGCGGTGATGCATCATTAAACATTCCTGATTTTAGAAGTGCAGAAAGAACATATCAATTATTAAATCAAGTAGCCGGTCGGGCAGGAAGAGGGGAAAAGTCTGGGAGTGTAATTATCCAAGGCTTTAATATAGAGCATTATAGTATTCAATATGCTGCAAGTCATGATTATTATGCTTTTTATAATGAAGAGATGGCTATTAGAAAGGCATTAAAATATCCTCCATATTGTAATCTTACACAAATTAAAATTTATGGAAAAGATTATAATTTAGTAATTTTAGAATCTAACAAAATTGCTAATTATTTGAAAAACAATATTGTTTCTGGATTAACTATATTAGGACCAAGTAATTCTAATATACCAAAACTTAATAATGTTTATTATATGAATATTATTTTAAAGTATAAAAAATCTGATGAAGTTTTACCTTTATTTGATTTTATTAAAAAACAATATTCTGATAATAATAAAATAAATATTGATATTTATTTAAATCCTAATCAAATATAACAAAAATCATAAATATATGATAAAATATAAACAAGGGTGATTATATGAATTTAGAAGATGTTAAAGTTGAACATGAATTAAAAATAATTTTTATGGGAACTCCTGAATTTAGTGTTCCTGTTTTAAAAGGGTTACTTGAAAATTATAAAATACGGGCAATAGTAACTCAACCAGATCGTCCTATTGGAAGGCATGGAGAATTGTCTTTTAGTCCAATTAAAAAGGTAGGTTTAGATAATACTATTTTAGTTTTGCAACCTGAAAAAATTAAGAATAATATAGATATGATTACATCATTAGAACCAGATTTAATTATTACGTGTGCTTATGGTCAAATATTACCAAAAGAAATTTTGGATTGTCCACGTTTAGGATGTATTAATGTTCATGCGTCATTATTACCACGTCTTCGAGGTGGAGCTCCAATTCATCGTGCTATTATTCAAGGTCATAAAAAGACAGGGGTAACTATAATGCATATGGGAGTAGGTATGGATGATGGTGATATAATTACTCAAGAAGAGATAGATATAAATATTGATGATACAGCCTCTACTTTGCATGATAAATTAAGCATTTTAGGAAGAGATTTACTTTTAAAAACTTTACCTTCTATTATTGATGGTACTAGTACAAGAACAAAACAGGATAGTAGTAAGGTAACATTTGGTTTAACTATTAAACGTGAAGATGAAAAAATAGATTTTTCAAAAACAAAAAGGGAAATATATAATTTGGTACGTGGTCTTAATTCTTGGCCTGGAGCTTATTGCTTGTTTGAAGGAAAAATCTTTAAGGTTTGGGAATGCCGTGAAGGAGAAATTTATAATTCTGGTTTGTTAGATGGTCAAATTACTGCTTTGTATGAAGATGGTTTTGGGGTTAAAGTTCACAATGGGGAAATTATATTTACAATGGTTCAGCCCGAAGGTAAGAAGAAAATGCGTTCTGTAGATTTTATTAATGGTTTAGCAAATAAAGAAAAACTAGTAGGAAAGATATTAAATTAGGTGAATAGATGAAGTTAAAAGAAAAAATAAATAAGGAAATTGAAGATAATGAAGCACTTAGTCTATTAAAAGGATTATGGGTTAATAAAAGATATCGTTCTATATTTTGGTTGATAATTTATTTTATATTTTTCTTTGTAGTAATTACATCGTTTAGAATGGATTATAATGAACAAAATAATAATTTAAATAAACAAGATGAAAATATTAATGTTTCAGAATTTTTACAAACTTTAAATAATTATTCTTACGAAATTTCGCTTAATGGTGGTAATCCTTTAATTATGGGTAATGTAACTAGTAATATTAATTCTTTTACTTACAATGGTGATAATTATATTATTGTTGCTGATAGTGTTTATTTGGAAAATGAAACTACTCTAACAAAGGTTGACCTAACTCAAAATACAGATTTAATAATCCCACTTAATAAAATAACTATAGATAAAATTGAAGATTATATTAAAGATTTAGAACCGATTTCTAAAGATGGAAAAGTTAGTTATAATTTGAATATTAATGATATTTTTGAAATGGAAGAAGTAACTTTTGTAATAAATTTTTATGGTAAAGAAAAAATAGAATTAGATTTTAGTGATTATGCTAAACAAAAAGATTTGAATTATGAAGAATATATAATAACAATTAGGATAGGAGGTAAATAGTATGTTTGAAATTCTTGATGAAAAAACAAATATGAGGGTAATGACGATGCCTGAAAATCCTAATTTTCATTTAATTTCAATAAAGAGTGTTAGTAAGGCAGTTATTGAGACAAGGGAGATAAATGATGATGTATTATTTAATGTTACTGTACAAACTTATTGCACAAAGGCAGAATTAACAAAAATTATTAAACTTTTTAGTAAATCTTTTTATAGTAAAAATCCAGAAATTAATGGAATATTAATTAGAAGAGATTTAAATTTAAATTTGGAAGATATTGGATTTCATATGTTGAATTATGACAGTGATTACTTATATCAGAAAAATGAACAAAAAGATAAAGTTGGAAAGGTGCAGAAATAATGGAAGTAGTAATATTGATGGCTATAATAGGAACTATTGTATTTTTTGTTAAAAGAACTTTTGGTGGTTTTGTTTATTCCATAGCTGTGGTGGATATATTTCTAAGATTAATAGCTTATCTAAAAGTTCATTTGTTTACAGGAGATGTTGCTCACTTTTTTATTAAATATTTTCCAAATAGTATTCCGGCAATTATTGAAAAATATACTTCTAGTACGCTAGAAAATGTATTAATTTGGATTTATGTAGGAATAATGATTATATTTGAGTGTTATATAATAAGAACTTTTTTTCATAAAAAATAAGCATTTTAAAATGTTTGTTTTTTTTCTTGCTCACAAAACAAATGTTTGCTATAATAGTAATGGTGATAATATGTATTCATATATAGTTGGATTAGTAACTGAAATAGGTAGTAATAACATAATATTAGAGAATAATGGGATAGGATATCAGATTTATACACCTAATCCATATTCTTTCCTTATAAATGAAGACTATAAAGTTTTTTTATATCAATTGGTGCGTGAAGATGAAATTAGTTTATATGGTTTTAAAACTAAAGAAGAAAAAGATTTATTTTTAAAATTAATTGAAGTTAAAGGTTTAGGATGTAAAATGGCTCTTCCGATTTTAGCAACAGGTTCAATAGAGGGGATTGTTGATGCTATTGAGAGAGAAAATGTTTTATATTTAAAAAAATTTCCTAAAATTGGCGATAAAGTTGCACGTCAAATAATTTTGGATTTAAAAGGTAAATTGGTAAGTTCAACTATAGAAATTACGCCAAACAAAGATTATTCTGAATTGATAGAAGCACTAAAGTCATTAGGTTATAAAAGTGGAGATATTAATAAAATATTACCTAATATTAAAGAAGACAAAGTTGAAGGTCAAATAAAAGAAGCGTTAAGATTATTGCTAAAATAGTTTATGAAAGGAAGTCAAAATGGAAGAAGATAGAATTATAACTAATCATGAATTAGCAGAAGATACATTTGAACAAAATATTCGTCCTGACAGTTTGGATGAGTATATTGGTCAAAAAGAGGTTAAAGAAAATTTATCGGTTTTTATTAAAGCGGCTAAGATGAGGGAAGAGTCATTAGATCATGTTTTATTATATGGGCCACCAGGATTAGGAAAGACCACGTTGGCATTTATTATTGCTAATGAAATGAGAAGTAACATAAAGACATCTAGTGGTCCGGCAATTGAAAAAAGTGGGGATTTGGCAGCACTTCTTTCCAGTTTAGAACCGGGCGATGTTTTATTTATTGATGAAATTCATCGAATTCCTAGATATATAGAGGAAATCCTTTATTCAGCAATGGAAGATTTTACTTTAGATATTATTGTTGGAAATGATGCTTCTAGTCGAAATATTAAGATAAATTTGCCACCATTTACTTTGGTTGGAGCAACCACTAGAGCAGGGGATTTAACTGGACCTTTACGTGATCGCTTTGGGATTGTATCCAAATTAAATTATTATACGGATGATGAGTTGACTGAGATTGTTAAAAGGACAAGTCGTGTTCTTGATTGTGAAATAGATGATAAAGCTGCTATTGAGTTAGCAAGAAGAAGTAGGGGGACTCCTCGTATTGCAAATAGGTTATTTAAAAGAGTTAGAGATTATGCATTGGTAATGGGAAATGGAATAATTGATTTAAAGATAACTAAAATTGCACTTGATAAATTAAAAGTTGATAGTTTGGGTTTAGATGAAACAGATTATAATTTATTAAGGGCAATTATTGAAAGATTTAATGGTGGACCAGTTGGTATTGAAGCATTGGCTTCTTCGATAGGGGAAGAACAGTCTACAATAGAAGATGTTTATGAACCTTATTTATTACAACAAGGTTTTCTTAAACGAACTAATCGTGGGCGAGTTGTTACTGAAAAAGCATATAACCATTTAAACTTAAATGACTGACTATTGACAAATCAAGTTTATTAAAATACAATATTCTTGTATGATAGGAGTGATAGAATGAAGAAAAAGAAAAAGGCGTTTACACTAATCGAGTTATTGGCAGTTATAGTAGTGTTGGCTATAGTAGCATTGATAGCAACTCCAATAATTATGGATTTAATAGGAAATACTCAAAAAGAAGCAGCTAAAAGGAGTGCGGAAAATTACGCTTCTGCGGTAGAAACTGCAATAGCAACAGCTAGACTTCAACAAAAAGTAGTAGAAGATGGTACATATAAAATTGATTCTGATGGAAATTTATGTTTAACAGGCAATACTTGTAATGAAGAAAACAAAATAGTTGTAGAAACAAAAGGTGATCATCCTAAAAAAGGAACAATTGTAATAGTTGATGGTGCTGTGGCAAAAAAATCTACTGAAGAAAAAAATGCAACTGTAGGTAGTTATTCATTAACTTATTCTGATAAAACTGTAATGGTAGTAGGAAATTACAAAGTTACTTATTCTGCAGATGCTACTGCTGTAAGTTCAGTATTAGGATGTGGAGATGCAAACGATGACGGCGTTGTTGATGAAGCTGATGTTCAAATGTATTTAGATTACTTATCAGGATATGAAGTTTCTATTAATATTGAACAAGCAGATACTACCAGGGATGGAAAGATTAATAACAGAGATGTAATTGAAGTAATTAATCATATAAATGGTACAGCAGGATATGAGGTTTTACCTAGATGAAAGAGATTTTTAATCTCTTTTTTTGTTATACGTGGTATAATAAAATAGAGGTGAAAATATGAAAGTGTTAGTGACTGGTGGAACTGGATATATTGGTTCTCATACCATAGTAGAATTATTAGATAACAATTATGATGTTGTTTGTATTGACAATTTTATAAATTCTAAACCTGAAGTATTAGATAAGATAAAAGAGATAACAGGTAAAGAAATTACTTTTTATGAAGGTGATGTTTGTGATAAACAAATCTTAAGACAAATATTTACTGATAATAATATTGATGCGGTAATTCATTTTGCTGGATTAAAAGCTGTTGGTGAATCTGTTAGGGTTCCACTAAAATATTATCGTAATAATATAGATTCAACGCTATCATTATTGGAAGTGATGGGTGAGTATAATTGTAAAAAATTAGTTTTTTCATCAAGTGCTACGGTATATGGAAAACCAAAGAGTTTACCTATAAAGGAAGATTTTCCGTTATCTACTACTAATCCATATGGTGCAACAAAATTAATGATTGAAAATATTTTAAGGGATATATATGTTTCAGATAAGGATTGGAGTATTGCAGTGTTAAGATACTTTAATCCAATTGGTGCACATAGTAGTGGCTTAATCGGTGAAAATCCTAATGATATTCCTAACAATTTAATGCCTTATATTATAAAAGTTGCTACTGGTGAATATCAAAAATTAAATATATTTGGTAATGACTATGATACCGTAGATGGTACGGGAGTTAGAGATTATATTCATGTAGTTGATCTTGCTTTAGGACACTTGAAAGCTTTAGAAAAAATTGATAAGGATAATGGAATAGATTTTTATAATTTAGGAACAGGACATGGTTTTAGTGTGTTAGAATTAGTTAATACTTTTTCAAAAGTCAATAAAGTTGATGTTCCATATGAAATCTGTGATAGACGTCCTGGGGATATAGATGCATGTTATGCTGATCCTAGTTATGCGAAAGAAAAATTAAATTGGCAAGCAGAAAAAAATATAGAAGATATGTGCAGAGATTCATATAATTTTGTTAATCGTAAATAGATAAAAAGAATGGAAATGTCCATTCTTTTTTGATATAATTGTAGAGAGGTAATATATGGAAACAGTAGATTTGTATAAATATGAAAAAGAATTATATAGTAATAATATAGAATATATTGGTGGAGTTGATGAAGTTGGAAGAGGACCGTTAGTCGGACCTGTAGTTGCGGCTTGTGTTGTGTTACCTAAAGATTTTAAATTAGAGGGTTTAAATGATTCTAAGAAATTGACTGAAAAAAAGAGAGATATTTTTTATGAATATATAAAACAAAATGCTTTGGCCTGTGAAATAGGTAGTGTGTCCCCAGCAGAAATTGATGAGATAAATATTTATGAAGCAAGTAAAAAAGCTATGAAGATTGCGATTTCTAAAGTAAGGGAAAAAATATCTTTACAGCACGTATTAATAGATGCAATGCCAATTGAAATGGATATTCCAACAACTTCGATTATTAAGGGTGATGCTAAAAGTATTAGCATTGCTGCAGCAAGTGTTATTGCGAAGGTAACTAGAGATAAAATGATGTATGATTTGGATCAAAAATATCCTGATTATGGCTTTGCTAGTCATAAAGGATATCCTACTAAAAAACACATAGAAGCATTAAATAAATATGGTATTATTGAAGGATATAGAAAGTCCTATGGACCAGTTAAGGAAATTTTAAATAAGGGTGATAAATATGAGTCAAAATAGTTTTCAAAAAAATCCATTTGTTAATAGTAATAATACTTCGGGGCTATCAAATGGTAAATTTACTAATTATGCTCAATTAGGTAGACAAACAGTAGAAGAAGTAAAGCAAGGCATGATGGATGTAAAATACAATGATTTTAAAAATAAAATGGAAAGAAAAACAGAAGTTGTTCAAACACAACAACCTAAAATGGTTCCTGATTTTAAAAATAGGGTTAATAATTTACGTAATATAAATAGAGGTTAATATGAATATAAAAACAGTTGTTGTTGGTAATTTGCAAACAAATTGTTATATACTAGAAAATGATACACAATGTATTATTATTGATCCGGGTGCTGAACCTGAAAAAATTGAAAAAGAGTTGCAGAAGGAGTTAGTAGGTATTATTATCACTCATTCTCATTTAGATCATACAGGCGGATTACTTTATTTTGTTAATAAATATAAGGTAAAAATTTATGATTATAATAATTTAAAAGAAGGTTTAAATACTATAGGAACCTTTACTTTTGATGTAATATATACTTTAGGACATACTAAGGACTCTATAACCATTTATTTTAATCAAGAAAAAGTAATGTTTGTTGGAGATTTTGTGTTTTTTCACACTGTTGGAAGAACAGATTTGAATGGTGGGGATTTTGAACAGATGAAAAGTAGTATAGCGATTTTGAAGCACTATGATGATGTTACTTTATACCCAGGGCATGGAAGAGTAACAACTTTAAAAGAAGAAAAAAGTAATAATATTTATTTTCAGTGAGGAGTGTAAAAATGGGATTATTTTTTAATAATAAAAAACAACAAAAAAATACTTATTTGGACGATCAAAAGTTGGTTTTTGAAACAAGTGGTGATGGACAAAAAAAGGTAGAAGATAATTCATATGATGAATATACATTTAAAAAGAAAGAATATCCACCAGTTCCTAAATATAAAGCTTTCGATGAAAATAAGGTTAATGTTGTTATCGATAAGGAAGCTATTAATTATCAAGATTTGAAACCAGAAGTAGCAACCGTCAATTTACAAAAGACAGATTTATATGAAGATTTGAATGAAATTGTTAATAATGCTCCAATTGATGATAATTCTAAAGAACTACATACTTCTATATATGATGAATCATTAAGTAATAAATTAAATGCTAATGATCCAATTGAAGTAATTGAACTTGATGATAATAAAGAGGTTACAGTTTCTGAAGTTGTTGAGCAAAATTTGGATATTGATAAAAAGTTATCGATATTTGGAAAACATGATGAACCTATACAAGCTAGAGTTTATGAAGTAAAAGAAACTCCTGAAGTTCCAAAAATAGAAATAATAGATGTTGAGTTTGACTCTGTAAAAAAAGAAGATCAATCTATTATTAAATTAAATGAAAATGGTAAAAAAGTTTGCCCACAGTGTGGAGCACCGTGTGAACCATCAGCCTCAAATTGCTTTTTATGTGGCAATAAATTTTAATTGTCGTTTATTATGTTTATTCTTTACTCATAAAAGAAATGATATTTATGAATCATTTCTTTTCTTGTTTTTTAAAATGTTATATATTATAATTATGGTGGTGGTAATATGAAACGAGGGTTTACGTTAGTTGAATTATTAGCGATTGTTATTATTTTAGGGGTAATTTCATTAATTTGTTTTCCAGTATTAAAGAGTGCTTTTTCTGCATCGTCACAAAATTTATTAGATAAACAAATAGATTCAATTGAGAATATTGCACGTTCATGGGGAACTACGAATATAAATAAGGTAGATAAGTGTTATATTTTAACTTTGGAAGAATTAAAAAAATCGGGATTGTTAGAAAATAAGGATATTGTAAATCCAAAAACTAAAAAGGAGTTAAACGGTTGCATTAAAATTAATTTTGATGAGAGTATAAATCAGTATACTTATAATTATACAGAAGCTGATTTGTGTGACTGTTTGGGTAGTTAATATGAAAAAAGTAGAGTTATTAGCACCTGTTGGTTCGATTGAATCACTAAATGCAGCAATTAATGCAGGGTGTGATGCTGTTTATTTAGGTGGATATATGTTTGGAGCACGACAATTTGCTCCAAATTTTTCAAATGATGAAATTAAAGAGTTGATAAAAACTTGCCATATATATGGAGTAAAAGTTTATATTACTGTTAATACATTAATTAAGGAACATGAAGTTCCTACGTTTATTGAATTTATAGATTTTTTACATAGAAATAATGTTGATGCGGTTATTATGCAGGATCTAGGAATGATTGATTTAGCCCGTAAATTGTATCCAAAATTAGAAATTCATGCATCCACCCAATTGCACATCCATAATTTAGAAGGCGTTAAGTTTTGTGAAAAATTGGGATTAAAAAGAGTGGTTTTGGCTCGAGAAACAGATATTGGTTTAGTAAAAAACATCAGAATGAATACGAATATTGAATTAGAACTATTTGTACATGGGGCTTTATGTGTAAGTTATTCTGGGCAATGTTTGATGAGTAGTTTAATTGGTGGTCGTAGTGGAAACAGGGGAGCATGTGCAGGCACATGTCGTTTACCATACCAATTGTTATCAAGTGATAACAAAAAATTAAATCATGAAAATTATGTTTTGAGTATGAAAGATTTGTGTACTTTGGAACATATTCAAGATTTGATTGAAAGTGGAATAGATAGTTTTAAAATAGAAGGAAGAATGAAGCGACCAGAATATGTTTATCTTGTTGTGTCTTTGTATCGTAAAGCCATTGATTCATATTATGAGACGGGTAAAGTTTTTATTGATGATCATTATTTAACAGAACTTAAGAAAATATTTAATAGAGAATTTACTTGTGGATTTTTATTTAATGAGTTAAATAATAATATAACTAATAGTTTTAGACCAAATCATATGGGGATAGAGATTGCTAAAGTTATAGAATATAATAAAAATAAATTAACAATTAAACTTTTAGATGAATTGAATATTGGTGATGGCATAAGAATTATTGATTATGATATAGGATGTGTAGTTACTAATATTTATCGCAATAAAGAAAAAGTTAATAGTGCTAAAAGAGGTGATACAGTTACTATTTTCTTGAATGAAAAAATAAAAACTATTAAGAGTGATAGCAAAGTAGTAAAAACTACTGATATTAAACAAATTAAATTATTAAAAGATAAAATAAATAAAATTTCTAAAAAAATTGCAATCACAGGAAAAATAATTTTGCAAGCAAATAAACCTTTATATTTAAATTTGAGCGATGGTAAAAATAATATTTCTATTACTGGTATTTCTGTGCAAGAAGCAAATAATGCTCCGCTTGATAATGATAAAATAGAAAAACAAATAAATAAATTAGGTGATACACCTTTTGCTTTAGAAAAACTAGAGATTATTAAAGATGAAAATATATATGTTAATAATAGAGATTTAAATGAAATTAGAAGAAATGCAGTTGAACAATTATTAAATTTAAGAATTTATAAAACAAATTATTTAAAAGATAGCTATAATATAGATGTTCCTGATTTTTTAGAGAGTAGAGAGTTAAACGTCTTATTAGAAGATAGTAAGTTTTATGATAAAATTAAAAAGCATAATTTTGACTATATTTATAGTGATGATGTAGCTTTATTTAAGAATAATGATAGTCGTTTAATATTTAAAGTTCCAAGAGTAAATTATGATATGTATAATTTCAATTATCCATTAATGATAGGAGAATTAGGGAGTTTAAGTTATACAAATAAGAAGGTAGGAGATTTTTCTTTAAATGTTTTTAATTCTTATGCAGTTGCATTCCTTCATAGTGTAGGTTTAGAAAAGGTAACGTTATCTTATGAATTGACAAAATCAGAGATAAAAGATATCATAACATCATATAAAGATAGATATTTAAAAAAACCTAATTTGGAAGTTGTTGTTTATGGTAGAGAAGAAATGATGATTAGTAAATTTAGTCTAAATTCTCTATATCAAAGAAATTTTTTATATCTTGTGGATCGAATTAATCATTATTATCCGGTTAAAGAAAAAAATGGTTTAATGTATATATACAATTATCAGCCAAGAATAGATAATTATATTAATGATTACTATGAAATGGGGATTAATTCAGTTAGAATAAATATTTTTGATGAACAAGATTTATCTTGGTATTTGTCTAAAATAAGGAATTAACTCCTTTTTTTTTATATTAAAATAATATATAATTATATTATTAGATAAAAATAGGGAGGTATATGATGATTGTAGGAACAAAGATAGATGCAGGAAAAGAATTAACTAAAAAAAGAAAATTGAATTTTTTTACTAGACCTAAATATGTTTATATCCCCTTAATCAGTGGTGATGATAGGAATATTACTACTGTTGTAAAAAAAGGTGATTATATATATAAAGGGTCTATAGTTGCCAAAAGAAAGGGAAATTTTAGGCTTCCAATCCATTCTAGTGTAAGTGGAGTAGTAATAGATTTTGTAGAGAAAAAATATATAGATGGAACTTTAGTAAAATGTGTTGTAATAGAGAATGATTTTAAAGAAAAGATAGAGGAAAAGCAAGCTGTTAGAAATAAAATTAATAATTTTTCACATGAAGAGTTTGTTAGTCGCTTACAAGAATGTGGAATTATTGGAATGGGTGGATTTGGATTTCCTACTTATGTAAAATATAATACTAATAAGAAGTTGAAAACATTGATTGTAAATGCAGTTGAATGTGAACCTTATATTACGGCAGACTTTGTTTTAATAAAAGAAAAGTGTGAAGAAATTTTGGAAGCAATAGATGCTATCATGGAAATCAATGGTATTAAAGAATGTTTTATTGGAGTAAAAAAAGATACTACAATAAATGAACTATTTGAAAATTATCTGGGTACTTACCCAAAAATAAAACTTGTTACTTTACCAAATATTTATCCGATAGGATGGGAAAAAAATTTAGTTAAATATATAAAAAATATTAATTATAGGACCACTCCCTTAGAAAAAGGAATTGTAGTAAATAATATATCAACAATTTATGCGATTTATGAAGCATTAAAGTATAATAAGCCATTAATTGAAAGAATAGTCACATTTACTGGCGATATGTTAAAAAATCCTCAAAATGTTTATGTAAAAATAGGGACGCCAGTTAAAGATGTTATTGAAGCAATAGGTGGATATAAACGTAACAAAGATGTTGTAATTTGTGCTGGTGGACCAATGATGGGTAGTAGTATTGCTGATGATGATTTTGTTATCGCATCTAATTTAAATTGCGTATTAGTTATGAAGAAACTTAACAAAGAAAAATCTTTAGAGTGTTTTAGATGTGGCAAATGTGTTTCTATATGTCCTTCTAAATTATCACCAGTTTTAATAAAAGATAGTCTATCTAAAGTAGAATCTTTAACAGGATTAAACGCTGATAAATGTATTGAGTGTGGTTTGTGCTCGTATGTTTGTCCTTCAAAAATTAACATTAGAGAATGTGTGAAAGAAGCTAAAACACTTATAAAAAAAGAAGGGAATGGTAAGAAGTGAAAGATTTTCATTTGAATATTGGACCATTTAAAAAGCATAATAATTCAACTAATAAAAATATGGTTCATTTATTAATTGCATTATTACCAATAATCTTATTTTCTTTTTATAAAAATGGGATAATTCCTTATAATAAAGGTTATATCAATTTTGTGGAAATGTTTAATCCGTTATTATTTATTTTAATTCCTACTATCACTTCATTTTTAATAGAGGTTTTATATGCTTTATTTTTCTTAAAGAAAAAAAAGGATGGTTTAAAGAAATATTTAAGTAGCTCTTTTAGTATATTTCCAGGTCTTTTTTTAGGACTTATTCTTCCTATTAATACTCCAATTTCAATTGTGATTTTTGGAGCATTTATGGCAACTTTTGTCGGGAAATTATTGTTTGGTGGATTTGGTAATAATATTTTTAATCCCGCCTTAATAGGAAGATTATTTATAATTTCATCGTATGCTGTAGTTATTAGCAAGAATGGTGGATATTTAAATCAATATGAGTTAGATACATTGTCTTTAGCGACTCCATTATCTAATGCATCCTTAGTTTCTGGTATTGGAACTTATGAGACATTAGTTTTACCGTATGGAAGTCTTTGGAATTTTTTTATAGGAATGATTCCCGGTTCGTTAGGCGAAGTTAGTGCGTTATTATGTATTGTTGGTTTTATTTATTTAACTATTACTAAAGTTATAAAATGGAAAATTCCAACAATGTATATTTTAACGGTTTTTTTAATGACATATATGATTGGTAGTATTAATGGTTTAGGTATTTGGTATCCATTATTTCAAATATTTAGTGGTGGATTAATGTTTGGTGCTGTTTTTATGGCTACTGATCCGGTTACTAGTCCTACAACTCCAATAGGGCAAGTTTTATATGGATTATTTTTGGGTATATTAACTGTGGTTTTTAGGTATTTAACTCCATTTCCAGAAGGTGTATTAACAAGTATTCTTACTATGAATATGATGGTTTTTATTATTGATAGAATAGGTGCAAAGGCGAGATTTAGTTTTAAGAAAGCTATAATTCCATTTTTGATAGCTTGGTTTTTAATAATTGTTGTAAGTGGTTTTATAGGAAATAGTTTTAAAGCTGATTCTACAGTTAAAGATTCTAACTTTAATATTATTTCTAAAGAAATTATTGAGAATAATACTAATTATGTTGTTACCCAAAAAGGTTATTCAGGACTTTTAAAAGGGAATATTATTATTGATAATGGTAAAATAGTTAGTATAGAAATTATTGAACAAAATGAATCTTTTTATCAAAAGATAGTGGATGAGAAATATATAGAAAAACTAGTATCTTATCAAAAAAATCTTAATAATTTGGATACTGTAAGTGGTGCAACTGTAACATCTAGAGCTTTAAAACAAATGATTATAAATGTACTTAATGATTATAATGGTACTGATTTTAAAGAAGATAATAATTCTAATTTTCAAGTTATGAGTAGTAAAGAAGAAAATGGCAAAATTATTTATGAAGTTAGGCAACAAAGTTTTGGTGGTAATTTGGATTTAAAAATAACTTTTGAAAATGCGATTATAGAATCAATTACAGTCATAGAACAAAGTGATTCATATTTTAATTTAATAATTGATAATAATTATATTCAGAAATTAATTGAAAACCAGCAAAGATTGGATAATGTTGATAGTATAAGTGGGGCAACCATTTCATCTGATAGTTTAAGAAAAGCAGTTATTAATACCAAAAAGGAGTATGATAAAACATATGGAAAATAAAAAATTACAAGGTGTTTTAGTTTTAACCATAACTGCTTTAATTTGTTCAAGTTTATTATATTTAGTTGTAATGTTAACGAGGTGAAATATGAAAACAATAATAAATGGTATAAAGAATGAAAATCCGGTTTTTGTTTTATTTTTAGGTTTATGTCCCGCCCTTGCAGTTACTACAAAAATAGAAAATGCATATATGATGGGATTTTGTGTATTAATAATTCTATTATTTAGTAATTTTGTTGTTTCTCTTATAAAAAAAATAGTTCCTGAAAATGTAAAAATCCCGGTTTATATTTTAATAATAGGTACATTCGTAACTATTGTTGAACTATTATTACAAAACTATGTTCCAGCTTTATATAAAGCACTAGGAATTTATTTACCATTAATAGTAGTAAATTGTATTGTCTTAGGTCGAGCATTATCCGTTGCTTCAAAAGAAAGAGTAGGAAAAAGCTTGTTAGATGCGTTAGGAATAGGATTAGGGTATACAATTGCTTTAATTTTAATTGCTTCATTTAGAGAAATTTTAGGTTCAAATACAATAACATTAATGGATGGACTAAGTTCACTAACTGGGTACCGAGCAATTTATAAATTACCAACATCTAATTTATTTCCAATGAATTTTTTAATTAGTCCGCCTGGTGCATTTTTTACCTTAGGAATATTTGCGGGAATAATTAATTATATAAGAGGTGAAAAAGATGAATCTAATTAGTATATTTATAGTAAGTATTTTAACTGAAAATGTAGTTTTAACTAAATTTTTAGGTATATGTCCTTTTATTGGTAATTCTAAGGATAGTAAAAATGCGGTAATGATGGGAATTGCTGTAACTGGGGTTGTAACTATTTCTAGTTTAATAACTTATTTACTATATTATTATGTATTGGTTCCATCAGATACTACATATTTAAAAACAATTGTATTTATTTTAGTAATTGCTTCAATGGTTCAAATTGTTGAAATTATTATTCGCAGCAAATCAAAAAAACTATATGATGCATTAGGTATTTATTTACCTCTTATAACTACTAATTGTGCGGTTTTGGGAACAGTTTTATTAAATATAAATAATAGTTTTACTTTATTAGAAACACTTATTTTTAGTTTTGGTAGTGGAATAGGCTTTACACTAGTTATATATATTTTTTCAACTATTAGAGAACGTTTAGATACTTCTAATGTTCCTAAACCATTTAAAGGAACACCCATTGCGTTAATTACTGCATCTATTATGGCTTTAATTTTTTCTAGATATATAGGAGGATAAGATGGGGTTTATTATATTAATTTTATTATTTATATTAACGATAGTTTTATATAATAAGAATAAGTGTTCAAAAAATTGTAGTGAATGTAAGAGGTGTATAAAATGATTGGAATATTAATACTTACTTTACTTGCTTTACTATTAAGTGTTATTTTAGTAACTATAGATTACAAATTAAACCGTAGGGAAAATAAAGAAGATGAATTTCGTAAACTTTTACCAGGATATAATTGTGGAGCATGTGGATATGGTAGTTGTGATGGAATGGCAAAAGCAATGTTAGAAGAAATACAAAACTATAAGAAGTGTAAGCCTTTGCGTGGAGATGCTTTAAAAGAGATGGAAGCATATGTTAGAAAAATAAAACAATAATATGGACAAAATGAACTGAATGTGCTAAAATGTAACAAGATAAGGAAGTGATTTTATGGTTATGAATGGTATTTTAAATAGTATCAATATCACCTGGGGGGGGGTATATTACTAACCCAAAAATCACTTCAACAGAAAAGCACGAAAGAATTCTAGAAAACTAGAATTTTTTGTGTTTTTTTGTGTTTTAGAAAGGAGGAAGTGCCAAATATAGATGAAGAAGAAAAATGAAGTTCTTAGTTCATTAAAAAACTTTGTAATATTATTACTACTTGCAATCGCATTTTCAACGTCTTCGTTTCTTGTAATAAAAAAAGCAATGGAAAATAGAAACAAAAATGAGACTGTTGAAAAAGGAGAAGAGGTTGCAGGCAAATTAAATAGTAATCAATTAGCAATCAAAATAAATTCTGCGATAACTTTAGAAAGTTCCTTTAAAAAAGGCAAGTTTGGAATAGAAAATAAAGGTAATAACGTTTATGATGTGATAGTAAAAATATATTTAAAAGATACCAATGAATTAATCTATACATCACCTAAGTTAAATCCAGGTGAAAAAATAGATGAAGCAGCATTAGATAAAAAAATAAATAAAGGTAGTTATAAATGTATTGCTTATTTTGAGGCTTATGATGGAAATAATAATTATAAAGGAAAAAGTGGAGTAGAAATAAATTTAACAATAAAAAATTAGAAAGAGGTAAAATATGAAAAAAATAATAAGTTATATATTATTAGTAGTAACAATGATAACATATATGCCATATAGTGTATTAGCACAAACAACAGATGTTGGAGTAAATATTGTTGGTGATATCAGTATCGAAGTAGTAACAACAATATCAGCAGATATTACTTTAGATTTAACAACTGGAGAAAGAACTCCAGCATACATGACAATGGAAAATAAGTCATTTGTACCAGTAAGTGCAAAAATCACAGATATTAGTACAACAAGTGAAGGGGCACCATCTACATTTGTAGGGGCAAATGATAAAGATTGGGACTCTTTAAGTAAGAGTGAAACTAGTACATACGTAAATTTTAATATTCTTGGTAGTGGACAAAATGTAGTAGCACAAGATATATTAGCAGATACAGAAGTTGATTTAGGTGTGTTAAATTCTGGACTTAATATAGGAGGATTTGCATGTGGTGAAAATACTCCTTGTTATATACCAACAGACTCTAATGAAAAAATATTTAAAATTGATGCTCGTTTTGGAGGAAATTGGGCTGCAGGAGATAAAAACTTTACTTATCAAATAACAACTGTATATGCACAAGCTGATTCATATGAACAAGAAGAAAAAACGTTTACAAATGATAACATATATGGAATTGGAATTGATGTTGTCAATTCGATTGATGACGGTGAAGTTGTGTTGAATGATCCAACAAAAGATTATTTGAATTTAAAAGTTACAGTTAAAGGCGCAGATAAGGAAATTAATGAATTTGTTAATAGCAGTACTATTTCTGTAATGGTAAATTATAAATTATCAACTTATACGGATAAACTTGTGTTTTTTGGTGCTGATACTGAAATCGCATCTTATGCTATGCCATATTCAATAGATGCACTTAATGATGATGAAAACCCTCACTATTTAACTATAGTGGTTACTATTGATGATCAAGCATATACGTATATAGCGAGAGTTTATGTATAAACATAAAATTTAATGAAAAAAGAATGATTTTTGTTGACAAGTTCAACTTTCATTCTTTTTTTTGATATATAAGTATGTTATAATTTAAATAGGTGATAAAGTGAGATTAAGAAATGTAAAGAATGCAAAAGAACAAATTGAATCATCTAGTTATATCTTACTAGAGCCAAAAGAATTTCGTGGTAATTTTAGAAAGTTGTTTGACAATGATAATCCTATTTATATTGAAATAGGTATGGGGAAAGGGCAATTTATAATAAATAATGCATTAAAATATCCTAATATTAATTTTATTGGTATTGAAAAGTATGATAGTGTGATAGTTAGGGCAATTCAAAAAATTGGGAATATGGATATTCCTAATTTAAAACTAATTAGAATGGATGCACTTGAAATAAATGATGTATTTGATAAAGAAATAGATAGAATTTATTTGAATTTTTCAGATCCATGGCCAAAAGATAGACATGAACATAGGCGCCTATCAAGTATTAAGTTTTTGGAAAAGTATGATTTGATATTTAAAGATATAAAAAATATTGTGATGAAAACTGATAATAGAAAGCTATTTGAGTTTTCTATTAGATCATTTAACAATTATGGATATAAAATAGAAGATATATCATTAGATTTATATAATGATGATCATGAATTAAATATACCGACTGAATATGAGGATAGATTTGTATCACGTGGGCAAGTAATATATATGATTGACGTTACTAAGTAGACGTTTTATTTACAGTGTTTTTATAAAAAATAAACAAATTATGTTAAAATTTGGTATAATCTAAGTAAGTAGGTGAGGCATGAAAAAAATTGTTGTACTACTGTTAGTTGCATTTAGTATTACTGGGTGCACGATAGTTCGAATAGATACAGATAATATTGATAATACTATAAATGTTATCTTATCTAAGAATAATGAATTATATAATCGCGTTGGAAAAGGTTATAAATATTATGTTCCTAGAGGTGTTAATTATATAGATACAGTAGAATTTAATGATAAATTATATTCTAATGGAAACTATTATTATCTATATATAGACGCAATAAGTTATTTTTATAATAAAGATATAGATTATGAAGAAAAAGATGATGTTTATTATTCACGTAAATTTAATTTGAATGATAAAAATGGATATTTAGAAATAAAACAAGTTGGTGGTAAGTATCTAATTAATTTCTTTTATAATTATGCACGAATACAAACATTGGTTAATGAAGATGAAATTAATAGTGTTATATTAAATTCATCATATATTTTGTCTACAGTAAAGTTTAATAATCCAGTAATTAAATTAATGTTGGATGATGAGTTTTTTACTAATAAAGAGGAAAATTATGATATCTTTGAATCAAAGGATGAAAGTAATGATAATTTCTTAGAGTATGTTGATGATGAACAGACAGGTTCATAGGAGGGTGATAGTATGGGATTTTTAGATAAGGTAAAAAATTTGTTTACGGAGGAAGTTGAAGAGGCACCGATAAAAAAAGATGTTATTCAGGTAGAGATACCAGCTCCAGTTTCTACAGAAAATAAAGAAGAAACAATTTCAGAAAGTGAAGTTTTAGTTAAGGAAGAAAAACCACAAGTTCCAATATTTTTTGATGATAATGATTTTGCTAGTTTAGAAAGAAGAGAGAAGAAAGAAGAAAAAAAAGTTCCTAAATTAGAAGAAAGATACAAAGGAAAAGAGGAAGAAAAAAAGGCTTTTAGACCAACTCCAATTATTTCTCCAGTATATGGTGTATTAGATAAAAATTATCATAAAGAAGATATTACACCAAAGAAAAAACAACCAACAACTTCATATTATGATAATAAAAGTTCAGTATCTATTGATGATGTTAGAAAAAAGGCATTTGGAACGCTTGAAGATGAATTAGAAACTGTAATTCCAAGTGATGATTATGAAATATTTGAAGAGAAAAATGAAACATTAGAAATAGATGTACATGATGGAATGCTTGAAGATTTAATGGATCCAGATTATGAACCGAGATTTGCTTCTAAAGAAATAGAAAAAGAAGAGGTTACAATTAAAGAAGATGAAGATTTATTCGAAGAAATGCATCAAGAGTTAGAAGAAAGTGATAATACCTTAACAGAGAGTGATTTATTTAACTTGATAGATTCTATGTACGATAAGAAAGAAGATGAATAAAAATGGATGTTTTGTTAAAAGTTATGCCTATCATATTATATATATTATTAAGTATACTATTAATAGTACTTATAGTTTTAATGGTTAAGGCGATAAAGACGTTAGATAAAGTTGATAAAACTATTGAAGATGTAAATAATAAGATGGGAAAACTAAATGGAGTTTTTTCTCTTGTTGATAAGGGTGCAGATGCGGTTAATATGTTAACTGATAGAATAGTAGGTACTATTGCAACAGGAATTACATCGTTTTTTAAGAAAAAAAGTAAAGATGAGGAGAATAGTGATGAGTAAGGGTAAAAAAACAGGAATTTGGAAATTTTTAACAGGTGCAGCTATTGGTGCAGGATTAGGAATATTGTTTGCTCCTAAAGAAGGTAGTGAAACAAGACGTGAATTAAAACAAAAAATGGATGAGTTAATAGCTAAGGTAAAAGATATTGATATTGAAGAAGTTAAAGAAGAAGTTGAAAATAAAATTGCAGAAATCAAAGCTTCATTAGATGATTTAGATAAAGAAAAGGTATTAAAAGTTGCTAAAAAGAAAGCTAAAGATATAGAAGAAGCAACTAAAAAATTAGTTCAATATGCAGTAGACAAAGGAACACCTGTTTTAGAAGATGCAGCTAATGCTGTAAGAGAAAAAGCAATAGATGTAACAAAAGATGTTTTAAAGAAATTAGAATCTAAATAATGACACAAATGTGTCATTTTTATTTAAAATAATAAATGATATGTTATAATTAAAATGATGGTGGTAGCATGAAAAAATATATTGTAATGTTAGTAATTTTTATTTTAATATTAAGTGGTTGTTCTAAAAAAGAAGAGTTAGATTTTGAAAATTATTATGATTTAAATACATATAAAATTTTCGAGCCATACCAGCAATCTGTAAGTGGCAATTATATAAATTATATGATTAGTAATAACTATGATGTTGATAACATTCAATCCCGTTTAATGGATTTATCATCGAAATATTTTAAAACATCCAATTATTATTATCAAGCAGGTCAATATTTGGATATTAATTCAATAAAAGAACTTCTTAATGATATAAATCCTGATTATAAAGTTAATATAGATGGGATTGAAATGATTCCAAAATATATTACGTATATTCATGAACAGAATTATTTAGATAAAAATGGTGATTTGGCCGGTATCTCTATCGGGTTAGCTCTTAATAAATATCAATCATATAAAAATAATTATGGTGCTACTTTATATAAAGAAATATCTGAAGAAGAATTAGTAAAATATGCTAAGGAAAAAATTAAAGATGTTTTGAGTTATTTGCGTAATATTGATAATCTTAAAGATAAGAGAATATTAATAGGTCTTTATATTAATGCATCACCTAATTCAACTTTACCGGGTTCTTACAAATATTTTGGAATAACGTCAGATAATAATATATCATTTAAAGCAGTTGATTTTAGTTATCACTATTTAGATAGTAATAATTTAACAGAAAAGAATGTAGATGTTTACAATGGTTTTAAAGCATTTCAAGGGCAGATTAATTTGGATAATATTTATATATCTGGATATGGATTATTTGAAGATAATAATTTAGTTAATGCGTCTATTACAATTACTTCTGATTATTTAAATAGGGATAAGTTAATTTATTTAGAAAGTATTATTTCTAAAGCTTTAGGTAATAATTTTCAAATGAAAAGCATTATCACTGTATATATTAAAGTAAATAATCAAATTGTTGGGATGGTTAAGAAAGATAATAATAATCAGATTTTTAATTATATATTATAATAGATAAAATTTGAAAAATTATTATAAATATAGTATAATTATTACGCTAGTTAAAATGATTGGAGTGGAAAGATGAAATTTATTAAAAATCATAAAGTAGTAATATCATTAATAGTAATATATGTTATTGTATTTGGTATTATTGGATTTTGTTTTACTAAAGTATTTTTATCTAGTAATGGTGGTAATAAATATGGTAACCGTTTAAATGGTATTGAAAATGTTCAAATTACTGATTTAAGATTTAATAGTGTGAAAGAAAAAATTTTAGGTAATAAGAATACTAATGATACTTATTTTGGGCTTACTGGGCGTATCATTAAAATATTTATTGAAGTTAAGTCTGAAACAGATGAATTGACGGTTCAATCATTACTTAATTTGATTTTAGATAATTTTACTGAAGAAGAAAAGAAATTTTATGATTTTGAAGTGTTTGTCACAAGTGAGAAGGATGAGGAATTGTATCCTATGATAGCTTATAAACATTGTAATAATTCATCATTTACAACCACAAAGAAGGTAGGAAAAGAAAATGAAAAATAAAAAAATATTAATTCCAATTATTATTGTTTTAGTGTTGACAATCGTAGGTTTAATTACTTATTTTGTGGCATTTAAGCAAGATAAAAATACAACTTTAACGTTGATTGAAAAACAATGGATTGAAAAGAATAAAAGTAAATTAATTGATTTATCAATAATTAACAATATACCTATGATTACTTATAATGGGGAAGGAATATTCTTTGATTTTTTAACAGATTTAGAGGAAGATACTCAGTTAGAATTTAATAAAGTTGCTTATAAAATTGGTGATGAATTAAAAAGTGACTATGCTTTAAAAATTGTTGAAAAAGTTGGAAGTAATCAAATACTTTTGTATAGGGATAATTATATTCTTATAACTGATGATAATAAAAAGTTTAATACTTTAGAGGATATTAATAACTTAACTATTGGAGTGTTAAATAGTGATATTGATAAAATCAATACTTATTTAAATGTTGATTCTAATTTATTATTAAAATCTTTTGACAGTTACAATAGTATGATTGAAGATTTAACAAATATAGATGAATCAAAGAAAACTGTGGATGCAATTGTTTTACCACGTATGATGTATTTCAAAGATATTGTTTCTAATGATAAATTAAACATTGCTTATCATATTTCTGAAATAACTCAAGATTATGTTTTACAATTGGGAAATACTGATAAATTAAATAACATATTAACAAAATATTATAAAAAGTGGAAAAATGATTCTTATGAAAAATCATATCAAGATCAATTTTTAGATAATTATTTAGCTTTTTCTAATGTTGATGATATTGCCAAAGTTGAATTTAAAAGTAAACGTTATCACTATGGTTTTGTTGAAAATGCACCATATGATTTAATTTATGATGGTAAATATGTAGGAATTAATCATATATTTATGGCAAAGTTTTCTGATTTTGCAAACATTGAGATTAGTTATAAAAAATATAGTGATATTGATTCCTTAGTAAAAGATTTTAATGAAAACAAATTAGATATTATGTTTAATAATACGACATATTTAACATTTAATATGGATGTTGCTAATACTGTTTCTTCTTTTGATGAAAAGATTGCAGTAGTTATTAAACAGAATAATGATATAGTTGTTAATTCGATTAATTCGTTGAAGAATTATGAAGTAATGGCTGTAAAATCAAGTCGTATAGCGGATACTTTAGTGGATAAAGGTGTTAAGGTTAAAGTATATGATAATGTAGAAAGCTTAATGAACCAAATCAATAATAATAGTATTATTGTTATTGATTATGAGACATATAATTATTATTCAAATAGTGCTTTGAAAAATTATAAAATAGCTAAATTATTTGATTTGGGCTATGATTATAATTTTGCAGTTAGAAAAACAAATGAAAATGATTTATTTATTAAAACTTTAGATTTCTTTTTATCATTTAATAATGAAAAGGAATTAACCAACGAAGGTTATTATGAAGTAATGCAATTAGCTAATAAACCATTCTCATTAAAAAGATTAATTCTACTTATCATTGGAATTATCAGTGCGGCAATATTGGTGGTTTTAGGTATTTCTTTATTTAAACCGAAACAGAAAACTAAAAAAATAAATTTATCTAAAGAAGATAAATTAAAATATATAGATATGTTAACTTCACTTAAGAATCGTAATTATTTAAACGATAATATTGAAAAATGGGATGCTAGTGAAATTTATCCACAAACAATTATTATTATGGATTTAAATAATGTAGCATATATAAATGATAATTATGGACATGCTGAAGGGGATAAAGTTATTGGTGAGGCGGCTAACATATTGATTGCTACTCAAATGCCAAATAGTGATATTATTCGTACAAATGGTAATGAATTCTTAATTTATATGGTAGGATATGATGAGAAACAAATTGTAAGTTATGTTCGTAAATTAAATAAAGAATTTAAATCGTTATCCCACGGTTTTGGTGCAGCAATAGGATATAGTATGATTACTGATGCTATCAAAACAATTGATGATGCAATAAATGAAGCAACTGCTTCTATGAGAGAAATTAAAGAAGAAATTGATTATTAATTTCTTCTTTTTTTAATTTGTATTTTTTTTCTTTTTTTGATATATTAATGTAGGTGAAAACAATGGATAATGTAAAAAAATTTATAAAAAATATATATTCTATGTTAGTTAGGCCGGAATTGAAATTTTTACCAGGCAATTTAGCTTTTTTTCTAGTTTTATCTATAATTCCTATTATTGTCCTTACAGGATTTATTTGTTCAACTATTAATCTTTCTTTGGACAGTGTTATTAATATTATAAACAGGTTTTTTCCGGAAGGAGTTGCGAATATATTAATATCATTTGTTAATGGAGAAGGATTAAATTTAACAATTGGAGTTTCAATGATTTTAGGTTTTGTGTTGGCGTCAAATGGCCCTCATTCTATCATAATAACATCAAATACTTTGTATGGTATAAAACATTCAAACTATCTTTCTAGGCGTATAAAAGCTCTTTTATTAACCATATTAATATTACTTCTTTTTATATTTATAATTTTAGTTTTAGCATTTGGAAATAGTATTATGCAGTTTATTGTTAGTGTTAAAATGCTCTCATCAATTAGTGATATTATATATAAAGTTTATTTTTTAATTAAATGGCCTTTAGGTATATTAATTGTTTATATAATGGTTAAGTTAATTTATACAATAGCTCCAGATGAAAATATTCCTAGTAAATATAACACTAGAGGTTCTGTTTTTACTACTGCACTTCTTAGTATAGTAACTTTAGGCTACTCATATTATGTGACAAATTTTAATAATTACAACATATTTTATGGAAGCTTAACTAATATAGTTATCTTGATGCTATGGATTTATATATTATCTTATATTTTAGTATTAGGTATGACAATTAATGTTCATGATTATGAAATGTCAGAAGATTATAATAAAAATAAATAATTAGGATATAATAAAATTGTACATATATTATTACCTATATGTACAAATGCACAGACTAGTAAATACTCAACCTAGTTTTACTGTGAACTAACAAGTATTTGTTTATGATGGTAATGATTTTCTCCTTTTTAGTAAGGTATATATACCTTACTTTTTGTTTACTTTGATATAATTGAAAAAAGATGTAAAACGTGATATACTTATCACAGTTAATTGGGGTGGTATATTGAAGAAGTGGTTTAATAAAATAAAAAACAAATTTCACTTTAATTATAAGCAATATTTTAAAACAAATATATTATTTATGACATTTGTTATTAGTTCTGTAATAAATGCATCTTTATTACGCTTTTTAACAGTTAAAAATTTTTTTGATTTTAGGCCTATTATTGCTGATTTAGCAATCACTCTTTTGATAGGGGCTTTTGGATATTTTTTCAAGCCTAAACATCAATTTAAGTATTTTTTTACAATAAGTATTTTATTTACGGCGATATGTATAATTAATTCTATGTATTATACTAATTATTTATCATATGCTTCGTTTTCTTTACTTGCAACATCTATGCAGATAGTTGATGTAGGGGATGCAATTGTTGAAAATGTTATGGAAATAAAAGACTTTAGTTATATTTGGCAAATATTTTTTATGATATTTGTGCATATAACTTTAAAGTCAAGAAATTATTATCCTCGAGTTACTGAAACAGAAAATGGAAAGAAGAATTTTAAGTATACATTATTAGGAGGTATAGTAGTTGCATTAGTATTTGTTGTTACTTTAACTGCTACGGATATAGGACGATTGGGAAAACAATGGAATAGGGAATATATTGTTATGAGATACGGGGTATATGTATATCAAATTAATGATTTGATTTGTAGCTTGTCTCCAACTATTAATAGTATGTTTGGTTATGATAAGAATGCTAAAATATTTAGGGATTATTATGATGAAAATCCACTACAAGTGAGTAATAATGAATATACAGATATTTTTAAGGGTAAAAATATTATTGTAATTCATGCAGAAAGTATTCAGCAGTTTACAATGGATTTGAGTTTTAATGGAAAGGAATTAACTCCAACATTAAACAAATTAGCGAGTGAAGGTATATATTTTTCTAATTTTTATCCACAAGAAAGTGTAGGGACAAGTAGTGATAGTGAATTCATTTTTAGTACTAGTTTGATGCCTGCGTCTAGTGGAACTGTTGCTATTAATTATTTTGACCGTGAGTATGTAACTATTCCGAAATTATTAAGTGAACAAGATTATTATACATTTAGTATGCATGGAAATAATGGGACATTTTGGAATCGTAATATGTTACATGATAGTTTTGGATATGATAATTTTTACTATTATACAAAAGATTATGTTATTGATGAAACAATAGGATTAGGGCTTTCAGATAAGTCATTCTTTTCTCAATCTATACCTAAAATAAAAACAGTTAGTGAATCTAATAAGAATTTTTATGGGGTATTAATTATGCTTACAAATCATACACCATTTTCATATATTGGACCATATAGTGATTATAGTGTTGATTTAGAAGTTGAAAGTATTGATTCAAAAACTGGTAGACCAATTAAGAATACTAAACCATATTTAGAAGGAACTACTTTAGGAAACTATTTTAAATCAGTTCATTATGCTGATGAAGCAATAGGGGAATTTTTAGAAGGATTAGATGAAGAAGGTTTATTAGATAATACTGTAGTTATAATTTATGGTGATCATGATGCGAAAATAAAGGCAAGTGAATATGAATATTTTTATAACTACAATCCACAAACTGGTGTATTGTTAGATAAGAATGATAAGAATTACCATGATGTAGATTTTTATGAATATGAACTTAATCGAAAAGTACCATTTATAATTTGGACTAAAGATCAAGAGTTTAATGTTGAAGTAGATAAGGTTATGGGAATGTATGATGTACTTCCAACTATTGGTAATATGTTTGGATTTGCTAGTAAATATGCATTAGGAAATGATATATTTAGTGTTGATGAGAACGTAGTTGTTTTTCCAGATGGTAACTGGTTAACAGATAAAATGTATTATAATAATCAACGTCAGGAAGGAATGCTTTTAGATTTGAATGTACCTGTTAGTGTTGATTATATCGAAAAATATTGCAAATATGCAGAAGAAGTAATTACTGTTTCAAATGCAATTATTACATATGATTTGATTAGAAATACTAATGAATCTGGTGATTTATTGAAGACGTATAAATAAAATATGTCTTTTTTTTATTCTAAATCATATAATATACAAAAAAGTGTTGAAAAATGAATTTCTTTTTGATATAATCTATTTATCCGTTATGGGTCTATAGCCAAGTGGTAAGGCGTGGGACTGCAACTCCCTGATCGTTGGTTCAAATCCGACTAGGCCCTCCAGATTGATTTGATTCGAACTAGAAATAGTTCGTTTTTTTGTTTTGAATTCAAATAAAATTACATAACTTAATAATTATGATATAATATTTAACACGAGGTGATATTTAATGAAATCAATAAATTTAAAAGCCCGCATGCAATATTTGAATCATAATATGCTTTCTTATGAAGAGGTAATGAATTTAACTGAGGACCAATGTGTCAAAGTAAACAGAACTTATTTTCATTATTTAATGGCCAGGGCTTGTATATTAAAAATTAAAGTGGAAGAATATTATAATGTGTTTTATAAATATTTAGAGATAGATAATATGCAAAATTTCATTAATGGATTTAAAAAAAATCCTTCATATTATTTAATGAGTGCTACTGACATAAAATATTTAGTTTTACTTATGAGAGATATTCCAAAATCAAAAACAACCTTTTTAAAAAGTGATGTTAATGTCCAAGAATTAAATGAAAAACATGAAAAAATTAGAAAACAATTTTTAGAAAAGAAGGAAAATGGTAATGGAAAAGTTTGGAAAAAAGTAGAAAATTCTGAAGTTCCATGTGAAGTTAAAGTAACAGAAAAAAGTGGAAAGCTTCTTGCTAAAAAATTATTAAAATAGGGGGATATATATGACAAGAGAAGAAATTATAAATGATATAAAATTTAAACAAAGATGTGGATTATATGGATTAGATTGTGAAAATTGTGAAATTTATGATGATGTAATCTTATTAAATACTCCTACACTTGGATTATATGTATTATTTGATAAAAACTATAATACTATTGGTGTTGAACTTATTGACTATTCAAGATATTCAAGTAAAGAATCTTTTGTAAGAGATAAATATTATGAATACAGTAATTTTACAAGTTCTATGCCTTTTGAAGATGGATTTGATTATCCGTTTGAAAATTTTACATTGAAACACATCATAGATTTATCTAACCGTATTGAATTTATGGAAAATAATCAAGGACATTCCTTAATTACAAGGGTAAATGGAGAATCATACGATAGAAGAAATAATAAAGAAGAAGAATCTTTTCAAACATTGTCTTACGTTAAATTTTTAGGCGAAGAAATAAAACAATATTTCTTAATTAATTATCATATGCAAAGTCTTGGATTTGAAGTTCCAAATGTTTATGATTATGTAAAACTTTTAATGAGTAGAGTGAACGAATGTGTTGATTTTCATCTTTCACATAATAGAAGACCATGGCCATCATATATTTTAAGTGGACTTGGACAAAATTATAGAGAATTAAAAATGGACGGAATATTATATGATGTTGCTGATTTATTAATGAGAGAAAGAGGATTTAAAGTAAAGAGTGGAAGTCCTGATGAAATCGAAAGAATAAATGAATCGGTTGAAAAGAAAGATTTATCTATTGTTGCTAATGACTTGTTAAAAATATTAGAAGTAAGCGATGAAGAATTAAAAATAAAAGAGGAAATCAATAGACAAACAACTATTGATAGAAATGTTGCTAATCTAAGTGTATATATTAATGAGGACATTGATGATAATGTTATAGAAG
>SVAO01000002.1 GCA_015059365.1 Bacillota bacterium | reverse complement strand
TACAGTTGCACTTGATTTGATAGTTAAGTTACTTGCAAAAGCAGCGAAACCTAATGATAAACCAATAACACCTGCACATAACGCAACAATAGCGATTACTTTTGATCCTCTCTCTCTTTCCATATATATTTTCCTCCTTTCACGCATTTAGTAAAGTTTGAAACTACGTAGTTTTACACCAAGTTTCTGTAGACTAAATTTAAACAACTTGATATCATTTATATTTTTTCTACCTTTACCTATAATAATTATAGGAAAAATTTTTAGCCATGTCAACCATTTTTAAAAAATAAAATAGAAACTTCATATGAAGTTTCTATTTTGCAACAATACTAACTAATTTCTGCGGAATCGTAACCACTTTAACTATTTCAAGTCCTTCAAGATATTTTTTAACATTATCAATTTCTAATGCTTTTTTCTCCATGTCTTCTTTTGGTGTATTACTGCTTACTTCTATTTTTCCACGAACTTTTCCGTTTACTTGAACAACCATAGTAAATGTTTCATTAATTAATTTATCTTCATCATATATTGGATAAGTAGACTCACATAATGCTAATCCTAAATTATATTGTTCATTTAATTCTTCAGTAATATGTGGTGCAATTGGATTTAATAAATGAAGTAATACTCGATAATCTTTATTAGAGATGCTTTCTAATTTTTCATATTCATTCAATAATATCATTAAAGCAGAAACTGCAGTATTATATTTCATATTATCAAAATCTTCAGTTACTTTCTTTATTGTTTGATTTATTAAAATCTCTACACTTTTAGAATATTCATTTTCACCATTTAGTTTTTCAGCAATTCTTTCAATTCTATCTAAGAATTTTTTGCATCCTTTTAGTCCGTCTTCATTCCATGCAGCATCAGCAGTGTAATCCCCAATAAACAGTTCATAACATCTTAACGCATCTGCACCATACTCTTTAATCATATCATCCGGATTAACAACATTTCCTTTTGATTTACTCATCTTTTCCCCATTAGAGCCTAAAATCATTCCATGGGCAACTCTCTTTTTAAATGGTTCTTTAAATGGAACTAATCCTTTATCATAAAGGAAATTATGCCAAAATCTTGCATAAAGCAAATGCCTAGTTGCATGCTCCATTCCTCCATTATAATAATCTACCATTCCCCAATATTTTAATGCTTCTTGACTTACAAATTCATTTTTATTATTAGCATCTGTATATCTCAACCAATACCAACTAGAACCAGCCCAGTTTGGCATAGTATCTGTTTCTCGTCTAGCAGCATGCCCACATTTTGGACATGTCGTATTTACCCATTCTGTAATATTAGCAAGCGGACTTTCACCATCATCTGTAGGTTCATAAGAAGCAACATCAGGTAACGTTACTGGTAAATCTTCTTCATTAACCGGAACCCAACCACATTCATCACAATAAACCATCGGAATTGGTTCTCCCCAAAATCTCTGACGAGAGAATACCCAATCTTGTAATCTATAATTTATTTTTTTCTTACCAATACTTTTATCTTCTAAATATCCTAGCATCTTTTCAATCGCATCTTTTTTATTATCAATGCCATTTAAAAATCCAGAATTAATCATTATCCCATCACCAGTATAAGCCTCTTTTGTAATATCTCCGCCTTCTATAACAGGAATAATTTCAATATTAAATTTTTTCGCAAAAGCATAATCTCGTTCATCGTGTGCAGGAACTGCCATAATAGCTCCAGTACCATAGTTTGTTAAAACATAATCACTAATCCAAATTGGAATTTCTCTACCTGTAATCGGATTAATTGCAGTAAGGCCATCTATTTTTACTCCTGTTTTTTCTTTAGTTGCATCTGTTCTTTCAATTTCTGTCTTACGTGCTGCCTTTTCTTGGTATTCCTTAACATCTTCAATATTAATTATTTTATCTATATATTTACTTATTATTTTATGTTCAGGTGAAATAACCATAAAAGTTGCACCAAACAATGTATCTGGTCTAGTTGTAAATACTTTTAAAGATTCATTTATTTCTTTTAGTTGAAAGTCAACTTCTGCTCCTATTGATTTACCAATCCAATTAATTTGAGCAGTTTTAATTCTATCAACAAATTCAGTTTCATCTAATCCTTCTAACAATCTTTCTGCATAATCACTCATTCTTAGCATCCATTGTTCTTTTTCTTTTTTAACAACTGGTCCACCACATCTTTCACATACATTACCTTCTGATTCCTCATTAGAAAGACCTATTTTACAACTTGGACACCAATTTATTTCTTTCTTATCTTTATAAGCCATTCCATTTTCATAAAATTTCAAAAATTGCCATTGAGTCCATTTATAATATTCAGGGTCTGTTGTTGAAAATTCTCTAGACCAATCAAATGAAATTCCTAAAGATTTTATTTGACCTTTAAAGACTTTTATATTTTCTTCTACTGCTTTAGAAGGATGAATGTGATTCTTTATTGCATATTGTTCTGCAGGAAGACCAAAAGCATCCCAACCAATTGGATACAAAACATTATAACCTTGCATTCTTTTCTTTCTGGCCATCGCATCTAAAGCTGTGTAACTCCTAACATGACCAACATGAAGACCTGCTCCCGAAGGGTATGGAAACTCTACTAAATAATAAAACTTTTCTTTGTTTGAATCATTACTAGCTTTAAATGTTTCTTTTTCTTCCCAATAATTTTGCCATTTTTTCTCTATTTCTTTAAAATTATACATCTATTTATTCTCCTTTTTTAACATATACTTTCCTATCAAATGATATGAAATTAAGATTAAAGGTACTATTACTAAAAAAGCAACTAAAATCTTTAAAATGAAATTATTAACTAATTCTACAATTGTTATTGCGAAAGCCATAATAAAGGCATTAGCCAGTGCTACTAAATGAGCGAGTAATTTAACATTAGAATCAGTTATTGTCAGTTTATACTTTTTAACCAGTATTAAAACATTGTTACTTGTTTTAAATTTTTCTAATTTGTTTTTATTTGAAATAACCGTCAAAAGATATAACAAATAAACTACTGCAAAAGATACCAAAAATATTATTATAAACTCCATAAAATCCTCCTAAAAATAAAAATATTATAAACTTAAGGACTCCATAAGAAGCGGTACCACCTTAATTCATAATATTTTTTTATGCTCTTAAATCATTAACGCAGAATCACGACTTAATTATAAGTAACTAGAAAAACAAGTTCATAATGCTTATTAGAAGTTTTCACCAACCACTTCTTCTCTAATTAATAAGTTAATTACTAATACTTTTTTCTTTCGTCTTTAAATATATCAATATTATAGTATATAATTTTTTATTTATCAAGAATTATTTATAATTTTATTACACTTGATCAATATATTCAAGTAGTTTTAAAAACAGTTTTATATATTTTTTCTCTAAACCACTATTTCCAAGTTTCCTAATACCTATTCTTTTTTTCTTTATTGAAAGATTACTAAATAAAACATTATCTATCTTTTCTTTTAGTTCTGTTTCAATAGATAAATCATTAATGATATCCTCGATATCTTTATTAATAATTCTAACTGCGTCAATTTCAATACTTTCTCCACTGCAATCAATCACTAATTCACCTATAGTTCTAACTTCTTTCACTTCAACAATAAAGTCATTACCATCTGTATATGTCATAAACCTAACTGGAGAATTATCGTGTAAAACAGTGATATTTTTTATTTCCTTAGTATTTCTAAATTTAAATTTATAATTACGATAATCAGGAACAATTCCATTTTTACCTTCTAATGCTTTCATTGTTAATTTATAGTTGTCTGGATTATAATTATATTCAATAGACGTTAGTAAATAATAATCCTTTAAATATAAATCAGTCGTTCCATCATCCTCATACATTGTATACGAATTGCTTCTTCCCGGGAATATATGAATTTCCATATTTTTAGGAGGATTAGTATCATTTATAGACTCTCCTATACCTAAAGGAATAATAGCTCCCGCTTTTGCGAACACCGGATAATCTTGTTCTTTAAAAAAGCCAACATATTCTTTACCCCCAGGAAATTTTTTTCCAGTAACAAAGTCATACCATATACCATCTGGAATAAACATTTTATGAATAGATCTATTCATAAGGGAATCCTTCTTTTTTAATATTGGGGATACATATAACTCTGTTCCAAAATAGTATCCGTTTCTATATCTTTCATCATCATAGTATTCTGGATATTTATAATAAAGAGGCGTTAGTAAAGGGGTATTTTGTTTGTGATATTTATAAGCTTCAGTATATAAGTATGGAATGAGTTGATGTCGTAGTGTTAAATAGTCTTTAACAATACTATACGTTTTTACCCCCCATCTCCAAGGCTCTCTCTTATAATATTTTCCACCATCACAGCCAAATTTCATGATTGGTGAAAATACACCTAATTGAACAAATCTAATGTATAATTCATTATCTTCTATTCCCTTATAATATCCACCAATATCATGTGCCCACCAACTTACACCAATATTAGTAGCATTTAAATTATAAAAAGGAATAAGTCCTAATGTTTCCCAACTAACTCTTGTTTTACCAGAATACAATACTGGATAACGATGAGCCGCAATAAGAGAGTTTTTAGCAAGCACCATCGGTCTACGTTTATAATTTCTCATCATATCATACATATGATAATGTTTTAGAGTATTTATTTCATCCAAAGTAGTTTTTTCGTTATTTTTTAGCCAGTAAAAATCGACTTCCAAAGCGTCTAGCGGATGAATATAAACTTTTAAATATACATCTAAATTGCGTGGTTTTAATACATTAAATGGTATGATTCCGTTACTATCTGGTGTTAAATATTTTTTTGTTTGTTCATAATAATCATCTATTTTAGAAAATCCATCATACGGATTAACACTAAGTCCTAATCTTATTCCACTATTATGAACGTAAGAAATCATTTCATATGGATTTTTAAAAAGTTTTTTATTAAAGGTAAATCCTGATTCAGAATTTTTATTTGATTTATGCCATTTACCATCTAACAATATGATCGATAATGGAATATTTTTGCGTTTAAATTGATCTACTAACGTTTTTAACGATAAGTCATCATACTCAAAATTCCTACTCCACCAGTTTCCAAGTGCGTATCTTGGAATTAATGCAGGGGCTCCTGTCAAATAATAGTAATCTTTTAAACATCTTGAAAAATCTTTCAAATAAACAAATAAATAAATATCTATTTCTTTATTTTTTCTTTCACGCATGGTTCCATCTTGTTCTATAACCTTTGAATTAGAATCATCAAAACTTGCAAAACCATCTAATGAATATAAACTTTTTGAAAATTTAATTTTCCCATCTGATGATTCTAGATCTTTTGCTGGTGCCCCGAAATTTCTAACTTCTGGATGCCCATAATACCATGCATTATTCGAATTTAACACATCTACTTTTAGATTAGATGCAGGAGAAAATCCTGAAGCTTTAAAAGGTTTTTCCTTAACATATGTAATTTTAAAATAAGATGTAACAATTTCTAAATAACGTGAATCTTGTTTTACAGAACATTTAGTTTCAGGAAAATCCCTATTCCAAGCAAATTCAGTAGGCAAATCCTCAAATTCACCAGTATCACTATATTCAAATCTAATTAAAGATTCACTCAAAATACTAATTCGATACTTTTGTCCCTTAAAAATGTTTTTAGGATTGGTATTAGAATTAATCTTTAATTTAAATTGTTCTCCCAATGGGTACATATTCCCACCCCTCTTATCTATAATTCTTCTATTTCTATTAAATTAGTATGTTTAATATCTTTAAATGGATATCCTCCTGTGATAATAATTTTATCTCCAGATGATACATCCATTTTTTTATAAACTATTTTTTTTGATTGAGTCATAATATCATCTATTGATTTTAGATTATCAATAAGAATTGGACAAACACCAAAATAAAGAGCCAAACTCTTAACTGTTTTTTCATCTGTACTAATTGCAATAATTGGACAACGTGGTCTAAATCTACTCATTTTTCTAGCTGTATAACCGCTTATAGTCGGAACTACTATAGCCTTACATTTTAGTCTATTAGCCATTTCTGCAACACTACAAGCAACATTTCCAGTAACATCTTTACTTTCACTACGAATAGTCATATCTAAAAAATTAGCATAATTAATATCTTCTTCAGCAACTTTAACAACCTTTTCAGTGGCTTTTAATAAATCTAATGAATAAGTTTTATTATTAAACATCAAAGCATCAGTACCATCTAATACTGCGTTAGCAATATCGCTTACTTCTGCTTTAGATAAAGCATTTTCTGTTTCTATAACCATATCAGAAACTATAATACTAATTTTACCTGCCAAATGACATTTATTTACTAATGACTTCTGAATACCCGGAATTCTTTCGACCGGAAGTTCAATTCCTAAATCTTCCCTAGAAATTACAATCCCTTCACAAATATTAATAATGTCATCTATTTCTTCTAAAGCAAATTCATTTTCAATTTTAGCTAGAATACCTATATGATTATTTTCCAAATCAATTAACAAATCATTTATATCTAAAACATCATCTACTCCACTTATATATGATGTAATTATATAATCAACATCATGTTCACAAGCAAATTTTATATTATCTCTATCTTCTTGACGCAAAAACCTATTTTTAAATTTTACTCCAGGGACAATCACATTAGTATTATCATAAACAGTTCCACCCTGATTCACCTTACATAAAAGAAAATCTTCTCCCTTATCTAACACTTGTAATTCAACAGTGCCATCAGAAAGTTTGATAAGACTATCATACTTTACATCATTTACTAAATCTTTATAATCAACCGAAAACTTTGTTTCATCACCTAATACTTTTTTCATATATATACGTATTTTATCATTAGTCTTAAACGTAGCACAACCACCATAAAATTTATCAGCATGAACTTTAGTTCCAACAGTTTCTAAAATGATTGAGGTATGTAAATTAAGTTCTTCATTAATTTTTTTTATTTTATTAATTACATCCAAACAAAACTCATGACTAAAATCATGTAAACTAATACAAAATGCATCAATACCATTTAACATCATTTCTGTTAATGATTCAGTTTTATTATTAGTATTATCTATTTTAGTAATTATTTTAGTCTTATTCATATTCTCACCATATTTATTATACCAATTTTTAGTAATATTAAAAAGAGTTTTTTTATCAAACTCTTTTTCTTTACAATATTAATTATAGCCAAACCCCAAAGAATATGCCACCCATGCCTAAAACCATTCCAATTATCCAAAATAGTTTAACAATATCAGTTTCTTGCCAACCTAATTTTTCTAAATGATGATGAAAAGGAGCCATAAGGAAAATTTTTCTGTTAAAATATCTTCCCGCAATCATTTGGATTAAACTGCATATTGTTTCAAAGACAAAAACTCCAGCAACAACAATTAATGTTATTTCATGGCTTGTAAGTATTGCGACACTAGCTAAAGTTGCACCAAGAGCTAAACTTCCAGTATCTCCCATAAATACTTTAGCCGGGTGAGTATTATATACCAAAAATCCAAGTAACGAACCTACTAAAATAAAACAAAATACTCCGATATCTTGATTTCCAGCAATCCAATTAGAACCAAAACTAATAATACCAAATGATATAAAAGCAATTGTCGATAGTCCTCCAGCAAGACCGTCTAGACCATCTGTTAAATTAACAGCATTACTGCTAGCAACTAAAACAAACAAGATAAACAATCCATATAACCAACCCATATCAATGGTTATACCCAAAGTATGAATATCTAAAACTGGATTTCTACCACTTTTCATAAATATTAAAAAGAATATTACCGCAATCAATATTTGACCAATAAGTTTTTGTATTTCAGTTAATCCATCATTATTATGTCGTTTAATTATTAAATAATCATCTATAAATCCTAACAACGCATATGCTAAAAATACAAACATAATTATAAACAAATTATCCGTCCATTCAATTTTGTTCATAAAAATCAAAATTATTGTAGACAAAATGGTCGGAATTATAAATATTAATCCTCCCATCGTTGGAGTACCATCTTTTTTCTTATGCTTGTTTTGTAAAAATATACTTACCTTTTGTTTTGCATTCATTTTTTTTAAAAATGGTATTAATACAAACCCAAATATAACTGATATTATAAATGATACCATTAGAGCAAGTGCTGCTTTGGCTAAAATTAACATTTTATCATCCCTTACTAAATATTTTCTATAACTATTTTTTTATCATCAAAGTCCATTTTTTGCATTCCTATTATTTGATATGTCTCATGGCCCTTTCCTAATATCATTAGTATATCATTTTCTTTTAACAATTGTATACCCTTTATAATGGCTTTTTCTCTATTTACTTCAATTTCATAATTATTTCTGTCAAGTTTTTGTATCATATCACCTATTATTTGTACAGGGTCTTCTGTTCTCGGATTATCACTAGTAAATATTACAAAGTCTGATAATTCTGTAGCAAAATTAGCCATAATTGGCCTTTTGGTCTTATCTCTATCTCCACCGCAACCTACAATTGTATATATATGGTTTGGTTTTAACTCTTTTACCGCCTTTAAAACATTACTCACCGCATCAGGCGTATGTGCATAATCTATTATTATTTTATTATCTTTAAAAATTACACTATCCATTCTTCCAGGCGGACACTCTAATTCTTTAATGACATTTTTTATGTCATCATAATCATAGCCCAACTGAGAAAGTACGGATATGACACAAGTTAAATTATAAATATTGTGTCTTCCTAATAATTTAGTTTCATATACATCTTGATTATTAATTATAAAACTGCTACCAAATAGATTAGTTTGATAATTGGTTATTTGGTTATCACAATCATCAAATCCATATGTTATATTATTATTTCCTTCTATAAAAAAGTCTTTAGAATAACTATCATCACCGTTTATAATTGCTAAACTATTTTCTTTTAACATCTTAAATAATTTTTGTTTTTCTTTCAAATAATTATCCATAGTCTTATGATAATCCAAATGATCTTGGGTCAAATTTGAAAAACAAGCAACGTCAAATTCTAAACCTTTAACCCTATCTAAACTTAAGGCGTGACTACTTACTTCCATTACAACATACTCACAACCTTCATTTTTACTTTCCATTAACATTTCATATATATCTAAAATATCTGGAGTTGTATTATTTAAATCTCTCATCTTGTTATCAATATAAAAACCTAACGTTCCTATATAAGCAGTTTTTTTACCTAATTTATTTAATGATTTGTGAAGTAAATAACAAGTTGTGGTTTTACCATTTGTTCCAGTCATACCAATTAGCTTTAAATCTTTAATCTCATCTTTATAATTTTCTTTTAAATAATTAACCAAATATTTGTGAGTATCCTTTACTACTAAAGTATCAACACTATATAAGCCTTCTTTTACAATTACTTTAGTAGCACCATTATTTATTGCATCTAGAATATATTTATGCCCATCATTAACATAATCTAAAGCAATAAAAGTATCTCCTGGTTTTATCTTTCTTGAATCGCTTTTTATATTCATAAAAACACCTCTCAAGTTATCTTATGATAAATAACCCAAAAGGTGTTTTGTTAACTAATTACAAACCGCTTCCTTTGTACCACTATCTTCGTTATATTGATATTCATACCCAAATTTAGTCTTAATTATTTTAACTTTAGAATCTTTATAAAATAATTCATCATTTTTAGGATTTTTTATATTTACATCAAGATGACCAGATTTTTCCAAATCACAAATAGTAAGTTCTATAAACTCACCATCTTCATCAGGTAATAGAAAAACATTTTCACTAGCCCAACTACGAGCTCCTTCTTCAATCATTTTAACATTAGTTTGATATAATTTTTCTCTATTTTCTTTAATAATTTTATCAACTACTGGAACCGCAATTAAACTAATCATTCCTAATAAAATTACTACCATCAACAATTCTACTAACGTGAAACCCCTTTTCATCATGTCACCCCTTATTTTACTTTTTTGTTTTTTTAGAATCACTAAGTTCTCCTAAACTGTTATCATAATTTAATTCAACAATCGAATCACAAAGTTTATAATAATAAAATCCTTGAATAGAATCATAATTATTAAGTCTTATAGCATTATCCATAGCTTTTATATACTCAGTCTTTTCTTTTGTTTGAATATAAACGGGAGGTAAATCAACCTGTTTGAAAAGTAAATTTACCATTGCCCTACAACTTCTTCCATTGCCATCTTTAAATGGATGTATACGAATTAATTTACATTTCAATTCAATAACAGAATTAATATAAGGTATTAACTCACTAATCTTCTTGTTCTCTTTTATATCTTTTCCCCATCTTAATAATTCATCAAATGTTTTATACATTTGAGATATTTCTGCAGAAATCAAATGATATGGAGTTGTAGATACATCACTAGACGAAATAAAACAATTTTCTGTTCTAAATTTACCACCAAATTCTGGAAAATCTACTTTGGAATATAATATTTGATGTATTTTTAAAATAATATAAATATTATTCCAGTGATTATCATCAAAACTATTTAGAAAATCATATACTTCACCCAATCCAACGCGTTCTTTTCTATCATGTACATCTTCTAAATTATTTTCATTAATAATATACTTTCTTTTAAATTTATTATAAATTTCATTTAAATCTGTTTTTTCTGCAAATGACCAATACATCGTAATCAATGCACAAGGAATATCCTTAGCACCACTATATATTTTCCCATCTTTTTTTCTTTTTTTATAACCGTCAAACATAAGACATATAAATTCACGAACTACTTCTGGTGTAAATCCTTTACCATCGTTTGAACTTAATATTTTATATAATTCTTCCATAATACTCCTCCCAACGCCCTTATTATATCAAATAATTAAAAAAAGCACAAAACGTGCTTATACTATTTGAAGAATTTTAACAGAATATTGTCCATTTGGACTACTTACGTATGCAATATCCCCTACTTTTAATCCCATAATTGCTTTTGCGATTGGAGATTCATTTGATATTTTATTTTGAAAAGGATCTGCTTCTTTGCTTCCAACAATTGAATATTCCTCTGTATCATTATCTTCTACATATTCAATTTTAACTTTTGTACCGATTGAAACACAATCAGTTTCAGTCTTTTCAATAACTACAGCATTTTCAAGCATAGCTTCTAATTCAATAATTCTACTTTCAACTATTGCTTGTTCATTACGTGCAGCATCATATTCAGCATTTTCACTTAAATCACCTAAAGCACGAGCATCTTTCAATGAATTAATTACTTCTGGACGCTTTACTAATTTTAAATGCTCCAATTCTTTTTTTATTTCTTCTAAACCTTCACTTGTTAAATATATCTCTTTTGCTTTTGACATAAAATCACCTCATTGTTTCTAATCAATTAACTTACAAAATAATACTATACTTTGATAAGTTTGTCAACATCAAAAATTATCTTTTTATTCTCATCATAGAATCTACTTCTAATTCTTTACTAATAGGAATTTTTACTACTTGTCTTGGGTGCCTTACAATATCAATTTCACAATCAGTCTCATCAATAATTTTGTCTATCTCAAATGTAAACGGAGCAGTGTTTGGTCCAAAAAATTCCACAATATCACCTTTTTTAAAATAATTTCTTTGTTCTAACAATACCTGTTTTTTATTTGTATCATATCCCAATACAACACCTAAAAAATCTTGATTAGATACTTCTATTCTACCATTATAATATTGGCATGATTCATCATATATTCCATCAAAAAATTGAACAACAGAATCTCTATTGGCACAATTCATTAATATTTTTTCATAATTACTATTATATTCATAATGTTCTGGATTGCTACAATATTCATCAATTACTTTACGATAAGTACTTACGATAGTTGCTACATAATAAATAGATCGCATTCTACCTTCTAATTTAAATGATGAAACTCCCATATTAATCATTTCAGGGATATATTTCAATAAAGATAAATCTTTAGTACAAAATGTAAAGGGCTTTTCACCTATTAAATATTTTTGTTCATCTGTTTTTAAATCAAAATCCCAACGACATATTTGACTACACCCACCACGATTTGAGTCTCTTGATGTTAAAAAGTTTGATAATACACATCTACCACTATATGAGGCACACATTGCCCCATGGGCAAAACATTCTATTTCTATACCAACATTATCAATTATAGCCTTAATATCTTCCTTTGTTGTTTCACGAGCCAAAACAATTCTACTTACACCCTCTGATTTAAAAAATTTAGCACTCTCAACATTTAAACATGATTGTTGTGTTGATAAATGAATTTCCAAACTTGTATTTTCACGAGCAATTTTTATTATTGCAGGATCACTTACGATAATTGCATCTACATTTATTCTTTCTAAATCTTTTAAATAACTTAATAAATTTTCAATTTCTTTATTATGTAAAACAATATTGACTGTAACATAAACCTTTTTAGAATATTTATGGGCAAATTCAATTCCTTCTTTTAATTCATCTAAATTAAAATTAGTAGCATTTGCTCTTAACCCAAAATTAATTCCACCAACATATACTGCATCTGCACCATATTTAATTGCTATTTTTAATCTTTCTAAATCCCCAGCCGGAGCTAATAATTCTGGTTTTTTTATTATTTTATTCATTGTTCTTCACCTTATACACTGTTTCTGTATATAAAAATCCTCTGTCTATATTGCCAAACATATCATCAATTGTTTCAACATAAGAATCAACATTGTTTTCACTTACACTATTAAATAACTCAACAATTTTTTCAAACTGTTCCGTTTTAATTTCATAACTGTTTAAAATTATATACTCAATATTATTTTTCATTAACTTTAAATATTCACCAATTCCATTTAATATATTAGCAGAATAAACAGTTGTTCCATTATTATCATCCACAATACTATAACTTTTTCCTTCTTTTTCTATAAAATAGGAATCAGCATCATCCAAATCAAAGGTTTTTAAATAGTTCTTTACTAAATGACGTCGAGAATTAAAAATAGGAATATAACCAAATAATTGAACCATTAATTTCATATTTGTTTTTTTACTTATCTCAATAATCTCATCTATTGTAATTTCATTAGATACAAGCATAAATTCTATCCCCAAAGAATTCCAATAATTTGCAGTTAAATAATTTGTAGTCATATGTTCCTGACCCCAAACTAAATTTATATTTAAATTTAGTTCTTTTTTTAAATTTACTATACTGGCATCATAATATATAACCCCTGTAACATTTAATTCTTCTAACTTTAACAGAATTTCTTTTAAAAGAGGCAAATCACTATTATGGATATTTTTATTTAAACTAACAAATATTTCTTTGTTGCTTTCTTTTATAAAACTAATTGTTGATTCTAAATCATCAACATAAAATGGCAAATTAGTACTTAATTCCTTTATTCCAATTATAAATCCATCAACTTTATTTATTAATTTTTTAATCATTTCTAAACTATTAGGAATTATTATTTTTTTAGGCATAAAACCACCTCGCCCATCATTATAACAAAAAAAAGTAGATTTTTCTACTCTTTTAAGATATAGATACAATATCTACTATTCTGTAATTAATACTTCACATTCCCCGACATTTACAAGTTCATAAGAATAATTGCCAGAATAACTAACTTTAACAACCAAATCTTCTATTAGTTCATCATTGCTTCCAAGCATTCCTTCAGTTAAATAACCTCTATTTAACAATTCATCAATACTTATGCAATACACATTACCATCTTTTTTAGAAAATAAATTATGATTGTTATCGACATACAATTTAGCAGAAGAAATAATCAAAGCATTCGTAGCATCATCAATTTGATTCTGAGACTTTTTAATTTGGTTCAATATAGGAGGAAACGCTATTAAGGCAATTACTGCCAAAAGAATTATTACCCCTAACAGTTCTACTAAAGTAAATCCTTTATTCCTCATAAAACTTCCTTTCTTTGACTAACGCTAACGCCGTCTCCAACATCATAAAAATATGTTTCAAACTCATCATTACTATTCAAAAATTCAATATAACTATTTAATTTTTTTACAAGTCCCCTGACATTCTTACTTAAGTCTTTTGGTTCAACTTTTGTTAGACCATGAAAATTTAGATTATCTGAAACTATAAAACCATTTTTATTAAGATTTAATTTAAACTTTTCAAAAAATTTTATATATTGACTTTTAGCCGCATCAATAAATATTAAATCATATTTATCACTTAATTCGACATTAAATGCATCATCATTTATTATGATAATTTGTTCTTCAACGTTATAATCTTTTATATTTTTTAATGCTTCTTCATACCTTTCGTTATCTCGTTCAATAGTCGTAACTTTGATGTTTTTGTCTATTAGTGCCATTCTAATAGCAGAATAGCCAATAGCACTGCCAATTTCTAAAATGTTTTTTACATTATTTCTTTGGATAAATTCCAATAAAAATTCAATTCCATCTTTCATCATAATTGGAATATTATTTTCTTTTGCATATTTTTCTAATTTTTCCATAAACCACCTACTAACCTACATAAAGTCCAGCACTTCTAAGTTCTTCTATTTTATTATCTCTTTCTCTCATATTAGTAAAAAAATAAGTGTTTCTATTAGAATCTGAAATAAAAAATAAATAATCCGTATCTGCAGGATTTAATGTTGATGAAATTACTTTTTCAGATACTGTTGCAATAGGACCAATAGGTAATCCTGCGTACATTCTAGTATTATATGGATTATTATCATCTATTTCATATTGCCATAAAGGTCCAGTTCCAAAATCTCTTTTTACACCATAATAAATGGTAACACAACTACCTAGTTTATCATTAATTTTTAATCTATTATGAAAAACTCCTGAAATTTTATCCCAATCATCATTATTATTTCCTTCTGTTTGAATGATTGAAGCTAAAGTTAAAAGTTCATGAACTGAAAATTTAGAATTTTCAATTTCTTCTTTATATAATTTTAGTTTATTATCCATTTGATTTAACATTACTTTGAATATTTCCTTAACTGTAACTTGTTTATTATTAAACTGATATGTATCTGGAAATAAATATCCTTCTAATGAGTAATAAATATTTTTATTTTTTATTTCTTCATCTATAAACCAATATTTATCAATTAGTTCATCTAAATAATTTGTATCTTTTAAAAGTTCAAAAACATCTTCCTCTGTATTATCTGTATTCGAGGCGATTACCTTTGCGATTTGTCGCATATTTATACCTTCTTTAAAGGTAATTGAGATTTGATTCGGATTATATGTACTTCCTTTAGACAAAACATTTACAATACTATTTACACTCATATTTTCACTTAAATAATACTTCCCAGCTTGAACTGGAGTTGGGTTATGTAATTTAATATATATTTTATAAAACAATTCTGATTTAATTAAATTATTTTCTTTAAGTAATGAAGAAATTGTTAGATAACTACTGCCTGGATTTACAATAACTTCCTTTAATTCACTATTATTGCTTACCCTTCCAGTACCAATTTTATATGCGAAACAACCAATAATAAATAGACCTACAACAACTGAAACTATTATTAACGCTAATTTTATTTGGGGTTTTAATCTACGCATAGAACAAAACGAGCTATTGCTCGTTTCCATTTAGACTTTCTTTTGCTTGTTGTTGTAATTCTTCTAAAATTGTTTCAATAATTTTCCATTCTTTGTCTGTTTCGATAGGAATTAAATTAGTATTTTCTTCATTTGGATTATAAATTGAAGCGTATACTTTAGTGTTACCTTGTTCATCTAAAGTATTGTCTGTATATACTATATAATTTTTCTTTGTTTCATCTGATTCAAAAGTAAATAAAACTTCACATTCTATTTCCCTACCATCGTCCCCTAAAATTTTAAAAGTCATCTTTGTATTATCCATATTATCTTCCTTTCTCTTTATCTAAATAGGTTTGAAGGATTATGTTAGCTGCTAAACCATCTATTTTTTGTTTTCGCATTTTTCTTGATATGTTAGCTTCTAACATGTAATTTGTAGCTTCCACTGTTGACAATCTTTCATCTTGCATAACTACTTCGATATTTAGTTCTTTTTCTATTTTTTCTTTAAACAATAAAGTTCTTTCTCCACTTTGACCTATTGTATTATTCATATTCTTAGGAAAGCCCAAAACTATTTTTTCTACATTTAATTCTTTCACTATTTCTTTCAGTTCTAAAATGGCACTATCGTAATCTTGTTCTTCAAAACGAATTGTTTTTAACGAAGAAGATATTGTATGAGTAGTGTCACTTATAGCAACGCCTAAAGTCCTAGTTCCTAAATCCAACCCTAAATAACGCATTATTGTTTAATAAAATACCTAACTAAAACTTCTAACAGTTTAGTGCGATCAAATTTAGTTATCTTATTTCGTGCTTCTTTGTGACTAGAAATATAACCAGGATCTCCACTCATCAAATAACCTACTATTTGATTAATTGGATTATAACCTCTTTCTTCTAATACACAAATTACTTCTTTTAATGTAGAAATAATACTAGCATCTTGAAACTCTTCTGCACTATATATTTTTGTTTGTTCCACTATATCACATCCTCTTATGAATACAACTTTATTTTACCATAAATATATATTTAAAACAACCAAGAATTATTTTTTATTTACTATAAAATCTTTTACATTTATATTTCTATAATTGCTAATTTCATTAACTATTTTATCATTTTCTTCTAATACTATAGCATATATTAAGAAGTAATCCCATAAAACTAAATGCTCCTTAGTTTTTTCTGAAAGATTACCAAAATCATGAATAAAGTTTTTCATTGCATATATCTTTTCCGTTAATTGATTACCTAATTTTGTTCTTTTTACTCTCTTTGTAGTAAAAACCGAAGTAACAAAATATATGATACTAAATAATGGCATAGCATTACCTATAACAATTATCAATATAAGAAAGAGAATTTTAATAATGAAACTTAACATTACTGGATTGTTAATAATTAGTTTTAATTGTTCACCAAGCGAAGTCATTTCAGTTACTGCGTCATACTCTAATTTTATTTCGTTAATGTTATTTCCATTAAAAATAGATATTACTAAACATATACCAATAATTGCTAAAATTATAAACATTGTAATTGGTAACAAACAACCCTTGGAAAATTTGTAATTATTTTTCCCATGTAGATACCCATCTTTTACTGCTTCAGCTGTGACAAGACTTTTCCATTGTTGTAAAACCAAAGGATTTTTATTTTTTAACCAATCTAAAAAAACTAAATCACTTTCTTTTAAACTAGTAGTGTTTTTGATAACAACATTTTTATTTTCATCTAAATCTATAATTTCTTTTGACTTGTAATAAAGTAACATAGCACAAATATCTTTATCATTTTCTATATCTAAATCCATTAAAATACTAATTGTGGCAGGAGATATTTCCCCCAAGTTATCTCGGTAATAATCAATATTATCTACAGTTTCAAAAACAACATTCTTCCTTTGATTATTTTTTATTGCAGTCCTGATTGCTAAATATATCATAATTAATGGCATTGATGTAAAAATAATAAAAAACACCATAAATATAAATATTAAATAACTCATATCTTCAACTATATAATGGTTAGCAAAAATTACAGATATTAAACTAAAAATTAATATACATGAAATTACTATTGCATCAATTTTTTTCCATTTAGAATCATTTACTTTAAATTTTTTCTTCTTCATAATTTATCCTACCCTTATTATATTGGGAAACAAAGAATTCATCAGTCATTCCCGCAATATAGTCTAGTACAATCCTTTCTTTTGTATTTTCTTTAATATAATCATCACTCATATATTTTAGATAAATAGTAAAAATGTCTTGCATTTCATCATTTTTCTGTAAATATTCTAAATTTATTTTAAATAAAAATTTAAACATCTCTTCAGCGTTAAATAAATCCCTACATTCGTTTGATTTATAATAAATATTTTTATAATTAAAAGTTTTCAACTCATTCATTGCATCATATACTGTTTTAGATAATCCAATATAAGGCTTATCAATACTATTTTCAATAACATCAACAATGATTGTATTTATCATCTCTTTGTTGTTTTCTCCTAAAATATCAGTAACAGATTTCGGTAAATCAGATTCTGAAATTATTCCTAGTCTTATTGCATCTTCAACATCTCTACCTAGGTATGCAATACCATCACTAATTCTTACCACACAACCTTCTAATGTCATGGGCATTATATTAGAGTTATTTTTTTTATTTTCGTAACACTGTTGATACTCATTTAAAAATTCTTCAATGCTTTTTTCTTTATATTCATATTTTTGTAAAAACTCTTCACCATTATGACATAAAATACCATCTAAAACTTGAACAGAAAGATTAGAACCCATTCCGTTTTTCTCTAAATTCATAAAAGTTCTAACTGACTGAACATTGTGTAAAAAACAACCTTGACCATAGTTTAAACTAATTTCATTAAGTATTTTTTCTCCCGCATGACCATATGGCACGTGACCAATATCATGTCCTAAAGAAATTGCCTCAATTAAATCTTCATTTAGATTTAAGGCTCTTCCTATTGTTCTAGCTATTTTGCTAACTAATTGTACATGTAACATTCTTTTTGTTATATGATTATTTTTTTGTTTAGTAAAAACTTGAGTTTTATCAATATAGCGGGAATATGCTAAAGAATGAATAATCCTATCTGTATCTCGAAAATAGTTAGGACGAAAATCACTATTGTATTCTTTAATTCTAATAGCATCTTTATCTAAGCAAGCATATTTACTTAAATTATCTTCCTTCAATAGTCTATTATAAACCTCTTCTTTGTTCATTCTAACACTCTTTTCTATTAATATAATTATATATTACTATCCTTATTAGGTCAATCAACATATAATGAAAAAATCTTGTATAAACAAGATTTTTTATTCTAAAACAGCTTTAATTCTTCTTACACCAGCACTACTAGCTTCCTCTTTTTTAATTTTAAAAGTTCCTAATTCGCGAGTATTTGCTACGTGTGGACCCCCACATAGTTCATGCGAAATATTTCCAATACTATAAACTGTTACAATATCTGGATATTTTTCTATAAACATACACTCAGCACCAGATTTAATAGCATCTTCTTTATTCATTTCTTCTTTTGTTACATCAATTTGCTCTTTAATCCATTTATTAACTAAATCTTCTACTGCACTCTTTTCTTCATCTGTTAATTTATGGTCACAAGAAAAATCAAAACGCATTCTTTCATCAGTAATATTTGAACCTTTTTGATGAACATCAGCACCTACTACTTGTTTTAGTGCTGCATTAAGTAAATGAGTTGCAGTATGATATTTAGTTTCAATCTCACTATTTCCAGCTAGTCCACCTTTAAATTTTCCTTGAGAAGCAGTACGTGATAAATCTTGATGTGCCTTAAATTTTTCTTTAAATCCTTCTACATCAACTATAATGCCCTTTTCTTTTGCAAGTTCTTCAGTTAATTCAATTGGGAATCCATAAGTATCGTACAGCTTAAATGCTAAATCACGATTTAAATTACCATCTGTAATATTATTGGCAATTTTTTCAAATTCACGTAAACCTTTTTCTAAAGTACGATTAAATTTAATTTTTTCTGTCTTTAAACTTTCTAAAACTATCATTTTATTTTCTGTTAATTCACTGTAGTATTTAGCATATTTATCAATAATCATTAGTGCTAATTGTTGTTCCCAATCACTATTGATATCAATTCCTAATTTTTTAGCATGACGAATTGTTCTTCTAATTAAACGTCTTAATATATATCCTTGATCTGTATTAGATGGTTTAATTCCTGAATGATCAGCAAGAACAAACACCGCAGTTCTAATATGATCTGCAATAATACGCATGCTTTCTGGATTTTCATTATAGTTTACTTTTGAAAAAGATTCTATTTTTTTTATGATATCTATCCATACACTAGATAAATAGTTATCATCTACTCCCTCTAATACTGCAACAACACGTTCTAATCCCATTCCTGTATCAACATTTTTCTTAGGCAATTCGGTTACTGTTCCATCTGGAGCTTTATAATATTCCATAAAAACATTATTCCAAATTTCCACCCAACGTTCATCTTCAGGATCAAAAACTTGTGGTACTGGATCTGTACTTCTCCAGTAAAATATTTCTGTATCTCCACCACATGGTCCAGATTCTCCAGCAATCCAAAAGTTATTAGATGCATCTAAGTATGCTATACGATCTTTACTTATCCCATGACTCATCCATGCATTGGCACTTACTTCATCTTTCGGTATAGAAGCATCACCCTCATATACAGTCATGGCTAACTTTTCAACAGGAATATTTAATACTTTAGTTAAAAATTCAAAACTATAACCAATGCTTTCCTCTTTAAAATAGTCACCCAAACTCCAGTTTCCTAACATTTCAAAAAATGTATGATGCGTTTTATCTCCAATACTGTCCAAGTCATTAGTACGAATACATTTTTGATAATCACAAAGTCTAGTTCCATACGGATGTGGTTGCCCCATTAAATAAGGTATTAATGGTTGCATACCTGCTGTATTAAACAATACACTAGAATCATTTTCTGGTACTACTGGTGCACTAGGTATTTGTTTGTGTCCTTTACTTACAAAATAATTTATATATAAATCTTTAAGATTCATTTTTTATCGCCTCCAAAATTTTATTTACTTTATTTTTTAAATCTTCAATAGTTCCGTCATTCATAACAATATAATCAAATTTATTATAATTGTCAAGTGCTATTTCAGTATAGTGTTTTCTTTGTTCCTCAGTTAATCCATTATCAAAATTTACTCTTATAATGTTAAATGCATTTACATTATTAAAATTATTTTTAGGATATTCTATCTCTTCGGGTGTTCTAACATCCGAAACAATTATTACATCAAAAAAATATGAGTAAACCTTAAAATCTTTAAGCATCGCATCTACAAAGAATAAAGAATCTATCTTTTTTCGTATAACATCAGTTCCTAATTGTTGTAAAAGTTGTCTAGGCTTAGTTTCTTCACTACCATCCCAATTACTTATTTTTTTTGCATATTCTTTAATGTAAGAACTATACTGCAAAATAATAACTTTATCTCCTCGTTGTTCATAATAATCCTTCATGATATTAGCAGTTGTATCTTTTCCATGTCTGGCTTTTCCACTAATTAAATATATTAATGGATTTTTATTTTCAATATCCATATAACCTCCTTTAAATATATAAAAAACCACTGTTTTCCTAGGAACGAAAAACCGTGGTACCATCCTAATTAGACTTAATTTATATAACGGTATGTCCGGCAGTTATTACTGCACTAATAAAGGAGCTTCAATTAAATCCTTATACTTATTTCCATCTAACATAAGCTTTCTATAATAATTATTTAATTTACTAATCTTTATTTTAGTTTTAATATATTATATTTTCTATCAAAATAATTCCAAGCAATTTTTATAGTTGAAACTATTGGAGTTGCTACAATCATTCCTATTATTCCCCAGAAATGACCACAAATTAATAATCCCAACATAATAGTTACTGGATGTAATTTCATTGTTTTACTCATTACTATCGGTTGTAATAAATTACCTTCAATAAATTGAACTATTACAATTACTATTAAAACTCCAATTCCTACCAAAGGCCCTTGTGATAATCCAACTATTACCGCTGGAATTCCTCCAATATAAGGCCCAACATATGGAATTACATTAGTTATACCACAAAATAGTCCGAAAAGTAAAGGTGATTTTAATCCACATATCAAAAACCCTAATGAACTAACACCAAATACTAAACTAGATAAAATTAATGTACCTTGAACAAATTTTCTAAGTGAATCATTAATTTCATCTCCTAAGTTTTTAGTATCTTTCTGTAATCTACGAGGTAAAAATGATAATATGTTGTTAAAATTATCAAAACTCACTAGTAAAAAGAACCCAATAATTAATCCTACCGCAAAAGTACTTAATCCAGAAAATAATGACTTAACGAAATTAATTGATGTTGCAGGAAGACCTTCAGTTAATCCTGTTGCAAAAATTTCTATTTTACTAAAGATATCATTTTTCAAACCAACTATATCTATATTACTTCCATCAACCGCATTATTAAATAAACCATCAATCCAATTTTTAATACTGTCAAATACCGATGGTATCATCTTAACAAAATCATTTATTTGATCAGACATCATGGGTATTATTAAACTTATAAGTAGCACAAGTAATCCTACAAATATTAAATATACAAGTGATGCTCCAAATATTCTTTTAACACCTTTCTTTTGTAATTTATTAACCAACGGATTAAATAGCCATGCTATTACAAACCCAATAAATAAAGGTGCTACAATACTTATACATTCAAATACAAATGCACTAAGTTTCCATTCTTTATTTATTATCGTTAAACCATAAATACCCGCAATTATAATAACTACATATAAAATTTTTAAAATACCTTTAGACAAAGAAAGAACCTCGTTTAATTTTTCTTTATCTATTTCTTTTTTTACTTCCTTCATTATATCACCCCACAAAAACATTATAACACAATCTATCCCATTTACAATAAATTTTGGTGATGTTATAATTATTTTGTGGAGGTAAATTATGTTAAAGAATTTTTTTTGTGGAGTCGCTGTTGGGGTTGCAAATATTATTCCGGGAGTTAGCGGTGGAACAATAATAGTTTTATTAGGACTGTTTGATGAATTAATGGCTGCTATTTCTAACGTATTTAAAATTAATATTTCTTGGAAAGAACGTTTTAAATCAATTAAATTTATAGTACAAGTAGGATTAGGCGTTGTAGTAGGATTAGTAGGATTTGCTAAAATATTAGAATTTTTATTTGTTCATGCAGAAATTCAGACAATTATGTGGTTTGTAGGATTAATCTTATTTAGTATCCCAGTTCTTAAAAAAAATGAAATGAAAGGTGAAAAAATAAGCTGGCTTTACTTTATTGTTGGAGTTTTAATTATTGGGTTACTTGCCTTCTTTGTTCCAAGCAAAGATGAAGTAATTGTTCCACTTCAAGACATACTAGCCAACAAATTAAATATAACTTACATTATTACATTAATTATTTTAGGAGCAATTTCAGGAGCAACAATGATATTTCCGGGAGTTTCTGGTTCAATGGTATTACTCGTTTTAGGTTATTATCACCTATTTAAAGGATATGTTGCTAATGTAACAAGTTTTGAACCTAAAATTATCATCGGTCTTATTTTTATTGCAATTGGTGTTTTACTAGGAATTGTCTTAAGTGCAAAACTTACTAATTGGTTATTAAAAAAATATCATCCTCAAACAATGAGTTTAATTGTTGGATTAATTGTAATGAGTGCTGTTACTATTATTCCTCTTAGCGGATATAATTTAATAACTATTATCACATCTATTTTAACATTCTTATTCGGTGGCAGCATTGTTATATTAGTAGATAAACTAAAAAAAGATTAATAACAAAAAAATAATATGCGGACTTGTACATATTATTTTTTTATAAATTTATGCGATTATATTGCTTCCGTTTGTTAACTTATAGTATAATTATCTATAGGGAACATAAGTTGTTGAGTGTCTACCAAATCTCTTATAGAGAGGAGGTTTGATAAAATGAAGAAAAGAATTTTTATTATAAAATATCTTAGATACATTTGTATCATTTTATTACTCCTTACCGCTTTGGTAATAGTTATAAAAAAATGACACTTAATTCATCGAATGAATTAAATGTCAACCTAATTTAATTTGGGTAGACATTCAACTTAGCAAAACTGAATGTTCCCTCTTTTATTTTATGCAAGTTTCCTTGACACATTCATAATAGCATACTTTAATTTATTTGTCAAAAGTACTATACAGTCATTAATTCTTGTTCTTTAACTTTTAATCTTTCATCAACAACTTTATTGTATTTATTAATTAGTTCTTGTACTTCTTCTTGTCCTGATTTAATTTCATCTTCTGGAACTTCTAATTTTTTTATATCGTTATTAGCATCTTGACGAATATTTCTTAAAGCAATTTTACATTCTTCAGCAATACCTTTTGCTTGTTTAACATAGTCTCTTCTAGTTTCCTCTGTTAAAGCCGGAATATTTAATATAATTACTTCACCGTTGTTATTAGGAGTAAGTCCAATATTTGCTTCATAAATTCCTTTTTCAATTGCTCCTAAAGTTGATTTGTCAAATGGTTTGATCATTAATTGTCTAGCTTCAGGAATAGAGATTGTTGCGAGTTGTTTTAATGGCGTATCTACTCCATAATATGAAACACTTACCCCATCTAAAATTGCGGGATTAGCACGACCTGCTCTAATATTTAATAATCTTCTATCTAAAGATTCAATTGAAGATTCCATCTTCATTTCTGTTTCCATTAAAATATCATTCATTTATTTAAATTCATCCTTTCAATATTTATCTATATTATATTATAATTTTCAATAATAGAAAAGAGATTATTTTAAATAATCTCTAATTTTTTTAAATTCAGAACCTTCTTCTAAATCTGTTTTTGCTAATTGTTCAAATAATTTCTTCTGATCACGATTTATCTTCTTAGGAATTACTACTTTAATAATAACATACATATCTCCCTTGCGAGATGAGTGTACATCTTCTATTCCTTTTCCTTTTAATCGATATTTATCTCCAGTTTCAGTACCAGCATTAATAGAAACAGATACTTTGCCACTTAGAGTTGGAACATCTTTTTTGCAACCTAATACTGCTTCAGTAATAGTTATTGGGAGTTCTAAATATATGTCATTTTCATCTCTTTCAAACAATTGATGATCTTTTACTTTAAATTCTAAATAAACATCGCCATTTGGACCACCATTAGTTCCAGCTTCTCCTTTACCCGCTAATCGTAACTGATTTCCAGTATCTACTCCAGCAGGAATCTTAACTTCTAATGTTTTTGTTTCTTTTACTTTACCAGTTCCACGACAACTATTACATCTAGAATCGTATGTTTTTCCTTTTCCACCACAAGTTGGACATGTAGTTCTAGTCATAAATGAACCAAACATAGTTCTTTGTTCACTAGTTACAGTTCCACTACCATGACATTCACTACAGTTTTTCTCTCCGTGTCCACCCTTACCATTACAATTATCACATTCACTCATCACATCTAAAGTAATATCTTTTTTGCATCCAAATGCTGCTTCTTCAAAAGTTAAATCTATTCTAATTAAAGTGTCTCTTCCTTTAGTAGCACGATTCGCACTTCTTCCTCTACTACCACCAAATCCAAAGTCAAATCCGCCCCCACCAAAGATGTCTCCAAAAATATCTGAAAAATCAAATCCAGAGAAGTCGAATCCTCCTGCTCCAGCACCGCCATTTTGGTTAAATGCTGCATGACCAAATTGATCGTATTGTTGTCTTTTATTAGCATCTGATAAAACCGCATATGCTTCTTGAGCTTCTTTAAATTTTTCAGCAGCATCAGGTTCTTTAGATACATCTGGATGATATTTTTTTGCGAGTTTTCGGAACGCTGATTTTATTTCATCCTCAGTTGCAGTTTTACTAACTCCAAGAACCTCATAATAATCTCGTTTATTCATACTACACCACCTAATTTATTTTTTTAAACTGTTCAATTAAACTATCAAACATTTTTATCGCACTTACTATAACTTCACTCTTAGTAATATCTATACCTGATAGTTTTAATTCATTTACAGGGTAGTCACTACCACCCGATTTTAAGAATTTCTTATAGTTTTCTAACGCACCATCTTGTCCAGATAAAATGTTATTTACAATATAACAAGCACAAGATAGTCCAATCGCATATTTATACACATAGAAATTATAGTAGAAATGAGGGATTCTTTCCCATTCATAGCGAATTACATCATCTACAACTACATTTGGACCAAAATATTTTTTATTAAGTTCATAATAATAGTTTGAAAGAGTCTCAGAAGTCAATATTTCCCCTTTTTCTTTTAACGCATGCATATCTCTTTCATATTCAGCAAACATAACTTGACGATAAATAGTAGACTTAAATGAATTCATCAAAACATTAATAATATATTTTTTTTCATTAATATCATTAGTATTATTTAATTGATAAAATTTCAACAGAAGTTCATTTACTGTAGAGGCAACTTCAGCAACAAAAATCCTATAATGAGAATACTGATATGGATTATTCTTACATGAATAATATGTGTGCATAGAATGTCCTAATTCATGTGCTAAAGTTGATACATCTTCAAACTTTCCTTCATAATTAAGAAGTATATATGGATTAGTATCATAAAATCCACTGGAATAAGCTCCTGTTCTTTTGCCCTTATTATTGTAAACATCAATCCATCTTTCATCAAACGCTTTATTCAAGATTTCAACATAGTCATCACCTAATACCGATAAAGCATTAACTACTAAAGTACGGGCTTCTTCAAATGTATATTTTTTATTACATTCTGGCACTAAAGAATTATATTGATCATAAAGGTGAAATTCACTAACTCCTAGCACTTCTTTTTTTAAATCAAAATATTTATAAAGTGTATCTAAATTATTTGAAACTGTGTCAATTAGATTGTCATATACTTTACGGTCAACATTATCACCAAACAAAGATGCCTCTAAACTGCTACTAAACTTCTTTAGTTTTGAAAGTGTGGTTAAAACTTCAACATTACCAGAAAAAGTATTGGCAATAGTGTTTTTATATTTGCTATAAGTACCTAATAATTGATTAAAGGCATTTTTTCTAACTTCACGATTTTCAGATTCTAAAAACAATGAATAATTACTTTCAGTTAATTCTACTTCTTCACCATTTTCATCAACAATCATCCCAAATTTAATATCTGAATCTGTTAAAGCTTCGTAAATTTCTTCAGGACTACTATTGACTTTTGAAAAGGCAGAAAGAATAGCTTCTGACTTTTCATCTAAAATATGTTCTTTATAACGATAAATTTGTTCTAACATAAATTCATATTCTTTTAATTTAGGTTCATCATTATAAAATTGTTTAATTGTATCATAGTTTACTTTCATCATCTCAGGATTTGAAAATGAATCTAGTTCATCATATCTAGCAAGTAAGTTTTGAATTTTACCATGCATTTGTTGATAAGTATCATTTGTTGTATCTGCATCAAAATTAAGGTGAGCATAATAATAAAGTTTATATAGTTTTCTTTCTATTTCAATTGAAAACTCTAGATATTCTAACAAGCCATTAGCACTACTTACTATTTTACCTTTATAATTTGATACTTTTTCTACCTCTTTAGAAACTATTTTTAAATCTTTATACCAATCTTCATCACATTTATAAATTGGACTTAAATCCCATTTATATTTTTCATCTATTTCACTTCTAAGTTTTTGACTTTTTCCCATAATTTCTCCCTAAACATAGAAGTTCTAGATAACTAGAACTTCTTATTTTATTTTTCTTCGTATTCTGCATCCACTACATTATCATCTTTTTTATTATCTGTTGATTCTGTTGTTTCACTATTTGCTTGTTGTTGTTTTGCAGCTTCTTCATAAACTTTTGTAGCAAAAGCCATTGCTGTTTCCATTAATTTTTCTTTTTTAGATTTAATATCTTCTAAATCTTCTTTTTCTAAAGCTTCTTTTAATTCTTTAATCTCAGCTTCAGCTTTTTCTTTATCTTTAGAATCTATTTTATCTCCTAGATCCTTAATTGATTTTTCTGTTGTAAAAATTAATTGTTCTGCTTCATTTCTTAAATCAGCTTCTTCTTTTTTCTTAGCATCTGCTTCTTTATTAGCTTCAGCTTCTTTTACCATCTTTTCAATATCTTCATCACTTAATCCAGTATTTGAAGTAATAGTAATTGATTGTTCCTTATTAGTACCAAGATCTTTTGCTTTAACGTTAACAATACCGTTAGCATCAATATCAAATGTTACTTCAATTTGAGGAACACCACGAGGAGCAGCTGGAATATTAGTTAATTGGAAACGACCTAATGTTTTATTATCACTAGCCATACTTCTTTCACCTTGTAATACGTGAATATCTACAGCAGGTTGATTATCAGCAGCAGTTGAGAATACTTGACTCTTACTTGTTGGGATTGTTGTATTACGTGGAATTAATACTGTCATTACTCCACCTAATGTTTCGATACCTAATGAAAGTGGTGTAACATCTAATAATACTACATCATTTACATCTCCAGTCAAAACTCCAGCTTGAATAGCAGCTCCCATAGCAACTACTTCATCTGGGTTAACTCCCTTAGATGGTTCTTTTCCTAATTCTTCTTTTATTACTTCTTGAACACGAGGAATACGAGTAGATCCACCTACTAATAATACTTTATCAATATCACTAGCTTTTAAACTTGCATCTTTTAATGCTTTTCTAACTGGTTCTAATGTAGAATCAACTAAATCACGAGTTAAATCTTCAAACTTAGCACGAGTTAAAGATAAATCTAAGTGAAGTGGTCCATCTTCTCCTTGAGACAAGAATGGTAATGAAATTTGAGTTGTTGTAACTCCACTTAAATCTTTCTTAGCTTTTTCTGCAGCATCTTTTAATCTTTGCATTGCCATTTTATCTTTAGTTAAATCAACTTTGTTTTCACGTTTAAATTCTTCAACTAAGTAATCAATAATTCTTTGGTCAAAATCATCTCCACCTAAAGCGTTATTTCCACTTGTAGATAATACTTCAAATACACCATCTCCAAGTTCTAGAATAGAAACATCAAATGTTCCTCCACCTAGGTCATATACCAAGATTTTTTCATTCGCATCTTGTTTATCTAAACCATAAGCAAGTGCTGCAGCAGTTGGTTCATTAATAATACGTTCTACTTCTAACCCTGCAATTTTACCTGCATTTTTTGTTGCTTGTCTTTGAGCATCATTGAAATATGCAGGAACTGTAATAACAGCACGTTTTACTGTTTCTCCTAAATATGCTTCTGCTGTTTTCTTTAAGTCTCCTAAAATCATCGCACTAATTTCTTCTGGAGTATATTTCTTTCCATTAACTTCTGTTTTCTCACTAGTCCCCATTAATCTTTTAATTGAATGAATTGTATTTGGATTAGTAACCATTTGACGTTTTGCTGCCCCTCCTACAATAATTTCATCATTTTTAAAAGCCACTACTGATGGAGTTGTTCTTTCTCCTTCAGCATTAGTAATAACTTTAGCTTCTCCACCTTCATAAACACATACACAACTATTTGTTGTACCTAAATCTATACCTATAATTTTACTCATATTTATCACCTTTCCTTTATTCTGAAACTCGAACCATCGCAGGTCGAATTACTTTATCTTTTAATAAATAACCTTTCTGTAAAACATCAAGTACCATTCCAGATTCAACTCCATCTCGTTTTTCAGTCATAACCGCTTGATGATAAGTTGGATCAAATGGCTTATTAAATCCATCTATTGCTTTAACTCCATATTTTTCTAATGTATTAATTAAATTGCAATAAATAAGTTTGAAACCTGATAAGAATTTTGATACTTCATCATTTAAATTATCATCATCCATATCAATTGCTCTTTCTAAACTATCTATTATTGTAAGCATTTCTTTAACTAAATCTTCATTAGAATATTTTAACATCCTAACTACTTCTTCATCCTTACGTTTACGATAGTTAATTAAATCAGCTTTAGCCATTAACACTTCTTGTTCTAATCTTTTATTAGATTCTGTTAATTCTTCTATTTCTTTATTCTTTTTACCCCATTTATGTTTTTTAGGCTTAGCTTCTTCGTCATCTTCACATTCGCAAGTATCTCCACATGTACATTCATCTCCACATTCACAAGCATCATCACATGTACATTCTTCACCACATTCGCAAACATCTTCACAAATGCAATCTTCGCCTTCATGACATTTACATTTTACTTCTTCATTATTCATGACAATCCTCCTATTCAAAATTATCCTTAATATAATTTAACAAAGATACAACTCTCTCATATTCCATTCTTTTTGGTCCAATTAAAGCAATTGTACCTTCTTCTCCATTAATAGAATATTTTGTCTTTATAACTGTTAAATCATCATCTAATTCATTTTCACTACCAATATAAATATTTACTCCATTTTCTTCTTCTTGAATATGATTAATCAACTCTTTATCTTCAAATTTACCAATAATATCTCTAATTTTTTCTGTATTATTAAATTCTGGTTGCATCAAAATATTTTTTGTTCCTGACACCTTGAAGTTTTGATCATTTTTAAAATCATTGAATGCAGTATAGAAAGCATTATATAAAACCTCATGTTGTTTTACATATCTAGCAATAATAGGCTTTATTTCAAATTCTAACACGCTACTAACTTCATCTATCGGTGTTCCAACAATCAACTTATTAATTAAATCAACCGTTTGTTTTATCTCATCAATCGAAACCGATTCTTCCAAACAAATATTTTTGTGTTCAACATGTCCTTTATCAGTAACTACAATTGCGATTAATTGTTCCTCGCTAAGTGGAACTACTTCTATTTTGTTGACCTTGTTTTCACTGGAAGCCTTACCTAAAACGATTGAAGTGGAATTCGTTAGATCAGCAATAATTTCCATACTTCTCATAATAACATCACTTATCACTAAACTTTTGTTGTGGAAAACGGTTTGCAATTTCAACATATCTTCTCCACTCAATTCTTTTGGTTTCATGATATTATCAACATAATAACGATATCCCTTTTCACTAGGAACACGTCCTGAAGATATATGAGTCTTTTCTAAAAGTCCCATATCTTCTAGTTCACTCATTTCATTTCTGATTGTTGCACTAGAACAATTCATAATAGAACAAAGTGACTTAGAACCTATTGGTTTAGCAGTTTTAATATAGTCTTCTACAATTAATTTTAATAATTCCTCTTGTCTTTGACTAATCATTTCATCACCTCTGGCACTCGTAAGATTCGAATGCTAATCTCATTATACTAGTATATGTTAGCATTGTCAATATATGAGTGCTAAAAAGTTTTTTTACTTTTTTTTAATTATTGTGATATAATTTTCAAAGAATGGAGATAAAATTATGAATATTATTTTATATATAGTTATTTTTGTATCAAAAACCATTGAACTTGCACTTGGAACTTTAAGACTGATTGTTGTTGCAAATGGCAAAAAGATGTTAGGTGCAATACTTCAAGGGGTAATTGCTTTAGTTTGGGTGTGTATTACTGGATTAGTTGTAGTTGATATAACAAAAGATCCTTTAAAAATTGTTGCGTTTGCCTTAGGATCAGCATTTGGTTCATATATAGGTAGTTTGCTAGAAGAAAAAATGGCTATAGGTAGTAATATGTTAATGGCTATAATTGATAAAAATTTAGAAGAAGAAATTACTACTACGATCAGAGACAAAGGATATGCAGTAACAGTAACTGAAGGACAAGGGAAAGAAAAAAAACGTGCAATTCTTATGATTATGGTAGCAAGAAAAAAAAGAAAAGAAATTGTTAATCTTATCAAAGGTATAGACTCTGAAGCTATGATTATTTCTGAAAGTGCTGCTACTATTGCTGGTGGATTCCAACAAAACGAAAAAACCAAAGGTTAATTTAACTTTTGGTTTTTATTTTATTATTTACAAAATTATATAGTTCATCTTGAATTTCTTCTATACTTCTAATATCATTACCAATATTACATTCAATAGTTTTAAAGTTATATTTTTCTGCCAGTTCTAAATAAGCAGCTTCAGCAGATTTTAAATGATTAACATCTAGTTCATGTTGATCTGGTTCTTCTAATCTGTTGCTTTTTAAAATTACGGCTTGTTCATAAGGCATATGTAAAAAGACTTTTATATCTGCCTTAGGAAGTTCTAACAAATTAAATTCTAAATTATCTAACCAATCATACATTTCAATACGTTTATCTTTTTCTACTATTTTTCCACCTTGATGAGCCATATTTGAATATACATAACGATCTAAAATAACATTCACACCGTTTTCTAATAACCACGTTATTTTATAAATATTATATTTACGATCAGCAGCATAATAAAGTGATGCTACTTTAGGGTCAACCTTGGTTGCTCCTTCATTAAACCAACTTTCACATATATAACTTTTGCCTAAATATGGTCCACCAATAATTCTTCCGGTTGGTGATTGATAATTAGGAAAACTAAATTTTTCAACCTTAATCCCTTGTTCATTTAATCTTTTTAATAAAAGATTAGTTTGGGTCTCTTTTCCAGAGCAATCAGTTCCTTCTATTACAATTAATTTACCCTTCATAAACTTTTTACCTTTTGTCTTTCTCTTGGATTTTGTTTTTGACCACAACTCATTTTCCCTTCTGGGCATTTACCAAAAACACATTTAGCACCAGCTTTTTTAAATAAATTAGGTGCTACCTCTAATACCAAATCAAGCATTTGATTAGCCACTTCTCTAACTTCCCATTGAGCTCTATTACAACATCTTTTTTCAAAAAAATTAATCAAATTACGAGCATCAATTGTCATTACCATTTTGGTCTCACAAGCATTTGGAAGAGCAAATCTAGCATCCTCTAAAGCTTTTTTTAAAGCTGTTTTTTCAAGCATTCCATTATTTATATATTTTTGTTTTAAATGATTTGTAAGTTCAATATAAACATCATAATCTTTCATAATTGCATCTTTATACATTTGACATGCAACTTCATCATCCTCAATTTCAGGAGGAACTATAACTTGAAAACAACTTTCTAAATCTACATATCTTTGACTTTGTTGAGAATATTTGCCAGTTCTATGTCTTACAATTTGATGGGAACAAGTTCTACTAATCCCCTCTATTCCAAAAGTAAAATTAGCATGTTCAAATGGACTATAATGTCCAATTGTTGTTAACATGTCTAAAAATTTTATAATATCTTCTTCTGTCATCTTTTTTGCTATCTCATCTACTCCAACTTTCGAATAACAAAGTTTTCCAGCTGATGCCACTATCGCTTCTGGCCCATCACCATTAATACTTGTTGTATAACCCAATAAGGTTACTTTACTCTTTACTACATCCATACCATAACCTCCTATTTTAGGATATCACAAACTTTTGTTCGTGTCAATTCTTTTTCTTATGTTCTTCAATTAATTCTACAATTTTATTTCTATCATAACCATAATAATCCATAATATCTTTAATCATACTTCTGCATGTTTCAGGTTTGGTTGTAAATTCAAAATTTTTATTTTTTATCTCAGCCAATAAAGGATTTATCATACGAGTTAAACACCATATATATTTGTTTCTATATTGATATCTTTGTTCCACATCTTCAATTTTAGAAATTTCCTCCAATGTCATATAGGCCCATTTTATATCCTCATTTTCTATCATATTTACTCTATAATCTCATTTCCATCAAATTTAATATCTAAAAACTTTTTACTTGCTAAATAATCACACATATGAACAAATTTCTGATATCTGTTTTGAGGAAGTGGTAAAATTGAATTTCCACGATAATCTTTATTAAATTCTCCCATATGACTTTCTATCATTGAACAAAGTAGATTTAACTCTTCTTCGTTTAGTGTTAACTTATCTTGATTATCTTTAATTAATTTTGACACAATTAATGGATGATTAGCAACAGTATATTCACTCTTAGTAAGACCTGACTTACATCCATCATGCATAATAATAGACATAATTATTAAATCTTTTTCACGTTCATTAAAAACATTTCCAATGCAGTTATTGTTAAGAAGTTCATATGCAAATCTAACTGCTGCTTTAGTATGACGAACTAATCCTCCCTCTCCTAACGCAAATTGAGGATGATACTTACCTGTAGAACTCGCTGGAATTTCAAAAAAATAATCAGGCAATAAGTTTATAAGTTTTATTGCATTCTCCCTCAATCTTGTGTCAAACACATAATTTAATTCTTGTTTAAAATAATTAGTTTTTTCCATAACTACCTCCAATAAATTCTAACAATATTGAGTTAGAAACATAAATATAATCATCATTAATATAGATATTTTTACCATCATCTATTAATTTCTTTTCAGTAATTAATTTTTTTACAACATCTATATCGGTCATTTCTAATCCATATTTCAATTTAAATTTTTCTTTATTGATTCCATTAATTTTTCTAAGACCTAAAATAAATTCATTTTCTATTTGTATATTTAAATTTAATTGTTCTTCATTTAATCTATAATTGTCACTTAAATATTTATTTAATCCTTTAGTATTATCATAACGAACATTATCTATATATCCACTTGCCCCTAATCCAAAACCATAGTATTGTTCATTATTCCAATAAGTTAAATTATGTTTTGATTGATAATTTATTTTAGAAAAATTACTAATTTCATAATGAATAAAATCAGATTGTTTTAATCTATTACAAATATATTGATACATTTTATAGTCAAGTTCTTCATCTATTGATTTAATATTTTCTATTCCTAATTTTGTGTTTTCTTCTATTATCAATGAATAAGTTGATATATGACAAACATCTAAACTCAATATGAAATCCAAATCTTTTTTTAAATCATCTAAAGTTTGATTAGGTAATGCATAAATTAAATCAACATTTATGTTTTTTATTCCATTTTCTTTTAACTCTTTTATCAAGAATGATACTTGTTCTTTTGTATGATTTCTACCTAAATATTTTATATTTTTTTCTAATATACTTTGAACCCCAATACTAACTCTATTAACACCGTATTTTTTTAACAACTTTATTTTTTCTATATTTAAAGATTCTACATTAGTTTCTATTGTATATTCTATTGTTTCATTTTTATTTAATATATTTATTATATTAAGTAATTTTTCAAGTTGTTTTTCATTTAAACAGGTAGGTGTTCCTCCACCAACATATATGGTAGATAATTCTTCACCTTTATAGTATTTACTTATTTCTTTTTCTAAAGTATTTAAATATTTATCTACCCATTCTGAATTATAATACATTTTACAAAAATCGCAATATGTACAAATACTATTACAAAAAGGGATATGAATATAACAAGATTTCATAATATCATTCCTTCTAAATCAATTATATCAAACATAACAAAAACAATCATCAATAAGATGATTATTTTTTAGATTTAAATGCATGTTCTTCTAATGGTTGCTTCTGATATTGCTTAAGTATCTCTATCGCTTGATTATATTTATCCTCATCAATTTTCCTTAATCTTGTAGTTAAATTTCTTTGTAAAACATTTCTACTAATGCCTAGTTTCTCTTGAATTTGAACACTAGTTAATCCTGCATTTAATAGTTCATAAGATAATAGTACTTGTCTTATGACTTCCTTATTGTTAGTGTCAAAAGATTTGTTTTCCATTAACACTTCAAAAACTTGTTTATATAATTCTAATGAAATCTCAGGTAATTTTTCAGTCATGTAATCATGAATTGTAGTTTTACCCATTTCAAAACGTAGTGCTGCTTCACGAACAGAACATTTATTTTCAATTATATATTTTGCAATTTCAATAACTTTAAAATCAAAGTCGGTAACAATTTTCTTTTCTATTTCCCTTAAATCAAAGTTTTCAATATGAGATTTATGTTTAATTATTTTTTTTACTTTTTTATTACCACACAAATTACTAATTAATTCATGATTATCTAAAACAGATTTTACTTTTTCTAAGGATACACATAAGTATTGAGACAATTCTTCATAAGTAAACCAATTATTCAAATATTCTTCAATAATACAAGTATCGGTTATTTGTCCTTCCATACTACTCATCCTCCATACTAAGCACAGCTAAAAAAGCTTCTTGTGGTATTTCAACACTACCTACCATTTTCATTCTTTTTTTACCTTCTTTTTGTTTTTCTAAAAGTTTTCTCTTACGGGAAACATCTCCACCATAACATTTAGCAAGAACATCTTTTCTTACTGCTTTTACAGTTTCACGTGCAATTGCTTTATTACCAAGACATGCTTGAATAGGAACTTCAAATTGTTGACGTGGTATTAATTTTCTAAGTTGTTCAACCACTGCACGTCCCCTTCTATATGCAAAATCTTTGTGGACAATAATACTTAAAGCATCTACTATTTCTCCATTTAATAAAATATCCATTTTTACTAAATTACTACTTTTATATCCAATCAATTCATAGTCAAAAGATGCATAACCTTTTGTTGTTGATTTTAATTTATCAAAAAAATCATAAACTATTTCAGAAAGCGGTATTTCATAATGAATATTTACACGGGTTGGATCTAAATATTCCATCGATATATAATTCCCACGTTTATCTTGGCATAATTCCATAATTGGACCAATATATTCACTAGGAACAAAAATATTAGTTCTAATATATGGTTCCCTAATATCTAATATTTTTTGCTTTTCAGGCATCTTTACAGGACTATCAATCATCTCTACTGTTTTATCAGTTAGTTCTACTTCATAAATAACCGAAGGAGAAGTTGCGATCAAATCTATCTTAAACTCTCTTTCAATTCTCTCTTCTATGATATCCATATGAAGAAGACCTAAGAATCCACATCTAAATCCAAATCCTAACGCTTTAGATGTTTCCGGTTCAAATTGTAATGAAGCATCATTTAATTTTAATTTTTCCAATGCTTCTCTTAAATCCGGATACTTAGATGATTCTATTGGATAAAGTCCACAGAAAACCATTGGTTTCATCGGCTTATACCCAGATAAAGGTTTTTCTGCCGGATTATCAGTTAAAGTTATTGTATCACCAACACTCACGTCTTCTATACTTTTAATACTTGCACAAACACACCCTACTTCTCCAGAAGTAAGTTCTTTAACTTTCTTTTCAAAAGGAGTTCTAACTAAAAGTTCTGTAACTTCATAACTGGCATTAGTTGCCATCATTTTAATAGTATCTCCAACTTTTACTTTACCATTTTTTACTCTAATTAATGTTACTATACCACGATACGGGTCATAATAACTATCAAAAATTAAAGCTTGCAATTTATCATTAGTTTTTCCTTTAGGACTAGGAACTTTTTCAATAACCGCTTCTACAAGTTCCTTTATTCCAATACCTGCTTTTGCACTTGCTAAAATAATTTCATCTTCATCAAAACCTAATGTATCCATAAGTTCTTTTTTTACTCTCTCAGGATCTGCATTTGGTAAATCTATTTTATTAATTACTGGAATTATTGTTAAATTATTTTCTAAAGCAAGATAAAGATTAGCTAACGTTTGTGCTTCTATTCCTTGGGCAGCATCTACTACTAATATCGCACCCTCACACGCAGCAAGACTTCTACTTACTTCATATGTAAAATCTACATGCCCAGGAGTGTCAATTAAGTGCAAACAATAATCTTCACCTTTATAATTATATTTTAATTGAACTGTATTTAATTTAATTGTAATTCCACGTTCACGTTCCAATTCCATATTATCTAATAATTGATCTTGTTTTTCTCTATCATTAATCGCTCCAGTTAACTCTAGAATACGATCTGCTAAAGTACTTTTTCCATGATCAATATGAGCAATAATTGAAAAATTACGAATGTTTTCTTGCTTCATAATATCACCTGTCCTTATTATACATACTTCCATTAAATTTTTCAATCAAAAAAATGTAGCAGTTCTACTACATTTTTTTAAGTAATACTTTTTCAACAGTTTCAAGTTCTTTCTGAATACACAATTTTTTTTGCTCATTAATATGTACTTCTCTTCCAGAAAGTGACATGTAATCTTCCTCTAACTTCATCAAACTTTGATATAGATAAACAAGCAAATCATTTGTTCCATTTCCTTCAATAGTAAAATCATTATTTGATATATTCAAAGACTTTTTACTCCAAAATTTACGAATATAAATATGTTCTATAATTAATCTAGCCAACTTATATGTTGCCAAATCCTTCTTTTTAGAACTTGTATATCCTTGATAAATGGATTCTATATCAATATATTGTACCCCATATTTATTACATAAAATACTTAGTTGTTTATTATATTCTAACAAAACTTCTACAGGCAACACATTTTCTTTTTTTCTTAATAATTCTGATAAACAAGCACCCAACACAAATATATCAGCTTGATTATTTAAAGATAAAATATTGTTAATGTTATTTTCTATTCCATTCATTACTTTAATAACAGTACCTTCTTTAGCAACAATCATTTCATCATAGATATCACTACTACACTCAAGCATTAAATCTTTTAATCCACAAGAATAAATAATAATTGGTTCTTTTGAATCTCTGATAGTATCAGCTAAACGAAACTTACTATCATTTTCTTCTTCACGATAAAGTTTTTTATTTATGTATCCCAGTTTTCCTACCACTTTTGGAAAATGCATTGTCTTTAATTTTTCTCCTAATGCAACTAGTACACTCCCTAATTGGATATCTTTAATTTCCTTTAAACTCAAATTACTTTTTAAAAAGTAATCTATATGTTCTGTTCTATTAAATAATTGACAAAAAGCATTAATATTTATTACTGAAGTTTCTTCTTCATCTAACATTTCAACTATGTAATCTAATAAACTTTTTCTAGATAATGTTTTATCATATATCCCTTGATTATCATTTAAACCAATTATGTTTAATCCATTTTCGTTATAATATTTTCTTAACTGTCTTACTTTTTTCCTTCGTATACTTTCACCATAATGGTTGATACTATCCATAATTTCGTCTCTCCTTAAACCTCATATATAATAACATAAAATAATATTTTGTCAAATTAAAAAGTAGTTAGACTACTTTTTTAAATACAAACAATTTACTAATTATATAATTTGCAACTATAACTACTGCCTGAGATATTAATTTAAATAATTTATCATTAAAATGTAATACAGTTACAAATACAAACATTATTAACACATCCATTAATAATGTGGCAATTCTACCGCCAACAAATGATGTTATTTCATTTATATAATTTGTACTTTTGCTTTCAAACACATATTTGCGATTTGTAAAGTATGCAAACGCAACACTTAATATCCAAGATATTATATTAGCAACTAACAATTGCAATCCGTTTTGAGGATTTAATATAGTTAAAGTTAATAAGTAATATGAAACTAAACTTACAACTGTAGTTAAAACGCCAAATATTAAATACATTATTACTTCTTTATATTTATTAAATAATTCAATTATTTTTTGCATTTACTTTCCTCTGTTTCCTTAACAACATATACTGGTCTGTTTTTTACTTCAAGATATGTTTTTGCTAAATACTGTCCAATAACACCCAAACAGAATAATTGAACACCACTTACAAAGAAAATAATACATACTAAGCTTGGCCATCCAGCTACTGGGTCTCCTAAAGTGATTGTTTTAACAATAATTACCACAATCATAATAAATGCAATTAAACAAAATAATATTCCCATAACTGCTGCAATTGAAAGTGGAACTGTAGAAAAGGCAACTATACTTTCTAAAGAATATAAAAATAATTTCCAGAAAGACCATTTAGTAGTACCCGCAACACGCTCTACATTTTTATATTCTAACCATTTAGTATTATATCCTACCCAACTAAATATTCCTTTAGAAAAACGATTATATTCTTTTAATTCTAAAATAGAATCAACCATTTGACGAGTCATTAATCTAAAATCACGTGCACCATCTACAATTTCAGTTTTAGAAATCTTATTAATTAATTTATAATAACATTTTGCAAAAAAACTTCTAATTGGCGGTTCACCATCACGAGAAACACGACGTGTAGCTACACAATCATAATCCTCAGTTTTCAAAGTTTCATACATTTCTTCAATTAAATGTGGTGGATCTTGTAAATCTACATCCATTATTGCAACATAATCTCCACGTGATGCTTCTAAACCTGCAAGCATTCCTGCTTCTTTTCCAAAATTACGTGAAAAAGAAACATATCTTACCCTTTTATCTTTATCATGTAAATTTCTAGCAACCTCTAAAGTTTTATCCTTTGAACCATCATTTACAAATATAAATTCAAAATCTACTTTTTTCATATTTTTAGCAACTTTAACTATTTCTTCATAAAAAATAGGCATTGCTTCTTCTTCATTATAACAAGGTACAATTATTGATATTTTATCCATACTTCTCCTCCATGGAAACATTATACACCAAATTAATAAAAAAAGAAAGTTAGACTTTCTTTGTAATTTTTTTCATTACTAGTATAATTTTTTTGTAGAAAAAATAAACAAATAAAACAAAAATACTAATTAAAGAAATTGTTGCACCTATTTTTTGCCCAGGCGGAATAAATATCATTTCTATATTATGGTAACCTTCATTTAAATCAAATCCAACAAAACCATTTAAAACTGTAAAGTAATCAACTTGTTTGCCATCAACTAATATTAACCATCCCGGCTCATAAGGAATTGTGGTAAATAAAATATTACTCTCTTTGACATCAATATTTGCCTTTAAATAACCATCTGAATAACATTCTATATTCAATTGCTGTTCCTTGAGTTTATCCATAGCTTTATCTAAGTTTTGTTGATTAAGTTTATAGAAGAAAATATTGTTATAATTAAGTAACCCAATATTATTGTCATTCTTAAAAGTTACTTTGATTTGTTGATTTTCATCAGGATATACAAACGCAACATTATTGGCATAATACTTGTCCGAGCGATATAATTGATCATTCAAATATAAATAAGTATTATAATCTGAATAAACTCCTTTTCTATACTCAACATAATATTCTCCATTGACATTTTGAACTATATAATCAAAATTATCTATCGAATATTCTACTGATTCAAAAATCCTATCATTAGTATTAGTCATCAGTTGTAAAATTAAATCTTGATAATATAATTGTGAATAAAAACCACCCTCTAATATTTTATCATCAATATTTAATATATCCTCTGAAACCATATATCCAATTGATAATGCATTATCATTTTTATAAATATTATACGTTGTTTCTATTACTCCGTAAAGATATCCTTCGGCTCCTGAATATCGAAATTCGCCAGTTTTAACATAATTTTCACTTATGCGTTTATTAGTTATTAAATATTTTATACCCAATAAATTATTTAAAATTGGAGTATTTGTGCTAGTCAAATCATACTCATTATTACTAGATAATATTCCTGAAGTATTTGAAAATTCTAATGTATATTTATTATTAGTAGATAAAAATGCACTACTTGTTTTATAATTACCTAATAATGAATCAAGGTATGTATACCTAAAATCTCCATCAATTCTATAAAATTTATCATTAAAATCGTATTGGTCTGATATTTTTGTAATTTGTTCAACAAAATCCTTATATTCAACTTTTAAATTTATAAATGATTTATAATATGATGAAGATACATTCATAAACATTTCGGCACAACAAATCAAAATCAAAAACAAATAAATTTTTCTCTTATAATTCTCATATCTGTGTTGGCTAAATATATATAACAACACCATATATATAATAAACACTACACATGAAATACATATATTAGATAATTGTGTTATATATTGTCTATACATAATAGTCAGCAATGCATTAATTAAATAGATAGTTGTTAAAATATAATAATGTTTATTAGATATTTTATCTTGAAAACTTGAAAATGATTTATTTGCTATTATTATTAAAAACGCTATTAACATAAAACTAAACCTATTAGAAAATCCTTGAGGAAAATTAAACCCATGCCATATATAATTCATTTCTGTACAACATATACTACAAACAAATAACAGGATAACTATTACAGAACACCATTTTTCTCTTTTATTAATATTTTTATTAATGAAATAAAAATATACTAATGGAATTATTAATAACCCACAATAAATATTAACATTATCAAATTGTAGTAAATTACCAATTTCGTTAGAACCAATAAACAATCTAGAAGAAATAGTAAATAATGTACTAAATTCATTAAACATATTGTTAGTTAAAGTTCCAAATGCTCTTGGTGTATTCTGTAAATCAAATACAGTAGGAACTAATAAAACTGAACACATCAAAACTGACAACAAGGATATAAATATAAATGTTCCTGTTTTTCTTAATATTATTTTTTTATCTTTTCTTATATCATATTGTATAAAAATTTTATATAAAAAATAGATTACAGAAAAAATACAAACCATATAACCTATATAATAGTTGCAGAAAATTGTTAATGCCAAAACAACAATATATAAAAATCCCTTTTTGCCCTCAAATATTTTGTCTATCCCCAGTATAACAAGTGGCAATAAATATAAGGCATCTAACCACATTATATTAAAATAATAGTTTATCATATATGAATTTAGTGCATAACAAACAGATAATATTAACGGAATTAGTTTTTTATTTTCATCGGTTTTAGAAGATAAAAGAAGATACATTGTAAATCCGCTTAAACCTATTTTTGCAAGTAACAACACAATAACAAAAGACTCTAGGCATTTTTTACTAAATAATAAAACCAAAATATTTAGTGGACTAGACAAATAATATGAAAATGTTCCTATCATATTACCACCTAATCCTTTAGAGAAAGAATAAAAAATTGAATTTTCACCCAATAAAAAATCTTTTAAATATGAAAAAAGTGATATATATTGAGCACGTAAATCAACGATTAATAATGACTTTTCCATTCCGAAAAAGCATTTATATGATATCAATCCTAAAGAAAAAACTAATATTGGAATTAAAAAGGCTAAAATATTATATTTATATCTCTTCAAAAACTTCATATACAATACCTCTTCTTTTATTATAACACAAATAAAAAAAAGTGGATATAAATCCACTCCATTATAAATTTAATATTATGATGATTTAGTAACAGTACCATCACTTGAAACAGTAAATGTATTATTTTTAAATGCGATAGTTCCACCAACAACTCTACCATTAGAAATAGTTAAACTTACAGTGCTTGGTGCTGTACCCTTAACCAAAGATGCATCTACAGATGTGACTGCGGTTACATCTGCAGCATTTGGATCTAACATATCAGTTGTCATTATACTTTGTTCAACAGCATTAATATAATTATAAGCAGCATTTTTATCTGCTCCTTCTTGTGCATCAGCAATTGTATTCATAACAACTGGAGTTGCTATTAATGCAATGATTGCTAAAACTACGATTACAGCTAATAATTCAATCAATGTAAAACCTTTCTTATTCATATTTTCACCACCTTACCTTATTTACACCATTATAATAACACAAATATTAGATATTAGTCAATATTCAGTAACTTTTATTTTAAAAAAAGACATATCGTGTCGATATATCTTATATTTTATCAATTATTAATTTTAAAGCTGCCTCTTCTTTTTCTAAATCAGTTCTTTCCTTATTAACAACTGCCTCTGGAGCCCTATTAACATAGTTTTCATTGCTTAGTAATTTTTTCCTACGTTCAATAGATTGTTCTAATTTTTCTTTTTCTTTTAATAATGCTTCTTTTTCAGCTTCTTTATCAACTGTTGTATCAAACATATATTTAATTCTATACGTAGAATCATTACTGATTACTTCTACGCCATCTAAAGAATTATCTTTAATGATGTTTTCATCACTTACTTTTAATAATTTTAAAATTAATTCATTGTTGTTACCTTCAAAATATACTTTTGCATCTTTTGGAACTTTATTTTCTAATTTTGCAGTTCTAACTTTAACAATAAACTCTATAATCTTATCTAATTCTAATGCTTCATTAAAAATATATTCTTCATTATATGTTGGATAAGTACTAATCATAATTGATTCATCATGAATTGGTAACATCTGATAAATTTCTTCTGTTACATATGGCATAAATGGGTGTAGCATTTTTAAGATTGCAGTTAAAACCTCATGTAAAACTTGTTTTGTTGTATTATTCATATTAACCTTTGCAAGTTCTATATACCAATCACAGAAATCATCCCAAACAAAACTATAAAGTTCTGCACCTACCACATTAAATTCATACTTATCCATATGACGTGTTACTGTATTAATTGTATTATTAAGTTTTGTTAATATCCATTTATCTGCGATAGATAATTCTAAAGTAGATTCTTCCATATCTTCAATATTCATTAATACAAAACGAGAAGCATTCCATAATTTATTAATGAAATTCCAAGTTGAAGCAACTTTTTCTTCATCATATCTTAAATCCATTCCTGGGGCACTAGATGTTGCTAAGAAATATCTTAGTGAATCACAACCATACTCTTCAATAACATCCATTGGATCTACTCCATTACCTAATGACTTACTCATTTTTCTCCCTTGTTTATCACGAATAAGTCCATGAATTAAACAATCTTTAAATGGTCGTTTATCAGTAAATTCTAAACCTTGGAAAGTCATTCTATTAACCCAGAAAGGAATAATATCATATCCTGTTACTAATACATCATTTGGATAATATCTTTCTAAAAGATTAGTATCATTTGGCCAACCTAATGTACTAAAAGGCCAAAGGGCAGATGAGAACCAAGTATCGAGCACATCACAATCTTGTACCCAGCCTTCTCCTTCTGGAGGATTTATTCCTACATATACCTCTTCACCCTTATACCAAGCAGGTATTCTATGTCCCCACCAAAGTTGACGAGAAATACACCAGTCATAAGTTATTTCCATCCAATGATTCATTGTTTTTTCAAATCTTTCCGGTACAAAATTAACTTTAGTATCCTTATTTTTTTGATTTTCTAATACCCTATCTGCAAGAGGTCTCATCTTAACAAACCATTGTTTTGATAAGTATGGTTCTACCATTACATCTGTTCTTTCACTATGTCCTACATTATGAGTAATTGATTCTATACTGATAAGTAAATCTTGTTCTTTTAAATCTTTAAGTAGGGCTTCTCTACAAGCGAAGCGATCCATTCCTTGGTAAATGCCTGCATTTTCATTCATAGTAGCATCAGGATTCATTACTACTATTCTTTCTAAATTATGTCTATTTCCTACCTCAAAATCATTAGGATCATGTGCAGGAGTTATTTTAACAACACCTGTTCCAAATTCTGGATCTGCATGTTCATCTCCTACAATTGGAATCAATTTATTAACAATAGGAAGAATGACATTTTTACCAATTAAATGTTTATAACGTTCATCTTCAGGATTAACCGCAACTGCAGTATCTCCAAATAAAGTTTCTGGACGAGTTGTTGCGACTTCTAAAAATTCTTCTGTTCCTTCAATAAAATATTTTATATGATAAAAAGCACCTTCAACATCTTTATAAATAACTTCCTCATTAGATAATGCAGTCATTGCTTCTGGATCCCAGTTAATAATTCTTTCCCCTCTATAAATTAGTCCTTTATTATATAAATCTACAAAAACTTTTTTTACAGCATTAGAAAGACCTTCATCTAAAGTAAATCTTTCTTTAGTATAATCCAAACTCAATCCCATTTTAGACCATTGTTCATGAATATTTTTAGCATATTCTTCTTTCCATGCCCAAGCATGTTTAAGCCATTCTTCACGGTCCATCTCTCTTGGTTTAATACCCATATCTTTTAACTTCTTATCTACTTTAGCTTGTGTAGCAATTCCAGCATGATCCATTCCTGGAAGCCATAAGGCATCATAACCATTCATTCTTTTATAACGAATAATTATATCTTGAAGTGTTGTGTTCCAAGCATGTCCTAAATGTAATTTACCTGTTACATTTGGTGGAGGTATTACTATCGCAAATGGCTTCTTACTTAAATCTCCACTTTCAAAATATCCTTTTTCTAACCATTTAGAATACTTATCTTTTTCTACGCTAATATGATCATATTTTTTTTCTAACATAAATTCATCTCCTTATACAAAAAAATCACATCCATTTAAGGACGTGATTACGTGGTACCACCTTAATTTGTGTATAAATACACCTCAGTATTTTAACGCATATATGCGGAATATCTTAACTATTCAGATATTCAACTCCCAAGCTACCTTCAATTAGTTATTTTATCTATTTTCACCAACCATAGACTCTCTTTAAAAACTTCCTAATTTACTCCTCTTGTTCTTTGTTTTTCTTGTTTATTATAAATCATTTTTTTTAATTTTGCAACCACTTTATTTAAATATCACTTTTAGAAACAGTAATTACAGGTCGAATTCCAGCAGAACTAAAGTAATCAAGATAATTGCCTTCCACTCTCCATCTACCGCCACCCAAAGATTCATTATCTAATGTGTAATAATACCCTTCCAACCATGAGTATAAAAGTTCGTTTGGACCCCTTTCATTGGCATCATACCCAGTCAATTGCTCGGTTGTTGGCAAAGCAATACTACTAATTCTAGAATCAGTCCAACCTGCTGTTTTTTCTAATAATGCCTCATCTACTTCAGCACCATCATTAATAGAGTCAGCAGTTAATAACTCATTATCAATATTTTCACTCATAATTAAAGAAATATTATCCCCAGTTTCTAAGACATAAAAAGTTTTATATCCATCCCCAGGATTGCAAGAATAGATTGAGCCAACTGCATATGCATCTCCATCTTCTAATATACAAAAAGGTGTCGGAGTTGGAATATCACTTTTGGAAACTACTATTACAGGTCGAATTCCGACAGAACTAATGTAATCAATATAATTGCCTTCCCATCTATATCTTCCACTACCAGTTTCTTCTTCTGTTGAGGTAAAATAGTGACCGTAAAGCCATGCTGGGACTCTCCCATAAGAATCAAATTGATTCTCCAATTGTTGAAGAGTAGGATGTGTAATACTATTAATTCTAGAATCGGTCCAACCTTTTGTTTTTTCTAATAGTGCGGCATCCGCTTCACTGCCTTCATTAAATGTTTCACCATCAATATTTTCGCTCATAATTAAGGAAATATTATCTCCAGCTTCTAGTACATAAAAAGTTTTGTTACCATCTCCAGGATTACATACATATTGGTCTCCTATTGAAATAGTACCACTTCCATCCTTATCACCTTCTAATATACAAAAAGGAGCAGACGTAGGATTTATTTTGCTTAAAATATCGCTTTTCTCTTTATCAAATAAAACTTTACGATTAGCTAGATTACCCATAATTAATAATAACAACGCCAGAAAAAGAACTAGCATTGAATATATAATACTTGTTATCGCAAATCCTTTATTTGTTAATTTCATATTAACACCTCTATTATGATAATTATATAATAAATATTTTTAAAAAACAACAAAGAAAAAACGATTAATAAGTTATTACTTGATAATCATTTTTTTCTATAATATTATTTAATTCTTCTTCTGGAATTACAATTGTGTTGATATTGCCATCAGATATATATCTATTATTTTCTAATATTTTAAAATTCATTTCAATATCAAAATCTTTACCATTGTTATCATAAGCTCTTATTCTCTTTAAGAAGTTCTTATTAAAGTTTTTATTAAACGGTGATACTTCACTTTCCCAGCCTACTCTTAATGTTGATACTGTTTCATAAATTAAATTGTTATAAACTCCATTTAATATGTAGGAAAAATTATCTGAGGTTTGAGAATAAGGAGAACCAAACGGAAGAGCAACTATTTTAACATACTTCTCTGGAATTATATTTTCTAACATCTGATACATTCTTCCTATTTCATTAATGGTTTGTTCTTTAGTAATATTAGAAAAATTAGCATGACTATAACTATGATTTCCAATACTATAGCCATTATTTATTAGCCATTTAATTATTTTTTCGTTATATTGCGGTTGTCCAAATAATCCACCATTTAGAAAAAATGTTGCAGTTACGTTATAATCTGGATATTTTTCTTTAAAACTTTCCAATATTCCTACTGCACTATTAGGATCAATAATAATTTCTCCATTTTCATCTAAGCCAGTAACCAATATATTATTTTTTAAACCATCATCAAAAGTTAAAATTATTGGACTTTTTCCTAATGGAACATCTATTTTTCCATCTATATAATCACTTAGACTAATCATTCGATATCCACTATTATAATAAAACTCTAAATCTTGTCTAAAAGCGTTTACTGTTCTTTGATACCCATCCTTATCAACATTACCACCAATATAATCAGTTTCTAAAACATCATGAATGCCATGATACATCATAATTGGAACTCTTCCCAACTCATTAACATTGTATTCCTGATATACTTCTTTACCTATTTTACCTAGGGAAACATATACTTCTAATTTATCACCTTGTTTTATAATGGTATTTTCTAAAATACTTTGCTTTATTATTTTGCCTTTTTCAATATAGTCACTATATTCCTCAACTATTTCTAGTTCCAAATTATTATTAATAGAATATTTTCTAATCTCTTCAATATTCATGCCTATTAGATTAATCATATATTTTTGATTACCGTCTTTTTTATATATAAAATTTACACCTATAATTACAATAAAAATAATTAGTATAATAAAAATTATCTTTTTCATCTTATCACCTGTTACTATTATTATCATTCTATCAAATTTTACTGTTAAAAAAAAGAATTTAATAAAATTCTTTTCGCACATACATAATTTAACAATATACATAAAATAATATAGGTGATTTTATGTACAATAATAACTGGTTTAATAATCGAGGAAGATGGTGTGGTTGCTGTATAATATGTACCATAATATTAATTTATCAACTATTTATTACTTTCTTTATTTTAACTCGATTTAATATTTTTTTAATATTTATTTTTTTAATATTACTCTGTTTTTCCTTCTTTCGTATAATATGGTGATACTAACATTTCAGTCTTATAAACAAAATCTACCATTCGATTTACTTCTTTACAATTTTCATATTCTTCTTTATTCAACTCTATTTTATCCGGTAATGCCATAAGAATAAATAATAATTTCTTCTCTTCAGGCAATAACGGATAATTTTTTTCATATCTTTTTAAAACTTCCGAAAATTCAAAATCTAAACCATTTCTTTTGTATAGTTTATATAAATCAAAAATTGGTATATCTATTTTTGATTTATCCCAACTTATCAAATATGAATTATTGTTTCTTAAAAAATGTGATAAATCAAGGTTATTGTGTAATACCACTATTCTTTTTTTTTGAGATTTTTTTACAATCTCATACCAGGCATCTAATTCACTTTTAGAAAACCTTAATGCTGCAAAAATTTTAGAAATATTACGAGCTAATAAATACTGAGAAGGACTCATATACACTTTACTATCAATAATGTTAATTAAATCATTATAATAACTATTTAAATATACTATATTATTATTGACGTCTTCGTAAATAGCTTTGTAATCATCATCAGTAACTTCTTGATAATGAGTAGTTTTACTATGTAAAAGACTTACTAAATCTATAAGATCCATAATTTTTTGTTCATTAGGAACTTCACATTCCTCAATATATTCCATCACATCATAGTCTTCATTATTATCACTTACAAATTGAGGATAATAATTAAAATTACGCGAATTTAAATAATTATATATTTTATTGTTTTTCTTTTTCTCTTTAAGAACATACTTTCCTTGATCCGTATCTACAATTATCACATTTCCTTCTTTTATATACCTGTGCGGTTTTAAATTATGTTGTTTTAAAATATCATTAATCTTTCGCATTATTAAAATCAGGTATAATTATTTTATCTCCTAGATTAATATCACTCAAGTCATTATATTGTTCTAAATCATCTTTAGTTATACCATATTTTTGAATGATTGAATCAAGTGTATCCCCTTCTCTCACAATATAAACTTTATAAGTTTGATATGTTTCAAGATTATCATTAAAACTATCAAAAATCGTAGTCACAGAATTTAAATCCTCTTCTTCAATACACCTAGCATTCGCTTCTTTACAATCTTGTTTTTCTATATTAATTTTTTCAATTTCCATAGTACCTTCCTCCCTTGCTTCCTCTAAATCAGGCAGTTTAGCTGAAGGCATTTCTATTTCATTCAAAATTTCCTGTTCTACCTGTTTTTCCTCTAACTTATCTATTAAAACATCAATATTGACTTCTAGAATGTTTGAATTAACTATTTCATAATAAAAATCATCAATATCAACTAATACATTACTTAAATCATAACGTTCATCTAAATTAATATTACACGGTAATTCAAAATTAAAACCTTCCGTGTTTATACTACTATCAGACATTTTATATTCTCCATTAATTATAAATTTACCATTAATACTATTGTTTTCCTGTACTTTCAAATTATGTTCTAAAGAAATACTTGTTATTTCTGATACATTACTATTAAATAACATATCTTTTTTAAATGGTACAATCTTTTTCATAATATCCTCCTTATCATTAATAATATATGAAAAAAAAAGATGATTATGTTTTATTTAATCATCCTTTAATCAATTTTTATTAATTTATCAAACAATTCTTTATAATTACTAACTAAAATGTATTCTAAATCTTTTTTTACTTCATTCGGTATTTCATCCAAATCATTTTCATTATCTGTTGGTATATATATTGTTTTAATTCCTGAACGAAGAGCTCCAATGCTTTTTTCTTTTAATCCACCTATAGGTAAAATATTTCCCCTTAATGTAATTTCTCCTGTCATCGCAATAGTTTTATCTATTTTAATGTTAGACAGTGCACTTATAATCGCAGTAGTTAAAGCAATCCCGGCACTAGGTCCATCTTTAGGTACGGCACCTTCAGGCACATGAATATGAATATCATTTTTAATTATTTTATCATTTTTTATTCCAAAATAATCATTATTGGCTCTAACATAACTTAAGGCAATCTGAGCACTTTCCTTCATAACATCTCCTAAAGAACCAGTTAAAATTAAATTCCCATTTCCAGGATAATAATTTACTTCAATCTTTAGTGTATCTCCACCAGCATAAGTATAAGCAAGGCCATTTACTACACCAATTTCATCAGTTCCAATATTTCCAAAATGAAATTCATGTCTTCCTAAATATTTTATTACATTATTTACCATTACTTTCTTTTCTTGTTTTTTTATAACATTTTCAGTTATAATTTTTCTAATAATTTGAGTAATTTTTCTTTCTAATTCACGAACCCCTGCTTCTTTTGTATAATACCTAATTAGTTCTAAAACTGCATTATCTTTAAAGCCAATATCTTCCTTATTAATTCCATGGTTTTTTAATATTTTAGGAATTAAATATCGTTTCGCTATATCAAGTTTTTCAAATTCAGTATAACCACTCAACTCTATAATTTCTAATCTGTCTCGAAGTGGAATTGGAATTGTATCCAAAGAATTAGCCGTAGTAATAAACATTATTTTTGATAAGTCATACTCTTCTTCAATAAAATTATCACTAAAATGTTTATTTTGTTCAGGATCAAGAATTTCTAATAAAACACTAGCAGGATCACCTTTAATATCTTTTGTCATTTTATCAATTTCATCTATTAAAAATACCGGATTATTAGATTTTGCTTTTTTCATACATTGAATAATTCTACCCGGCATCGCACCAAGATAAGTTCTTCGATGACCTATAATTTCAGCCTCATCATTAACTCCTCCAACGCTAATTTTTACAAAATTGCGATTTATACTTTTAGCAATCGAACTAGCAAGAGTGGTTTTTCCTACTCCTGGAGGTCCAACTAAACAAATTATAGGACTTTTTACTTCTTCTGAAATACTTCTTACTGCAAGATATTCAATGATTCTCTGTTTTACTTTTTCTAAACCATAATGGCTTTCATTTAATTGTTGTAAAACATCAGATAAATCTTTATTATCTATTGTGTAAGTTTCCCATGGTAAATTTAATAATGTATCAATATAATTTCGAACTATACCTATTTCAGGAGATGCTTGGTTAAGACTTTCATATCGTTTTAATTCATTAAATAATCTCTTCTTTATTTTTTCTGGTGCTGATAAAGTATTTATTTTCTCTCTTATTTCTTCTACTTCATTTTCTTTTAATGTAGTATCTCCTAGTTCTTCTTTAATATATTTAATTTTTTCTCTTAATAAATATTCTTTTTGATTATCATCAATACTTTTCTTTACTCTTAAATCAATGTTTTTTTCAACTTCAAACATTTCTTCATCTTTATAAATATCTTCTAATATCATTTCTGCTCTTGTACCTACATCAAGTTGATTTAAATATTCTATTAATCTATTATTTTCAATAGGTAAATGAGAAGCTACAATATCAGTAAATTTTCCAATATCACTTATATTAACAATTAATGATAAAATACTATTACTTATATATGGTACCTTTTTTATATATACTTCTAATTCACGATATAGTTTACGAATAAGAATTTTTTCTTTATGTTCTTCTAGTTTTGTTTCATATATATTAGTTACAATCGACTCTAAAACTTCTGAAGTTTTATTTAAATTTAACAATTCGTTAATCTTCGCCCTATTTATGCCTTTAATTATTACTCTCACCTTTCCATTAGGAAGTTCTATTTTATTAATAATTTTAGATACAATTCCAATTTCAGGTATATCCTCTACTCTTAAAGATTCTTCCAAAGGATTTAAAGAATTAACAACCAAAAGCATATTATCATGAAAAAGTTCAGAAACATCAATAATATTTTTACTTAAATCATTTTCAAATTCTAGGCGAATTTCATTATTAGGAAGCAAAATTATTCCTCTTAATAAAATAACTGGTAAGTTAGTTTTAAGCACATAATCACCTCCTAGAAAAATTGATTTTTATTATATACTAAAAAAGATGAAAAGTCTACTAATTTTTCATCCTTATGTTCTTAAAAATCCTCACTTAAAAATTCATCTAAGCTAGTTATTTTAAATCCTTTACTATTTATATAACTTATAATTAAAGGTAATTGTTTTAGTGTTTGGTTGTTTATTTCTAGTGATATGATATCTCCTGATTTTATATTATTTTTAATTTCTATTAAAGGATTATCTTTAGTAATGATTGAAGGCATGATAGTATAACTTTTTTGAAGTGCACATATTTTCAGATAATCTTCATTTTTAGACTCTACATAACAATAATTGTTTTCCTGTTTACTGTATCTATTAATTATAGTATTAATCCACACATATCCACTCTTTGTGTAATCGCCATGGTATCCAAGATTTCCAATAACAAAATTAAAATCAGTTAGTTTTTTTAATGATTCTTCATTACTTTCAAGCCAATTTCCATCGACAAAGAAATTTAACGGTATATTGACATCTACTGTACTTAATATGGTATTAATGTCACTATTTTCAGTAACCTTAAATATTAAAGTTACCATATTTTTACGAGGATTTCCTCCAATTATATATTTATTATAGGTATTCTTTAATGATATTTCCGGAAATAATAAATCATATATCAACATATTTTCATTAAATTGACCAAATCTCTTCATGTTGTCATAACTTTTATTATTATTGACATTTTTTCCATTTAATCCAGGAATAATTGTATCATCTTCTACCAAAGCATTTTCGCTTTCAATTTTATAAGAAATAGATTGTTCCTTAATTACTTTCATAAGGTCATCATTATCTCTTAATGTTATAGCTGTTTTTTCTGTAAAAATAAAGCTAAAACACGCTAATGTAGTTATACCTATTATTTGAAAAAATTTTTTCACCATATCACCTAATTAAGTATATGAGTAAATATTTTTCTTTTTACTATTTATAATTTAGTTGTTTTAATTCATCAATAACAAACACTCCATCCTTACGAATTAAAACATCATCAAAATATATTTCTCCTCCACCATATTCAGGTCTTTGAATCAAGACCAAATCCCAATGTATACGTGATTTATTTCCATTATCTGCATCTTCATAAGCTTGACCAGGGGTAAAATGAATACTTCCAATGATTTTTTCATCATATAAAATATCTCCCATCGGATCTAATATATTAGAATTTAGCCCTAGTGAAAATTCACCAACATATTTACTTCCTTCATCAGTATTAAATATCTCCGCTAACTTTTCTTCATTTCCTTGACATGTAGCATCAATGATTTTTCCATTTTCAAAAGTTAACGATACATTATTGAATATTTCTCCTTGATATGGAGATGGTGTATTATACGTGATTACTCCATTAACACTATCCTTAACAGGAGCTGTAAATATTTCTCCATCCGGCAAATTAGACTCACCACAACATGGTACTACAGGTATATCTTTTATAGAAAAAGTTATATCTGTATTAGGACCAACAATTCTCACCCTATCAGTTTTCTCCATTAATTTCTTTAACGGCTCTATTCTTTTTTCTAATTCATCATAATTAGCAGTCATAGCGTCTAGTGAAAACTCACGGAACTTTTCCATACTCATCTTAGCTTTATGAGCGTCTAGCATGCTGGGATAATTTAATAAAACCCATTTCCTTTTATTTATTCTAATATCATCATATTTTCTTGTTTCTTTTCCAATCATATTCCTGATTGAATTTTGTACCTCATTATCTTCAAAATCATTAGTAGAATATTTTATTGAAATAAATGAAGTAAAATGTTCAACTTCAAACTTAGTATATTCTCCAAGTAAACTAGCACGTTTTTCATCAGTAGTCATCAATAATTCTTTATTTACTGTTGGATCAACAAGTTTCACATGGCAAATTGCACCTTTTTGGCTAATATCTTTTACCAATTCAATTACTAAATCATTACAATTAGGACTTTGATAAGTAATTAACACCTTATCCTTGTCATTAATTTTTAATGAATGTTCAACAATTTTTTGACTTAATTTTTTTATTTTATCCATATTATCACTCTTTTCTATTATTATCATACCATATTATGAAAGGATGATATATATGTATTCACAAAATTTAAATTTTCCTACAGACAGTTTCCGACAAAATATGTCATATAATCAGAACATTCCATATGGATATCAAAACTCTTCTAATGACAGATTAATCGGTGGTGGATTTGCTTTTCCATTTTTACTTGGTGGAGTAACTGGTGCCGCATTAGCACCTGCTTTTTGGAGACCAAATTATCCAAACTATTATTATCCACCTAGACCTCCATTTAGACCACCTTATTACGGACCATATTATAGACCATACTAAAAAAAACGAATTTCTTCGTTTTTTATTTTGCTTCTTCAACCGCTCTTGTCTCTCTAATAACAGTAACCTTAATTGTTCCAGGATATTGTAAGTTTTCCTCAATACGAGTCTTTATATCACGAGCTATTTTATAACTTGTTAAATCATCTACTTTTGTAGGTTCTACCATAACACGAAGTTCTCGTCCTGCTTGAACTGCAAAAGTTTTTTCTACTCCATCAATGTTATTAGCAATAGCTTCTAAGTCTTGAAGTCGTTTTATATAATTTTCTAAAGAATCATTACGGGCACCTGGTCGCGATGCTGAAAGTGCATCGGCAATTGCAACTAATTCACTTATAATACTTGTTGCTTCAGTATCACCATGATGTGATTCAATAGCATTAACTATTATTTCATTTTCTTTAAACTTACGAGCAAGTTCTGCACCTAACGACACATGACTTCCTTCAACTTCATGGTCAATTGCTTTTCCAATATCATGAAGCAATCCTGCACGACGGGCTAAAATAACATTTTCTCCCAATTCTGAGGCTAATAACCCAGCTAAGTGTGCTACTTCAATTGAATGTTGTAATGCATTTTGACCATAACTAGTTCTGAAATGTAATTTTCCCAAAATTTCAACTAATTCCGGATCCATCTTAGTAATGCCAAGTTCAAATAATGCACTGTCACCATATTCTAATATTTTTGCTTTAATATCTTGACTAGTTTTGTCATATAGTTCTTCAATACGTGTTGGATGAATGCGTCCATCTTTTATTAAACTTTCAATTGTTACTCTAGCAATCTCTCTTCTTAAAGGATCAAAACTAGACAAAACAATAGCTTCTGGTGTATCATCAATAATTAAATCAACACCTGTAACAGCTTCAATTGTACGGATATTACGACCTTCACGGCCTATAATACGTCCTTTCATTTCATCATTTGGCAAATTAACAACTGTAACAGTTTGTTCACTAGCTACATCACCGGCATATTTTTGCATAGATGAAACTAGCATACTTTTTGCTTTTTTATCTACTTCTAATTTAGCTTCAGCTTCTTTATCCTTAATGTATGCAGCAATTTCTAAACTCATCATTTCCTCAACTTTTTTTAAAACCATTTCTCTAGCTTGATTTTTAGAATATCCTGCAATTTTATCTAATAATTCAATTTGTTGTTTCTTTATTTCTTCCACTTCTACTTGTTCTTTTTGAAGTTCTTTTTGTTTATTAATTATATTATTTTCTTTTTCCTCTAACATTTGTTCACGATTTTGTAAAGTTTGATCTCTACGGTCAATGCTTGCCTCTCGTGAAAGTAATCTTTCTTCAGATTCTTTTACTTCCTCTTTTTTCTCTTTTAACTCTTTTTCAGTATCAATCTTAATCTTATGTGCTTCTTCTTTCGCTTCTAATAAATAATCTCTTTTGATTTTATCTGCTTCTTTTTTAGCTTTTTCAAGCATAACTTCAGTTTTTTTTGATAAAAGGTTTCCTCTAATATAATTAACTATGAACACTCCTATAATGCCCACAAAGAGTCCAATTAAAACTAGCAAAATGGAGAATGCAATATCATTCATATAAAACCTCCATTTTCTATAAGTAAATCATCTATTCACTCTAATACCATTGTAATGTTTATTTTGTAATCTGTCAAGAAAATTAGAAACAAAAAAAGTAACAAATAAATGTTACTAATTCTATTTTGTGCACAATGGATTATCTGGATTTACACCATATATCTCTATTAAATTTAAAATTAATTCTACTAATACAGGCAGTAAGAATAATATTGCTACCGCTATTACTCTTTTTAAGAAGCTTTGTCCAGATTTCTTTAGTGCATCTGCTTCCCCACTTGCTGCTGCTTTAATAAAATCTAAAACTCCTAATACTATTACTAAAGCCAAACATATATATTTTACTAAATTTAATGTACTTATTATCCATTCTCTTATTTCAACTGGAATTACTTCACAACCGTAAACTTTATCACCAGGATTATAATCACCAGGATTATCACCATAGTCTTTATCATGATTGCTGTCACCGAATGACACAAAATTATCATCTATACCCTGCAAATCATTTTTATTGTATGTTATATATTTTACTCCATCATTATAGCCTACATAAAATGAATCATTAGTAGCACATTCCCAATTCTTGAACTGAGTACTTTTCTTAATAAAATCTGTATTAATAGGTATCGTAGCATTACTTGACATATCCATAACTTCTTTAACTGTTACTGTATTTACATCAACATATGTGACTATATATGTAACTTTTACACCATCTTTATTATAATCATAATAACACTCTAAAGGATTTCTCGATGGTATAGTAGGAGAATTGGGTTTCTGATGAGCCATCACCCCATTATAATTAGAACTCTTAACTAAATCAAACTTTGTTGAATATTCATGATCTGCTCCTATTGCTACATCAAAGTATTTTTTTAAATATTCTACTTCTTGTATTTTTACCTTTTCACTTTTATATTCATAAAGAGCATCCGGACAAGTATAATATTTATCTTTCCTATCTCTACTAGTATACGTTACTGGGCTTCTGTCACTTGCTACTCCAGCAATCATATCCGAGGCATGAGCTTGATCATGTTCTAGCGTAGCAGAAATCAAACCACTTTGATTAAAATTTGCGGTAACAAAAATCGTTACTGGGTTACTATAGTATTTATAATAACACGTATAATTTACAGTATCTTGCGAAATTATTCCACAACTTCTACTATTAATCCAAACACAACTTTCATTATTTTCACACTCTGTCTTTGTCAAATTACAATTAGAATTCGTTTCCTTTATTTCTAGTGCCTTTATATTAAATGGAAATAAAAATAAAATTGTTATAATTAATATTGATATTTTTTTATTCATACAAATCACCTATTTCAATAATATCAAAAAAAAATAGATTACACAATCTATTTTTCTTTTTTCACTATTTCTTCTTGTTTCTTTTTATCAGAAATATCATAGTACTCACGCACTTTTTGTTCTAACTCATTATATAACTTCTGATTGGTTTTTAGCATTTCTTTAACAGTCTCTCGTCCTTGACCTAATTTTTCACCATTGTAAGCATACCAAGCTCCACTTTTTTCTATAATATTAGCATCTACTGCCATATCTACAACCTCACCAGTTTTAGATATACCAACACCATAAGCAATTTCTAAACAACAGGTTTTAAATGGAGGGGCCATCTTATTTTTTACTACCTTAACATTCGTTTTATTACCTATAATATCATTTCCTAATTTTATTTGCTCACCTTTTCTAATTTCTAAACGAATCGATGAATAAAATTTCAAAGCACGCCCACCTGGTGTAACCTCTGGGTTCCCAAATATAACTCCAACTTTTTCACGTAATTGATTAATGAAAATACAGACAGTATTTGTCTTATTTATAATTCCCGATAATTTACGTAATGCTTGACTCATTAATCTTGCTTGAAGTCCAACATGAGAATCTCCCATTTCACCTTCTATTTCAGCTTGTGGAACTAATGCTGCAACCGAATCTATTACTATTATTCCAATGGCTCCACTTCTTACTAGGGCTTCACAAATTTCTAACGCTTGTTCTCCATTATCTGGTTGAGATAATAATAATTCATTAATATTAACACCAATTTTAGCAGCGTATTGCGGATCTAAAGCATGTTCCGCATCAATAAAAGCAGCTCTTCCTCCTCTCTTTTGAATTTCAGCAATAGCATGCAAAGCAAATGTTGTTTTACCACTTGATTCAGGTCCAAATATCTCTATAATTCTTCCTTTAGGATATCCACCTATTCCTAATGCCACATCCAAACTAATTGAGCCACTTGGTACAACATCTATTTCCCTATGTTCATTATCGCCAAGTTTCATTACAGCACCTTTACCAAATTGTTTTTCAATATCACACAATACTTGATCTAGAGTTTTATCTCCTGATGATTTCACCACGTTTATTCCTCCTAACGTTCACATTTTAATTTTATAATACAAAAACAAATTTGTCAACACAAATTCGAACGTTTGTTTGGAAATTTTAAAATTGTTAATTTATATATTTAGATATTTTTAAATTCTATATAACAAAAAAAAGGATTTTTAAATCCTCTACTCACTTAAAATTAATTTTTTATTTAAACTAAAATACTCTGCAGCAGACACAATGGAAAGAACACACGCAATAATTAATAGAATATCTGAAATTCTAATATTCCACAACTCAAATGGCATATTATAGAAAAGTGTCAATGATATTCCAGCCATCATAAATATTGTTTTTATTTTTCCTGTTTTTATTGCACCAACTACTTTACCCTTATTTCCTGCAATCATTTTTATAACATCTACCACAGTATCTCGACACACAATTATTACGGGAATTATTGGATGAATAAATCCACTTGTGGATAAAACTATTAAAACAGAATTTACCAAAATCTTGTCTGCAATAGCATCAAGCATTTTTCCTAAATCTGTTACCATTTTATACTTACGAGCTAAATACCCATCAACTAAATCTGTAAGTGATGCAATAATAAACAGTACTCCAACAATTAAATATTTCACATCAATTACAATAGATTCATTTACAAATATTTTAGGAATCATGATTCCACTAGCGTCAAACGGAAAAATTAAAATTCCTATAATAATCACTGATAAAATTATTCTACATAATGTAATACGATTAGGTAAATTCATACACTGCCTCCTATTTAGTAACGTAATTCATAACAATAGATTCTGTATCTTTATTTTCATTTTTAGTAAATTCAAAAATCACAAAAACTAAAATTAATACCAATATTAATGCAATAGCACAATATGCAACAACTGTAAATACTGGAGTTTTACCTTTATATTCAATAGTATATGGAGATTTTATTTTATCCTCTTCTGGTTTAGCAAATTCTTTAGCCTTTTTAATATCTTCTAATGAAATTTTAGATGTGTAATCGAATAAATATTCATTAAATTCATTTACTAAATCCTCTTTATCTAACCCTAAATATTTTGAATAATCTCTTATAAGATATTTAAGATAATAAATATCTTTAAAATTCTCCATATTACCTTGTTCCAGATTTTCTATTTGGCTTGTTTCTAATTTTAAATCCTCGGCAGCTTCGTTAAGACTAACACCCATGGCTTCACGAGCATCTTTTAGTTTTTCACCAATTTCTTTCATTATTATCCTACTTTCTAAATAAAAAAAATAAATCTTATAAGCCATGTTCTGTACTTCAAATGAAGCGACAAACATTTATCTATTGATTTCTCAATCCCATAACAAATTCGTTTCTTTGCTATTAGGTTCCCCTACCAAAATTTGGGTTTCTCGCTCGTGGGGTTTACCTCGTTCCACCTCTTTTATTTCTAAAAGAATTCGTCTCTATGGCACTTTATGTCTACTATAACCATATTGGATAACTTAGGTTAATTCAACGCCGTTAGTTAAACTACCATCGGTTATTTTTTCCCGATGCACGAACACTACTATCATCACAGATAGTGCGAGCATGGACTTTCCTCTACTTTAAAAGCAGCGTTTGTCAAGATTTATTCTCTACCATAAATAATTTTTTCTAAATTAGATAAACGTCTTAATACATCTGCGGTATTAGTACCATTTGATTCACTTGAATCAGCATTTTTTATAACATCTAATTTAGTTGATAATGTACGTAATTCTTGTTTTAGGCGTATATTATCATCTACTAAGGCTTTTTTTTCACTTTCTAGTTCTTTGATTACTGAAGACATTTCTTCATAATCTCGAATAATCACATCTAAAAATTTATCTACTTCTTGAGGACGATACCCTCTAGTATCAATTTTAAATTCTTTATCTAAAATATCTTGAACAGTAAGCAAAATTCTTTCTTGATACATAACAACACCTCTTTCTTTTATATATGATATTATCTCAAAAAAAACGTTACTTGTCAATCAGTAACGCTTTTTGTTATTTAACAACATATGGTTCTTTTTTTGTACCATTTCCACTTTCGTAAAGTGCATTATTACTTAAATAAATTGTTGGTCTTATTGCTTTGTCGCTTGATGCATCAGAAATTGAATATCCAAACTTACCAACGTTAAATACTCTATAACTTTTTTCTTTTTGACCGTTTAAAGTCCAACTAGAAAGACTAGAATTCATTAAATAATTATAATTTTTGCAAGATTCAGAAGCAATATCTATACAATTAGCATCTGTACTTGCAGATACATAATCTGAAACATAAGGTAAACCAAACAATTGATTTGAAATTGTAACCTCACATTCTTCATTATTATTTAATGCTACATTAGTAGAACTTCTTTTCCCTACACATATAGGTCTATAAGCTAAATTAACTTTAAACTCATCAGAAATATATAAGGTTTCAGTTTCTAATTTTTTCATAGTTTCCTTTATTCTACTAACTTCATAATTATTTATTCCCGAATTTGAGTCTTTATCAATATTGTAGCGATTATCCCACACATAAGTTTCTTCCATTTCTTTAGTTTGTTTATCTGCGTAGATAAGTCTCATATATCCTTCGCTATCAATATCTAATATTCTCCATAAATAATTGTCTATTTTTACGTAATTATTTATATAATCGCCTTTAAATTTGCTAACTTCTCCATAACTATATAAACCATCACCACTAATTACCAATGGATTATTTGTTGTCACCACATCAATTAATTTTTGAGTTTTATATTCACTACCACAGTTCAACATAGGAGAATATAAATATCTATCACCATTTTTAGTAACAATTACTTTTCCTGTACAATCTACTCCCTTTTTTGCCATATCTGATAATTGTTTTAGGTATTTACCATTTACCAAAGTACTTGTGTCAACTGTTACACTTTGTCCCTCTTCTTTTGGCAAAGAACTTACATTGTCTTCAAAATAATTTTTCGCTGCACTACTCATCTTATCTTCGATTTTATCATAAGATAATCTTTTTCCACCAACAGCACTAATTATTGCAAATATTACGATTATTAAAATCATTGTTCCCATAACAGCAGTAAGAACATAAAATAGTTTCTTTTTTTCCATATAAAACCTCCACATAACTAGTCTAAGTATAACAAAAAAAGAAACATTTAGCAAGTTGATTAATTATTTTTAAAAATTTTTTTTGCATAAATCTTAGAATAAAGGTTTACATAACGCACATCATCAATCATTTCATTAAAAATACTATCAATATGATGACTATTCATAAATTCACCTCAGATATACTCTAGCATGTTTTTTATAATGAGTGTTGTCTTTCGACAAAACTAGTTAATAATAGACTAAATAATTATAGATATATTTAAAAAAATATAGTATAATTATTTAAGGTGATAAAATATGAATTATCCATCTGGGATTAAGAAATGTTTTCAACATCAAAAAAACTATAGCAATCGTGGTATGAGTTTAGAAAATGATATTAATTGCACTAATGAATATTATTTAAATAGCAACATTGCAGTAATTTACAAAAAACCAACCCCAATTACTATTGTAGATGTAAATTATCCTTCTAGAAGGGATGCGGTTATTACTAAAGCATATTTTAAAACCCCATCAACTACTGATTATAATGGAATATATAAAGGAAAGTATATAGATTTTGAAGCAAAGGAAACAACTAATTTAACTAGCTTTCCACTATGTAATATCCATAAACATCAAATTGAACATTTAAAAAGAATATATTGTCACGGTGGAATTTCATTCTTAATAATCAGATTTTCCAAATTAAATTTAACATTTTTATTAACATATGAAAAACTAGATTATTTTCTGAATAACTATGATAAGAAATCTATATCATTAGATTTCTTAAAAAAACATGCAACACAAATTCATGACAAATATAACCCTCGTATCGATTATTTAGATATTATAGACAAAATGTATTTCAAAGGAGAATTTTATGAAAAAGAAGTTTAATTTTAAAAAATTTATAAAAAATATATTTACCAGAAAATTTACTATAATTATGATTTTAATTAATATAATAGGAATTATACTAGGTACAAAATTTTTAGGTCTTTTAACTACAGCAGTCCTATTTATTATGTTTGATATTTTTATGTCATTAATATATGCCTTTTTATGCACTGGCACTAAAAGAAAAAGAAAAAAGAAAAGAAAAATATTTCTTATTAGTCTTCTTTCTTTGTTTATTTTAGGATTAATAGGCATTGGAATATTTATAATTATTATTGTTAAAGATGCACCTGAATTTAAAGCTGAAAACTTATATACAAAAGAAGCAACTATCTTATACGATAGCAACGGTGAAGTTTTCGCTAAATTGGGTAGTGAAAAGCGTATTAAAATAGCATATGAAGATTTACCTCAAGTTTTAATTGATGCCATTATAGCTACTGAAGATTCAAGATTTTATGAACATAATGGATTTGATGCTCTACGTTTTATGAAAGCATCTGTAACTCAAATATTAGGCAGTGGCGGTGGTGGTGCATCAACAATAACTATGCAAGTTGCTAAAAATGCTTATACCTCCCCTGTAAGTAATGGTTGGGAAGGAATAAAAAGAAAATTTACCGATATATATTTATCAATATTTAAAATTGAAAAAACATATACAAAAGAGGAAATATTAGAATTCTATGTTAACTCTTATTATATGGGTAATGGTGCATACGGAGTTGAACAAGCGTGTCAAAACTACTTTGGAAAAAGTGTTTCTGAAATAAACTTATCAGAAGCAGCCATGATTGCTGGATTGTTTAAAGGTGGTAACGCTTATGATCCATATCTTTATCAAGACAATACTGAAGCTAGACGTAAAACCGTATTAGCCTTAATGGTTAGACATGGTTATATAACTGAAGAAGAAAGACAAATAGCTGAAAAATTAACAGTTGAAGATATTGTTTTAAAAAATAATTCTTCATCAAATAGCGAGTATTATGCATATCAAAGTTATATTGACACTGTTGTAGAAGAAGTTAAACGAAGAACTAAAGAAAAAACCGGAGAAGCTCAAAATCCATATCAAATTCCAATGCAAATATATACTAATATGAATCGTAGTAAACAAGAATATTTAGATGATATTATGAATGGAAAAACTTACAATTGGGAAAACGACGTAGTACAGGCAGGAATTATAGTTACTGATACTGATACCGGAGCCATAATAGCGGTTGGCGGTGGCCGTAATAAAAATTCTGTGGGTTCATATAATTATGCAACAATGATTAAAAACCAAATAGGTTCTACCGCTAAACCTTTATATGACTACGGTCCTGCATTTGAATATTTAAATTGGTCCCCTTCCCAACCATTAGTTGATGAAGAACATGGATACTCTAGCAATCCAGATAATACTATCAACAATTGGGATGGTAAATTTAAAGGTTATATGACTTTACGAGAAACATTAAAGGTTTCACGTAATACAACCGCATTAAAAACATTTAAAAAGGTATCAAATAAACAAATTAATCAATTTGTTTCTAACTTAGGATTAAACCCAGAAGTTTCAAACGGAATTATCCACGAAGCACATGCTGTTGGTGGATACAATGGCGAATCTCCATTAACATTAGTTGCTGCCTATGCTGCTTTTGCTAATGGTGGAACATATATTGAACCTCACAGTTTTACTAAATTGGTTTATACTGAAACAAATCAAGAGTTTATAGTTACGCCTAAAACACAAGAAGCGATGTCAGAAGAAACAGCATATATGATTACAAGCGTTTTAATTGATGCTGCAAAATATACAACAGGGGCAAATAAGGTTAATGGTATTACATATGCTGATAAAACAGGTACTACTAATTTTACAAGCGAAACAAAAAAATTACACGGATTACCTAGTAATGCTGTTAATGATTTATGGGTTGCTGGATATTCAAGAGATTATTCAATCGCATTATGGTACGGTTATGATCACATTTATAAAGAATATTACAACAAAACTTCATCAGGACAAAATACAAGATTGTTTAAAGCAGTTATCAAAGGAATTTTAGATGGAACAGCAGACTTTACAATGCCAAACAGTATAGTTGAAGTAGAAATTGAATCTGGAACATCCACTCCTATGTTAGCAAGTGATTATACTCCTGAAGACCTAAAAACTATTGAAATATTTAAAGTTGGAACTGAACCGACAGAAACATCAACCAGATTTAAACAATTAAATGATGTTAGAAACTTGAAAGCCACTACCGTTGAAAATCAAGTCACTCTAACTTGGGATGCAGTTACTTCAACTACAATTGATGAAGCATCTATTAGACAAGAATTCTCTTCAATATTCTACACTGAAGAAGCATTAAATGAATTTGTAATTGAAAGAATGCAATATAATGAGGCAAACATCGGAACTATTAGTTATGATATTTATAAAAAGGAAATAGACGGTTCACTAACATTCTTAGCTAATACAATTGATACCAGTTATTCAACCATAGTTACTGAACCATCTACTACATTTGTAGTTAAAACAAGTTATACAATTTTTAAAGATAATGCTAGTCAAGGTACAGAAACAACCGTTTCTGCCACTATTAATCAATCAATAATAACTAGTTACATTAATGGAGAAAATAGTCTTCAGTTATCAATTAACACACCTTACACTGAACCAAACAAACCTGTTATCGTTCTAGAAAATATGATTGATATTACAGATCAAGCCACAATTACAACCACAATAGAAGGTCCAAGTACAACTATAGACACTTCTATTGTTGGAACATACACAATTAAATATCATATTTCTTATCAAGGATATTCTGAAGAACTTATAAAAACAATCGAAATTAAAAACAGTTAGAATTTAAAATTTCTAACTGTTTTTTTTACAATACTTTTTTAAACCACAATTTTCACACATTGGTTTTATCGCCTTACAATTATATCTTCCAAATAATACTAATTGATGATGAATTCGTCTTAATTTTTTCCCTCTAAAAAACTTATTTAACTTATCTTCAATTTCATAAACACCATCTTCTTCGTTAGCAATCCCTAATCTCTTGCTAACTCTAGAAACATGAGTATCCACAGCAATACAATCTTCATCAAACAAATTACTTAAAACTACATTAGCAGTTTTTCTTCCAACACCACTTAAAGACTCTAAAAATATTCTATCATTAGGAACTTTGCCTTCTGACTTTTCCAACAAATCTTTTACAATCATTTTAATATTAATTGCCTTTTTATTAAATGTTCCTACCGGTTTAATTATTTCTATCAAGTCATCTAAAGAAGCTTCATTTAAAGTCTCAAGACTAGGATATTTTTTAAAAAGTATTCTTGTTACCATATTAACCCTTTTATCTGTTGTTTGAGCACTTAACATTGTTGCAATTAACAATTCGTAATCTTTATCATATTCAAGTTCACATTTTGGATTTGGTATTATTTTGTCCAAATATAAAACTATTTCACTACTCTTCATCATTTAACCAATCATAATCTACTTCCTGTGGATATTCCTTTTTTACACTACTAAAATTTCTTTTATTATTTTCTAAATCATCTTTGGTCTTAATTCCTTTTTTTGCCCACTCATTTAATATCTTGTCAATATATCTTAAATTATTAACACCATTATAAACTGCTTCTTTCAACGCTAATAATATAGTTTCTTCCTCTATATTATTATCCTTCCAAGCATTAATTATCTCATACTCCATAGGTGATAAAGTTCTACCAAATTCATGTTCAAATGTATCAAAAATTTTAGAACTATTATCTTTCGGTTCATCATCCATCAATAATTTTAATAGTTTGTTATAAAAACCTTCCATATTAATTACTTCTGCTCTAACATTATTAACTTTTTTTAACTCAATTTGAACTAAGTCTAACTCCTTTAAATGTTCTAAGGTCTCCATTAACTCTCCCAATGGAATAGATAAATCCAAACTTATCTTTTTAGGATTAAAACATTGTCCTTCATTAATTAAATAAGAAAGTAAAATTAATTCCTCAGCATTCATATTCAGTTTTCTATAATTATAAAACAACAAATTAGGAATAACTACATCTTTATTCTTAATGATTTGTTCCAACTTATTAATCATTGTAATCACCACCATTAATTATATATCATTTTATTGTTTTTGTACATCAGCATATTTATCTAAAATATATTCTTTCAGTGATAAAAACTCATTTTCCACTCTTTTTTCTAAAATAGCCATTTCTATATCTTCTATTATTACTTTAATATGTTTTCCAGGTTCTTTATTAATACTTTCCGCAATTTCTTTTCCACTTATTTTTATATCACCTTTATTGTGAATAACTAAATCGTTGTATTTCTTCGTAACTATCTTTTTAGGAATATTTAAAATTTCTGCTGCAATAGAACAACTATATAATCCATATTTATATAAAACTTTAGGATCATACAAATCTAAATTTATTAATTCTTTTATATCTTTAATTATTTTTTTATCATGCTTAGACAAGGAATAAACATCAGATATATCTAATTGTGCCCACATTCCTATTATACTTGGTACAATTACTAATGAATCTATGTTAGATAACTCTAAATGCTTGATCAAGTTTAGTTCCTTTAGCAACTCTATTCCATATTTTGCATTCTTACTAACAAATATTTTTTCAAGTTCTTCTTGTTTTCTATAGTAAGATAATTTTTTTAGTAAATAGCCATATTTTTTAATATATTTTTTTAAATTACTTTCGATAGAAAAATTTAAAATTGTAGCAAATCTAACTGCACGCAATATCCTTAACGAATCTTCTTTTAAACGTTTTCTGGGATTACCAACCATTTTAATAACTTTATTATCTAAATCTATTTTCGAACCTAGCAGATCAATAATTTCACCATTACAATCCATGCATAACGTATTAATAGTGAAATCTCTTCTTTTTAAATCATCAAGTAAATTATTAATATACTTTATTTTTACAGGTAATCTGTTATTTTCATATTTTATTTCTTTACGAAATGTTGTGATTTCAAACCTTATTTTATTATAGATAACAGATACTGAACCATAATTAACCGAAGAAAGCATCGCTCCACCAAAAATATTTTTTAAATCTTGAGGAGTCGCATTAGTACAAATATCTACGTCTACACTTTTTCGATTTAAATATAAATCTCGAACATAGCCACCAACCACATATGCTTTAAACCCACAGTCATTAATTTTTTTTAATAACTTTAATGTTGTTGTATACATTTTATCCCCATCTTTCCAAAAAAAAAGGCTATAAGCCTCTTAGTTTAAAGCGTCTTTTAATTTAGAACCTGCTTTAATTGTAGCTGCAACTCTAGCTGGGATTTTAACAGTTTCCCCAGTTCTAGGATTACGTCCATCTTTTGCTTCTTTCTTTTTAGCAGTAAAAGTACAGAAACCTGTTAAAGTTACTTTACCTTCTGATTTTAATCCTTTAATAACACCATTCATCATTGCTTCTAAAGCACGAGATGCATCTGCTTTTGTTAACCCTGCTTCTTCTGCAATGTAGTTAACTAATTCTGTTTTTGACATGTTCATACCTCCTATAATCAGTAAGCTATCTTGCTTACAATTAAAGGATACCATGTTTCAATAATAAAATCAATATATTTTGTTATTTTTTTACCTATTAAATGTTTTATTTATGAAAGTTTAGTAATAGTTCCTTTGATTCTTATAACACTATTGCAAATAAATTTCCAGAACCACGATTAACTAATTTAGAAAGAGTTTGTTGTAATTTATAACGTGCGTTTTCAGGAAGCATTGATAGTTTTGCTTGGATTCCCTCTTTTACAATGACATCTAAACTACGACCAAATATTTCACTCTTCCAGATACTTGAAGGATCATTGTCATAATCTTTCATTATATAGTTTATCAATTCTTTACTTTGCATCTCTGAACCGATAATTGGTTCAAAAGTACTCTCAACGTCCACCCTAATCATATGTATCGATGGAGCCATTGCCTTTAATTTAATTCCATATCTACTACCTTGTTTTAATATTTCCGGTGTGTCTAACTTCATGTCAGATAACGTAGGAGATGCAACTCCATACCCAGTCGTTTTAACCATCTTTAGTGCCGTTTTAATTTGATCATATTCCAATTTTGCTTCATTATAATCTTGAAATAAACGTAAAAGTTGTGATTTACTAGAAATATCTACCCCAATTATATCTTTTAAAACTCTATTATATAAATTTCCTGGGGCTTGCAGAGTTACAGTTACTTCTCCTGTGGAAGTATCAACGTCAGATAAATATGCCTTGCTTATGTATTCACAATCACTAAAATGTTTAGTAATATGTTCAACATCCCTTAATTTATCAATTTCAATTACACTTTCTTTAATTTTATCAATATATATTTTCTTTAACCAATTATTAGGTGACAAGCACGCTATCCACTCTGGCATATCTACTTTTACTTCTAATACTGGAAACTCATATAAAGCCTCTCTTAAAATCGCATAAATGTCTCTTTCTGACATGTTTTCTACACTTATCGGTAACACCGGAACTCCATAAGAATCACGGAGATTTTCTGCCATTCTTTCTGTTTCTGGAAGCATCGGATGAGTTGAGTTTAAAAGTACAATAAATGGTTTCCCTATTTCTTTTAATTCACTTACAATACGTTCTTCTGCTTCTATATAACTAGAACGAGCAATTTCACCGATTGACCCATCAGTGGTTACCACTATTCCTATACTAGAATGATCTTTGATAACTTTTTCTGTTCCTATTTCAGCTGCTTCAACAAAAGGTATTTCATCATCATACCATGGTGTTTTTACCATCCTAGGTCCAGAATCATCTTCATATCCTTTAGCATCTGGGATAACATACCCAACACAATCTACTAAACGTACATTGGTAGTAAAATCATCTATTTTAATGTTTGCTGCATTACTTGGAACAAACTTTGGTTCTGTTGTCATTATAGTTTTCCCTTGTGCACTTTGAGGAATTTCATCTAATGCACGTTTTTTTTCATATTCATCAAGAATATTTGGAACCACTAAATTTTCAATAAACTTCTTTATAAATGTTGACTTACCAGTTCTTACTGCCCCAACAACTCCTAGATATAAATCTCCACCTGTTCTTTCAGTAATACTTTTTATAATTTCTTGTTTTTCCATATAATCCCTACTTTCCTCTAATTCATTAAACTATATGAAAAAAAATTTATAGTTATGCAAAAAAAGAATTTAAAAAAATTCTTCTATCTTATTTCTTCTTATCTATATTTTCTAATTTAAATTCCTCTTTTATCGGAATTATTTCGTTATGAATAAAATAGTTACCCATTTCATCCATAATTTTAAAGAAACTAGTATTAATTAAATCATAAACATATTTACTAACTTCTCCCGTTCTTTTAGCAAAGGATATTGATGTATTCTTTCTAATTAACAGTCTCATGACATTCTGTGTACACTTATCTACCAATCCTAAATAACTAAAATTAGTTCCACGCCTAACACTATCAAATAAAGTCTTACACTTGCTTATTTCTTCCTCAATAATTTTAACAACATCTGCATTTTCATCCTCCAAACTGTATTTCATTGACCCTATATTTTTATCAATTTGGTTTTTTAAATTTAAATGTCTGTCTTGATAAACAGTTTCAATTGCAGTTGCTAATTCATGTTTCTCTTCTTCGGTAAATATAATAGACGGATAATTTTCATTAATATAATGGATAATATCATTTTCTAATTTTTTTAAATGTTCTTCACTAATTTTATACGGCTCGGTTATTATATTAGACGATAAAGTTTCTAATATCGTTATAAATTCTTGCACCCTACTTTGTCTATCCATATTACCACCTATTATTATTCTACCACAAAAATCTAACGTCTTAAATAAAAATCACTAAAATTTTACATTTAATTGTCATTAAAACATCCCGTTAATGTCTTTTGGTACTTTATCATCAACAACAGCTTTCACAATCTTATCTTCTTTATCTTTAGAAACCTCTTTCCCAGTCATCTTTCCTAGTTCTTGAATAACTTCACGCAAAGTTGCCTCATTTTTTAAATCTGATTGTTGTAATTTGGCGGCAAGATTAAGAATTGTTTCCTTTCCAACATTTGTTTTCTTTTCCACCTTATTAAAAAAACTATCTGAAAAATTAAACATATAAAACCTCCTGATTTATTATATGTTCTTATTAATCTAAGGTTAATAGATATACAATTGTTTTTTTATATATAAATTGATATAATATAATTATCAGCATAGAAGGAGGTTACAAATGAAACTTTTCATAGCTTCAGCAGCTAGCAATGATATCCCAGAAAAATACTTTATTGATTGCAAAAATTTTCTAACAGAAATTTTTAAATACAATCATGAATTAATGTATGGAGCAAACAATAAAGGTTTAATGGGCCTATCATATAAAATTGCTAAAGATTTTGACAGAAATATTGTAGGTGTTTGTCCTGAAGGATACCGAGAGGAGCTTGAACTTATAGAATGTAATTCAGAATTTACAGTTAAAAATATAAGCGAAAGAAATGATATGTTGACAGAATTATGTGACGCTATTGTTTTTCTTCCAGGCGGAATAGGAACCCTTTATGAATTATTTGCCGCTCTTGAAGGAAAAAGAGCTAAAGATTTTGACAAACCTATAATTATATATAATTCTTGTAATTATTTTGATTCAATAATTTCTTTATTAGAAAAAATGTATACAGAAAAATTTACTTCAATTAATGTTAGAGATTATTATCATGTATCAAATAATATTGAGGATGCAATAAACTATATTAATAGTCTTAAAAACTAAAAAAGAAAATCAAGTTTCTGATTTTCTTTTTTATTGAATTTTCAGTTTATGATACTATGATTTTCATCACTCTCTATATCAAAATAATTATTCTCCCTTTAGTTTACGATTTTGATCTTCCGTTACTAACGCTTCAATAACCTCATCTAAGGCTCCATCCATAACTCGATCTAATTGTTTTGTGGTAAATCCAATACGATGATCTGTCACCCTGTTTTGTGGATAATTATATGTCCTTATTTTTTCTGATCTATCTCCACTACCTATTTTACTTCTACGTTCAGCACCCTCTGCTTCTTCCTTTTCACGTAATTTTAAATCATAAAGTCTTGTCTTTAAAATTTGAATAGCTTTTTCTTTATTTTTTATTTGACTTCTTTCAGTTTGTGAATAAACTATAACTCCTGTTGGAATATGAGTTAGGCGAACTGCTGAATCAGTTGTATTTACACCTTGGCCACCACAACCAGAAGAACGTGTAATATCAATTCTAACTTCTGACATATCTAATTCAAAATCTAATTCTTCTGCCTCTGGCATTACTAAAACTGTAGCAGTAGATGTTTGAATTCTACCATTTGCTTCAGTCACAGGTACTCTTTGTACTCTATGTGCTCCAGACTCATATTTTAATTTAGAATAAACATTATCGCCCTTAATCATAAATTCGATTTGAGAAAATCCACCAGCCGCACAATCTTCGCTGTCCAAAATCTCTGTTTTCCATCCTTGCTTTTCAGCATATCTTGAATACATACGATATAAATCTCCAGCGAATATATTAGCCTCATCGCCTCCTGCAGCACCCCTAATTTCCACAATAACATTTTTTCCATCATTAGGATCTTTTGGAAGTAAAATTATCTCTATTTCTTGTTCAATTTCTTGTTTTAAACTATTTAAAGTTTCTAATTCTTCCCGAGCAAACTCTACCATATCCGGATCTTTGCTCATTTCTTTTGCCGCTTCAATATCATCTAACAACTTTTTATATTTTACATATACTTCATAGCCTTCTCGTAATGATGCTTGTTCCTTAGTTAGTTCTAAAGTTTTTTTAATATTTGAAATTATTTCAGGCTCCGTTAATAAATCTGTTAATTCATTATATCTTGTTTCTATTGCCTCTAATCTTTCTATCACAAAAATCTTCCTTTCGACTAATCTAGATTATACTATAAATATATTTTTTTAGCAATTTTTTTAGAATATTTAAACTAAAAAAAGCGGATAACCCGCTATTATTCAGTTTCTTCTAATTCATCTTCATCTAATATTGCAAGATCTTCTAAATCATCGTCATCATCTAAATCATCATCTTCAACAACAGAATCGATTTCTTCTTCATCTACTACTTCTTCAATTTCATCAATTTCTTCTTCATTTTCTTCTTCATCAGAAATCAATTCATCATCATCTTCATCTAAAGATAAATCTATAGCGTGATTATCTCTTACATCCCATTCACCATTATCTAACATAACAAAACGTTTATCATTATTTAAAGATGTATAATAGTCTCCTATTTTAGAAGAAAAATCATCCTCTGAATAACCTAACAAATCACAAATTTTATGAAATACTGTTGCAGTATTCATAGTCCTTTTTTCCTCTTTTAAAATTTTATAAGTTAAATCCGAATAAGAAAGTAATTCTAATTCTTCTAATTTCATATTTTTTAATTTCATATGGGCCTCCTACATTTTATTAAGTGCATCTATACCAAGAAGACGCATTCCTTCTTTTAATACAATCGATGTTGCATAAGCTATCAAAAGACGAGATTGTGTTTGAACTATGTTCTCATCAATAAATTTTTCATTTGCATACCATTTATTAAAATCTTGAGAAATGTCTATTAAATATTTAGCAATCAAAGAAGGGTCGTAATTTGCTTTTGAAGAAATTATTGTATCTTTAAATTGATTTAATTTAAAGATTAAATACCATTCATATTCATTAATAGCAATTTCATCAAAATTAATAGTAATATCCTGTCTATTATTTAATAAAGACATAATTCTAGCATAAGTATACTGAATATATGGTCCAGTTTCCCCTTCAAATTTTAGTATATCTTCTAAATTAAATTCTATGTCATTAGTACGATAATTTTTTAAATCATTAAATATTACCGCACCTACACCAATTTTATGACTAATATTTTCCTTGTCTTCAATGTCGCCATTTCTCTCATCAATATATTGTTTAGCTAATCCAATTGCTTCTAACAATACATCATGTAATTTAACACTTTTTCCTTGACGAGTAGACATCTTTTTACCATTTTGTAAAATCATACCAAACGGAATATGATGTACATTTTTATTCCAATCATATCCAAGTTTACCTAAAACTTGTTTTAATTGATTAAAATGAAGAGTTTGTTCATTTCCTACAACATATAAAGCCTCATCGAAATTATATGTTTCTTTTCTATATATTGCAGCTGCTAAATCACGGGTAATATATAATGTAGCTCCATCACTTCTTTTAATTAGTGCTGGTGCAATATCCCCTTCTAAGTTAACAATCATAGCCCCTTCACTTTCTTCTAAAAGGTTTTTAGCTATCAATTCATCAACTACTCTATCCATTTTATCATTATAGAACGATTCTCCTTGCCAAGAATCAAAATTATTAATACCTAATAATTCATATGTCTTATTAAATTCTTTTATTGATTCATCACTAAACCATTTCCAAATACTAAGTGATTCTGGATCTTTGTCTTCTAACAATTTAAAAGCTCTTCTTCCCTCATCATCTAAACTAGGATTCTTTTCTGCTTCTTCATGAAATTTAACATAAAGTCTTTTTAATTCATCAATTGGATTTTTACGTACAGCCTCTTCATTTCCCCAGTTTTTATAAGCATAAACTAACTTTCCAAATTGAGTTCCCCAATCTCCTAAATAATTTATGCTTATCACTTTATATCCGTTTTTAATAGCGATATTTCTTAAAGCATTACCAATTACAGTACTTCTTAAATGTCCCACACCAAAGGGCTTCGCGATATTTGGCGAAGAATAATCTATAACAATCGTTTTCCCTTCTCCGATGTCACTATTACCAAAATTTTCTTTATTTGTAATTATTTCATTAATAATATTCTTTGTTAAATTTTTCTTATTAATAAAAACATTTACATAGCCATTAACTACTTCAACTTTTTCAAACAAATCGGAATTTAAAGCTTCCTTCAATTCATTAGCAATAGCTACTGGTGCTTTATGAAGTACTTTCGCATAAGTAAAACAAGGAAGTGCATAATCACCCATTTTTCTATCCTTTGGATACTCAATTACAATATCTTCTTTATTTACATGGTTTTCTAAAACTTTATAAACTAAATTTTTTATTTCTTCTTTTATGTTCATTGTTCCACCTCATATCTGATTTCAAACAAGAATTTTGTAGGCTCGTTGTCTAATTTAATATTATATGCAATTCTCATATAAGAATCATCAACTAAGATTTTATCAGTAAATATATCTAAAGGCAACCATAAATTGTCATTATTAATAAAATATTTTCCTATAGTACAAACATTTTCTTCAAATTCTAATAATATCTTAGAATCTTCTTTAACTCTTTTCATCAATATTTTATTATCATTTATGAAAATTGCTACTATTACATCTTCTTCTTGATAGCTTATTTTATTGTTGGTTTTTATTCCATAGAATCTTTTATCCGCAAAAATAATATTATCGTTTTCTTTTAAATTTACTACACATTTAATCTTAGCCACAATTACAACTCCTTTTTTGATTGTAATTATAACACACATTAAATTATTTTTATACTTTTTTTATAATTTATTAATATTTTTTATAAATTTATTAATAATAAACATAGGATGCGTGATATCTATGAAGAAAATAAAGAAATACATAAGATTTTTATTAATTATGATGGTGTTTGGTATATTTGTTTATGGTGGGCTTTATTTTGTTGCACGACTGACTCCTAAACTAACCATTAAAGAAGCAAATAAATATGTGTTTTATGATATAAACGAACAAACTTATAATCCTAGTAAGGAATCTTGGGTTTCTTTAGATAATATTTCTGATCATTTAATAAATGCTACCATAGCGATTGAAGATAAAAATTTTTATAATCATCAAGGTTTTGATTTTTTAAGAATTTTAAAAGCGTTATATATAAATATTATTAATGGGAAAACTTTACAAGGAGCATCTACTATAACTCAACAATACGCTAAAAATTTATTTTTAACATTTGATAAAACATGGAATAGAAAAATTGAAGAAGCGTGGTTAACTTTGAGATTAGAGACGCATTATAGTAAAGATGACATTTTAGAAGGATATTTAAATACAATTAATTATGGTGGAATATTTGGGATAGAAGATGCCAGTAATTACTATTTTAATAAAAATTCCAAAGAACTTACATTAGCCGAGGCTAGTATGTTAGCAGGGATTCCTAAAAGTCCTTCTAATTATTCACCATTAGTGGATGAAGTCGCTGCTAAAAAAAGGCAAAAAATCATTTTAAATGCGATGGTTAAAAATCACTATATCACTCAAGAAGAAGCAGATCGTGCTTATAATACAACGCTTACTTATGTTGGAGAATCGGTTTCTAATAATGTTTCTTCAATAATGTACTATCAAGATGCGGTTTTAGCAGAATTAAAAAGTATTAAAACTATTCCGACTTCTTTTTTAGAAACTGGCGGTCTTAAAATTTATACTTATTTAGATATTAATGCACAAACAATCCTAGATGAAAGTGTTAAAGAAAATACTAAACAAAATCAAGATATTCAAGTTGCTGGTGTAGTTATGAATCCTAATAATGGTCAAATTATTGCTTTAACTGGTGGTAGAGATTATCAAATAAGTCAATATAATCGTGCCATTAATTCCAATAGGCAAGTTGGTTCAACTATGAAACCTCTTCTTTATTATGCAGCACTAGAAAATGGATTTACTCCAACCACGACCTTTACAAGCGAAAAAACAATATTTACGTTTTCAGAAAATAAAACTTATAGTCCAAGTAACTATGGCGAAGTTTATGCAGATAAACCCATAACTATGACTGCTGCTCTTGCATATTCTGATAATATTTATGCTGTTAAAACACACTTGTTTTTAGGAGAAGAAACACTTGTTGATATGGCAAAACGTGTTGGAATAGATAATGAACTATTACCAGTTCCTTCCCTGGCATTAGGTTCAATGGAAATAAATTTAATTGAAATGACACAAGCTTATGCAGCTTTTGCCAATGAAGGGTATAAGGTTGAACCTCACCTAATTAATCGGGTTGAGGATAAAGATGGAAATATTTTATATAAAGCAGATGAAGTTAAAGAAAACATTTTAAATAAAAGCATTGTTTATGTTTTAAATGAAATGCTTGCCAATACTTATTCTAGTGACATGATAGATTATAATTATCCTACCATGGTTAGTTATGCTTCAAAAATGACTAAAAAATACGCCGTTAAAACAGGAACTACTATAGGCGACAGATTAATATTTGGTTATAACAAAGATTTAATAGTGGGAGTTTGGACCGGATATGATGACAACAGGGGAACTCCTACTGAAGACATTAAAATTTCAAGAAACATTTGGCTAGAAACTATAGAAGGTTGTTTAAAAGGAAAAGAAGATAATTGGTATACAACTCCTAATAATGTTGTAGGTGTTTTAGTAGACCCAATATCTGGTAAACTAGCCACTAATAATTCAAAACACAAAAAAATTATTTATTACATTAAAGGAACAGAACCTACTCTTTCTAGCACTCCACTAGATGATATTATTCCAACTGTAAAGCAAGAATAAAGGATATGTTAATTCAACATATCCTTTATTTTGTTAATCAAATCTTGCTCATTATCTCCAATAATTGGTTTATGATTTAAAATTACAAATGGTTTATTTCTACCTATTCCACACATGTTTTGACAACCAATTATAAACTCTGCTTCCTTATCAATATTCTTTATTTGTTCAATTAATCGTTTATAACTAATAGACTTACATTTATCACAAATACCTATCTTATTCATTAATAATAAATCCTTCTGAACCATTTTCTAGTAAATGTGCATTGGCATCATCTGTATCGATATGCATTTCAAAATAGTATTTATCGCTTACCTTTACAGAAACATTATCAAATATCCCACCTTTTTCACCTAGTACTCTAACACTATATTTTTTAGTAGGATCTAGATTATATTTTTTTATATCCTCATTAGTAGCATGAATATGTCTTGATGCCAGAATGCAACAAGAAGGGATTGTCACTTCATTGTCACCAATAATAGTGATATCTTCGCTATTTAAAACATCTCCAGACTCACGTACTGGTGGATTTAAACCTAATTTATAAGCATCCGTTTTAGATATTTCTACTTGCGTATAAGAACGAAGAGGTCCTAAAACTCTAACATTTTCAATTACACTTTTACCTGTCTTTAAAGTAACTTTTAAATTTGAAGCAAATTCTCCAGGCTGAGTAAGTTCTTTTACTACTTCCAAAGTTTTATCACTATTAAATAATTTTTTGAAATCAGATTCACTTAAATGAACATGACGATTAGATACTCCTATTTTTACCTTCATTTTTTATCACCCATTTTTATTTTAACATCAATTGTCAATATTGAAAAGTCATAAATATAAGTTAATATAATATATTTTTATAGAAAGGATGATTTTATGAATAACAATTATTTTAATAAGCAACAATTTCCAGGAACTCCTATATATTCAGGTAATGCACCAACCCCTAACCAACAAACAGCCCAAAATTATATGGGGCAAAATGAATTACCCATGGAACAATCTTATATTGAAAATATATTAAGATTAAATAAAGGAAAAAAAGTTAGAGTTCACATGACTTTTCCCGATTCTACTGAATGGAGAGATTTAGAATTTAATGGTATCATAGAACAATCAGGAAGAGACCATATTATTTTAAGTGAACCATCAACAGGAAAATGGCAATTATTACTTATGATTTATGTAGATTATATTTCATTCGATGAAAAAATAAATTATAGTCCAGAATTTTATCCAAATAATTGATTTTTAAATAAGGGTTTGCTATAATTATAATTAGGTGATAATATGACAATATTTATGTTTACTCTAATATCATTTATAGCTGTTTGTTTATTATTGATTTGTTGTATAAGTACATATAATCGTTTTCAAGATTACATAATTAGAATTAATGAATCTGAAGCAAATATTGACGCTACATTACGTAAAAGATTCGATTTATTAAATAAATCAATAGGAATTATTAAAGCAAATTGTAAAATTAAAGGTGACATCTTAGAAATTATTGTTAAACTTCGTTCTCGAAAATTAACAAATTTTGAATTAGATCGTCAACTTTATGATGCAATAAATGAGTTTGAAAGTTATAAAGAAAATTATGAAGATTTAAAAACATGTGAAGCTTTTATTAAAATTGAAGTAGCCTTACATGAATCTGAAGCCGAAATAGAAGCTTTCAGAAAATACTATAATGATATTATTACCGATTATAATAAACTAGCTCGTTCTTTCCCAACAAATATAATTGCTAAAATGTTTAAATATAAAATAAGAACATATTATGATGGAAAAAATACTAGCGATAATGTAACAGATGATTTTAAATTATAAGTGGCAGCAATAATGCTAAATATGTCTATATATATTATATGAAGCAATGTTTTGCTTCTTTTTTGTATTTAATTATTTAAAATTTCAAATACAATATTCAATCACAATAAGTATAGCTTAGTCTATTTATCTTACTTGTTTTTTGTTTCATAAAAAATCTTTCCACTTTTATAACGGAAAGATTTCTTGTTTATAATCTTTAAATTTATTCTATAAAATTTATTTTTTAAACCTTATGCGATTTATTATATTAACAGAAATTTTAAACAAGAAGAACCAAAATTTGCTTATGACCAAATCATATTCCCCAATTAATTCTAATACTTCTGGATTAAATTTAGATTTGAATATTGATAAATGATCGTTTAAACTTCCGTCTATTCCACCTAAATTAGCATAATCACAATTATTATCTAAACAATAACACAGTCTATAAAACACCAAACCATTTGTAATTTTTAAACTAGGAAATATATCAGTATTATTTCCAGCATATAAAAATGAAGCCATTCTAATTCCTTTTTTACAAGTAGGCATAATAACAATTGTGGCTCCAGCTAATGGTTTACTTCCATATTGCTCTTTTATTCTTTTAGCTTCTAGTATTTGCTTTTCACAAAATTCTTTTTTACTTTCATTGTTCTTCATATCTTGCTTTAGAAATTCCAAGTATTTATCTATATCAACATGAGCAAAGAATAAAACTGCGTGTTCAGGAAAACTTTTCATTATTGACCTAAAATATTGCTCTCCTCTAAGTGTCACGTTTTGTCTCTTTTCAGTGCACTGTATAACACTAGCTAATTTTTTAGCATCATCTATATTAGTAGAATAACTAAATTCTACCCCTCTTTGCTTTTGGTAATCACCAATGTAATTTCTAGTATTTTTAGGAAAACTTCTTTTTAAAGTTTCTTTTTCATATAATACATCATTATTATCCTTCAATGGAATTACCATAGTATATCTAGGTTGTGTATAAGCATCAATTTCTTTTCTATAACCAGCATGTTTAAAACCAAGATTTTTTAAAGATTTTACAACAACATCGGTATTAATACAAAATTTCTTTTTAGTTTCTATATTTTTATTGTTTTTAATATTTTGAATATTATCTTGATTAAAACAAACAAACGGATCAATTTTTATGTCAATAGCATTTTCTTCCTTTGCATATGTTTTTAATTTGCAAACAAATTGTTTTAATAATTCCTCATCATTATAATCTATAACAAATCCTCTTGGTATATAAAATAATTTTTTATTTAGGAATACATTTCTTTTTAATATAGATGCTGCACATACAAGTTTTCCATTTTTATACATGCCAACTAATGAATTGTCCCAAAAATTTTTAACGTTAGCCCAATTAGTTGTTTGCATAAAATTAGTCGATGGAAAATTAGCTACAAATTTATCATATTCTTTTTTATTAATGTTGGTTTTAAAAACGTAGTCCATTTTATCACTTTTCTTTCTCCATTGTAATTATATCATAGCCACGCTAAAAATATCAATGAAAGAAAAAGAATATGTGTGAGATATTCTATAAACTTATTTTTTTCTTGACCTAATTAGTATATATATAAATACTAACACTAAAATAATTCCAGCACCATAAATAACATATTCATAATACTTATCATAATTTTTTTCTTCTTCTTTTTCTTCTTTATTTTTTTCTATTTTAATAATATATTCTCCATCTTTAGAATAAAGATAATTCTCACGGGCATATCTAGCCAAGTAATCAGGATCCTTTAATTTTTGAATTTCTATTTTCAAATCCTGTTCCTCAGCTTGTAATGATACTAACTTTTCTTTTAATTCTATTTCCTTTTGTGATAGTGAAAATAACTTAAAACCATATATTCCCACTGTAAATAAAAAATATATAATTATGAATAAGGCGATTGGTCCTAAAAATACTAAACGTCTTTTTGATGCTTTTGGTACTATCTTTGCCATTGAACCACTCTCCTATTTTTAAATTATATCATTTCTTAACTCTTTTAGCAATAATACTGCTAAACCAATTTTCGATAATAAAACCCATAATTATAGAAAGTATTTCATAAATGTGAAAAATGCCATAATTTATCTTTCTTAAAATTATAAAATACAGTAGAACACTAATTATAACTATTAAGAAACTCATAATAATTTTAACTATTTTTTTATCATTATATATAAATTTATAATTTAAACTAAGAAAAAAAGAAAAGAATATCCCATAGAAAAATGATACTAATAAAGTTACTATTTGTAATTTTATATCCATTATTTAAATAGTTTACTAAATATTCCTTCTTCTTTTTCTTTTTTTCCTACGTTTTCCATATATATTAAACTATTAATCTTTCCTTTAATAGCAACATTTCCCTGATATGTATCTAATTTTATTATTTCAAGGGTTTCACCTTTGATGACAATATATCCCATTGTAGTTTCAAGCAAAAATTCTTCATTATCAAAACTATCTATTTTTTTTACCCCACTAATATTAATATTTTTTCTTTCATTAATTGTTATTGTATGATTATAATTTGTTATTAAATCCTTGTCCATATGTGCCTCCTTGATACATTATATGCAAGAAAAAAAGATATATTCTTATTATAATATATCCTTATGTTATATTAAAAAGCGTTCATATAAAATCTCTTATTCCGCTTCATTATATGCTTTGATAATTTCTTCTTCCATCATATCACGAACTTCTTGATTGATTGGATGAACAATATCGCGGTATTCCCCATCTTTATTTTTACGACTTGGCATCGCAACAAATAATCCATTATTACCGTCGATAATTCTTAAATCTTTAACAGCTAACGCATCATCAATCGTAATGTTTACGAAAGCTTTTAAATTTGAATCATCTTTCTCTACCTTTCTTACATTTATAGATGTTATTTTCATGAAACCCTCTCCCTTCAGTTTACCATCTTACAATCTAAGTATATATTATTTAGAGTTTTTTTGCAATATTTTTTTCTAAAATTTTATTCGTATAGTTTTAGTAATTATGTCATTATATGAAAATGACTTAATTTGATTATCTGTATCCGTTTGAACTAAAAAAATATTGTTATATAATTCCTTTATTTTCACCTTATACTGTTCATATTTATTTCTTCCTAAATTATATCTAATTACTACACTTTCACCAATATACTCATAAAGTTGTTTTTTTACTTGAGAACGTGTCATAGTCCCTCCTATCTAGGATATCCTACATACATTGTACCTTTTGTGATTATCCCACCTATGCCATTGCTGCCATATTTAGTTTGTTCTAAAATTGTCTTTAAGTCTATATCTTTATTTATATCTGAAAGACTCATTCTAGTGGCAATTATGGCTGGATCTAGGGCATGTATGTTTATTCTTTTAGGACTTGATGCGAAATTGGCACCAGCTCGTATCAACTCTTCATAATCAGACTGGCAAGCCCCCGCAATGATAATTAATTTATCGTGACTCTGTTCATATTTTCGTGCCTCTCTAACCGCTTCCACAAATTTAGCACTATTCTTATATGAATTTAAATCATCTTTTTTGCCTAATTTTTTATAATAAGCATCGTGACCTGTAATTATTACTATATTGGGTCTATATTCTTCCAACCACTCTTTTATATATATTGAAACATTTTCTTCTTTTTCACATATTCCCATAGCCCAAATATTAGCGTCATCATAATATTTTAAACATTTATTCAAATAATCTTTATCTCCATCAATATGAAGAATTTTCCCTGGAAGATAAAAGTAATCAGTACGATTCAATTCATTTAATGGTTTGACTCTTTCAATAAATTTTTCTTCATCCTTTTCTAATTTATCAGATTTATATTCCTCCAAATCTTCTTCTGGACTATCTGCACATAGTCTAACATTACTTCCCTTTAAATAATACATGTCATCAATAATATCAGTTACAATAAAAACCAAATCATTGTTATAAGATTTCCTAGTTACTAAATCTCCTATATCAAACTTCATACTTATCACCCAATTAATAATATGTAATTAATTGTAAAGTTATTCAGTGACATATTTGTTTTATAATCATAAATATGATAAAATTTTATTATAATATGGAGGTAAATCATGACAAAAGTAATGTATAATGGAAAATATGTGGAATTACAAGATGAACTTGAACCAGGATTTTTAGAATTAGATATTCTTAACGGAGCTGAAAATCAAAAAGATAACACAGAAAATAATTTAGAAGATACTAAAATTCTTAATCTGTTTGATTTAGATGATACACAAGAATTAAAGTTTGAGGATTTAAATAATGAACAATAAAGTTAAAATTGATAATTTTTTAAAATTTTTTCGTGACATTTTAATTCAAAATCCGCAAATCGAGTTAAATAAAGAAATGGTTTATCACCAATTAGTTAGTTTAGGGATTCCAGAAACAGAAAAAAATAAAACAATAAAACATAATTTTAATGAATGGATTAATCACTTTAGTACTATTGATAATTGTGATGTTTTTGTTGCTGAAAACTGGCAATATTTTTGCCAGTTTGTATCACATGACAATGTTGCGAAAACATCAACAGAACACATAAAAATATATATTCCTCTTGATGCAAATCACATCCAATATGGTGCCAATCAAATATTTGAGTTTTTAGCAAGAGAAAATATCCCACATGTTTCTAAAATTGGCTCTCACGTACGATTTGATGATATTGTTATTAGATTAGTAAATCCTAATGACTCTGTAAAATTAATTAATTTTGTAACAAACAATTCATACATTCAAGAAGGATTATTACAACCTAATCCATTCGCATTTAATATAAATGGAATTGCAATGGCTTCTGATGGACGATTATCATACAATTCAACAGTGGCTCATTTAATTTCTTTATATATTGATGAAAAAAAACGAACTAATTCTTTAAATACAATAAATATTGATAATTTTTATAATTATATTAACAACTATTATAATTATGCCTTTTCTAGTAATGAAGGATTTGAAAAATTAAAACAAGACTTCAGAATACAGGGAGATATCCCTACTCAACAAATAGTTAATTATAAAAATGTCTTTGAACTAATTATAAAAACAAATCAAGAAAATTTTACATTCCAAGATTACATATCTCACTATGAAGAATGTAGAAATTCACATATTCATCAGCAAAAATGTTCACAGGTTGAAACTATAAAATCTAGCAGTGCACATGATTCAAAGAATGAAATAAATGAATTACTATTATTTATAATAAATACAATGATTGAAAAATATCAAGATTTAGACATAGTATTAAATAATATTAATCAATATATTAACACTGGCAATGAAAACTATATAACAAGATATAAAGGTTTAAGAGAAAACATTACAAATTCTAAATTTAGAGAAAATATTATAACTATTTTAGAATCTAATAATATTAATTTTATTAATTATTCACAAGACTTGTTGCAACAAAAAAAACAAGAGAAAGATACAAATTCAGATAAAAAATCTACAGTAGAAAAATCAGTAATTTTGACTATTATAGAAATATTAGAAATTATGACCAATAAATATGGTAAAAATTTTGCACTTGAAAATTTAGAAGGTTTTATAAAAAGTGGCGAGCCTACTCTTTTAACAAAAGAAAATAATCTCCGCGAACGAGTTGTTAATTCTTCATTTAGAAAAGACGTATTTGATATACTTACAGAACGAAATATCGACTTAAATAATTTTTTACTGGCCGCTTCATCTCAAATTATTCATCCAAACGAAGTGTATTTAGAACAAGCAATACTAGAAACTTATAAAAAATATGAAATGAAATTTGAAGAAGGAATTTCAAATTTAAGTGGCAAATATGTTACAACACAAGCTTTGTTTGGATTAATAAACCAAGGACTGTATACTGGGTTTACAAGGGATAATGATGTAAGATATAATTTACAAAAAAATGTAAGCCGTGAAGATGCTATAACAATTATAAAAAAAGAATTAGGGATAACTGAAATAAATTATACACAAATAAGCCAAATTGTAGAACAATATGTTCAAAAAATTATTGATAATAATATGAAAAATACGCACCAATTTTAAGGTGCGTACTTTTTTATATTTTTAAATGTTTTTTTACTGCTCTCCAGCTTCCAAACATACCTACGATCATTCCTATTAATAATAATATTCCTGATACAGCATAAACAAAAGGTTCTGGTGTTATTAATCTAATAAATGGTGAAAATAATTGACCATCAAAGTGTTTATATAATGCAACATAACCAAATGTTGTTAAAACAATTGGAATGATTGAACCCAAAATACCTAACAATAATCCTTCGAAAATAAATGGGATTTTTATATTTAAATTAGAAGCTCCAACTAAACGCATAATTGATATTTCACGTTTTCTTGAAAATATTGTAATTTTGATAGTGTTTGAAATAAGAAATGCGGTAACAACTATTAAAGCAGCCACAATAATAACACTAATTTTTCTTACTATGTCAAAGACAGATATTAATTGTTCAACCATACCTTCTCCGTATTTTACAGAGGCAACTAATTCCATATCTTTTATTTCTTTAGCAGTATCACCAATATGTTCAATATCCTCCACTTTAACTAAAAATGTATCCTGAATTGGTGTATCTTCTTCTGTCCACCCAGACATAATATTGTCAAGAACTTCAGATGATTCCATCATATCTTTCATGATATCCATTTTAGATTCAAATTCTACTGTAGCAATATTGTCTAAAGCATTTATTTTGTTTTCTAAAATATTTAAATCTTGTTTTGTTGCTGTATTATCAATAAAAGCAACTATAGTAACATCCTTTTCAACTAAACTAGCAAAATTATTAACATTATCAGAAAGAATAATCGCAATTGAAACAACTATAAGTGTAATTGTAATACATGAAATAGAAGCTATAGATAAAGAAAAATTTCTAAATACACTTTTGAATGAATCTCTTATGTTTCTAAAAAATATTCTAAACATTCTCATGGCTATATGTTCCCTCCTTATAGTCTTTTAAAATTCTTCCTGAATCCAATAAAATTACTCTTTTTTTCATCGCTTCTACAATTTTAGTATCATGAGTAACCATAATAATAGTTGTACCTAATTTATTAATTTCATCTAATACTTTCATAATTTCCATACTAGTATTTTCATCTAAATTTCCTGTAGGCTCGTCACAAATAAGTAATTTAGGGCCATTTACAATAGCTCTAGCAATTGCAACACGTTGTTGTTCTCCTCCAGATAATTGACTTGGATAACTTTTTGCCCTAGATTTTAATCCAACTAATTCTAATGCCTTAATTACTTTAGGATGAATTTCAGCTTTAGAAAGCCCAAATATTTCTAGTGCAAAAGCAACATTCTCATAAACAGTTAATTTTGGTAATAATTTATAATCTTGGAATACTACTCCAAGTTTTCTTCTTAATTTATAAATTTTACCATTACGTAATTTATTTACATCAATTCCACCAACAATAATTTTTCCTTTATCTGCTTTTTCTTCACGATAAAGCATCTTTATCAATGTACTCTTTCCACAACCTGTAGAACCTATTATAAAAACGAATTCTCCCTTTTCAATAGTTAAATCCATATCATAAATAGCAGTTACTCCTGTTTTGTATGTTTTATTAACTCCTCTAATTCTAATAAAATCCATATTCACACCTCTTTCTACTCTCCACCAAAAACTTCATAAGTATCTGTCACCAAGAAAAATGCATTTGGGTCAATTTCGCGGATTCCCTCTTTAGCCAAAAAATACTCTTTAGTTGGAATAATACACATTATTACTTTTTGACTATTTCCAGTATAACCTCCGCGTCCTTCTAATACTGTAACTCCATGTGACAAATGATTTATGATAAAGTTTTTAACACTTTTTTCATGCTCAGTAATTATATAAAATGTTTTTGAATTTGATATTCCTAATATTACTTTGTCAGTTATGACACTAATTATATAGATAAAAATAACTGAGTAAATAAATTTTTGCCATCCAAAGATAAATAAACTAATAAATATGATTAATCCATCTGTAAAAAACATAGAATTGCCGATAGATATTTTAAAATATTTAGATAAAATTTGATTTAAAATATCTGTTCCACCAGTAGTAAAACCTGCTTTAAAAATAAGTCCTAATCCCAATCCAAAAATAACTCCACCAAACAAAATAGTAACTATAGTTTCTGTTGTGCCTAAATCTATAAATTGAATAAAACTTTGAGTTAATTTTACAAAAACAGGATATAAAAGTGAACCGATAATTGAGTTTTTTGTTTTTTCTACACCAAGAAGAGCAAAACTTAAAATTAATAAAATTATAGAACCAATAAGTATAACTAATGCTGGATCAATCCCTAAAGTTCTATAAAATATTACTCCCAATCCACTAACACCGCAAACTATATCATTAGGTAAAATAAATATATTGAAAGCTAAAGCAACTAATAGTACACCAAATATAAACTGTAAATAACGTGATACAATTCCCTTTTTATATATTTTATTTAAAAGTGCATTATCATCTTTCTGATTTTGAAAAAACATTTACTTCACTTCCTTCAAACTAGCAGTAATAAACAGATCTAAGTTTCCATCCAAAACTTTATCTACATTACTTGTTTCAACATTAGTACGATGATCCTTTACTAATGAATATGGGCACATGATGTAACTTCTTATTTGGGAACCAAAATTTATATCCATTTGATTACCTTTTAACTGTTTTATTTCATTATTTCTTTTTTCTAATTCCAACTGATATAATTTGCTTTTTAATACTTCCATTGCTTTTTCTTTATTTTGAATTTGACTTCTTTCATTTTGACAAGTTACTACAATTTTAGTAGGAATATGAGTTATTCTGACTGCTGAATCAGTTGTATTTACGCCTTGTCCACCACAACCACTACTACGATATACATCCACCCTAATATCATTAGGATTAATCTCTGTGTCAATTGAACTAGATTCAATTAGTGGTGTTACTTCAACAGATGCAAAAGATGTATGCCTTCTTGAATTTGAATCAAATGGTGAAATTCTAATTAAACGGTGCACACCTTTTTCACATTTCAAATATCCGTAAGCATTAATCCCTTTAACAAACATTGTTAAACTTTTAATACCAACTTCTTCACCTTCTTGTGAGTCAATTACTTCTATTTTATAGCCTTTTTTTTCACACCAACGGCTATACATACGAAATAACATATTTGCCCAATCACAGGCTTCTGTTCCACCTGCTCCTGAATGTATTTCAATTATTGCATCACCATTATCATATGGACCATTTAATAATAATTCAACTTCTAAACTTTCTAATTTTTCCTTTAAATCTTTTATCTCAACTTCCAAAAGTTCTTTAATTTCAATATCTAAATTATCATTTAAATCTTTAACCATTAAATAATTATTATTTATTTGGTTCTTTAAATCATCCACTTTTTCAACTATCCCTTTAAGTGAATTTAAATTACTTATTACTTTCTCACTTTCACGTTTATCATTCCAAAAATTAGAATCATTCATTAATTCTTCTAATTTTTTTATTTCTTCGTTTTTACTTTCTGGGTCAAAGTAACCTCCAAAGTTCTTCAATCTTGTCTGAAAAATCTTTATAAATATTTATAATTTCATTTAATTCCATATCGATCCTCCATATGAACATTATAACACTTTTTATCTAATTTTAAAATGGATAATTTTACTAAAATTAAAAGTAACAATTTTGATATTGTTACTTTAGCATTAATATTTTATTTGTTAATTCTTCACTTTTTGAATATAGCGATAAATTACCAATCTCATGTTTATTTATTCCCATTTGCTTAAGCAAAAATATTCCAGGAAGAATATCCCATGCTTTTTTTGTTGATATAATAAGTGCATCAGTTCTACCACACACTAAATTAGTAAATGCAAAACAGCAACTATTAATATGCATTATATTTCCAACTCTGTCCTCACCTAATGTTAACTCTCTTAAAAATTTACTTTTTTCATCAAAACATTTATGGATAGAACCACAAAACTCTACATTACATTCTTCCATTTTTACATTATCACTTAATGTTATTTTTTCATGATTTAAGAATGTTCCAATATCCTTTAATGCATAATATATTTCATTCATTTTCGGTAAATATATTATAGAAAACTGAACATCATCTTTATCTATAAATGCCACTTGAATTCCCCAAAAGATTGAGTTTTTCATATAATGAAAAGTACCATCTATAGGATCAATTATCCAGGTTCTATTTTTAATTGAATTGGAAGAATTTCCTTCCTCACTTACAAAGTTATCATTAGGAAAATTTTTTGTTATTTCCGATATCAAAAAATTTTCTATTAATAAATCAGACTCAGTAACAAATGTTTTATCCTGCTTTTTAGTTATTTTCATTTGTTTTTTTGTAATTAAAGAATTGGCTGAAATGATTTTTTCATATATCATATTAAATTCTTGTTTATATTCAAAATTCCTACTATTATATTCTCTTATAAACTGCTCTAATTTATCCTGGTAAGGCATTCCTGCTTGAGCTGATTCTTTCATCAGTTTCATAGCTGATGCATATTGAGCTTTTTTTATTGCACTGTGAAGAGATACTCCTCTTGTTAATAAAGCAGCTAAATTACCATTAAATGTATCTCCAGCCCCAGTGGTATCTACAATATTTGAAACCTCTAAAGCATCAATCTTATTTATTCTTTCACCATCATAATACATGATACCATCATTACCTAATGTTACAATTAATTTGTTAGGATATTTTTTTACACATTCCTCAATATTATCTATGCCAAATATAGCAGCACATTCTTTTTTGTTAGCTGTAATATAAGATATTTTTTCTATCAAATCCAAGTTATTGATTTCACTTATATTTAGTTTTTCCGGTCTGCATGGTGTAACTATTAGTGGTATATTATGTTCATCGCAAAAGTTTATCAAGGCAACACTTACTTCTTTAGGTATTTTCATTTGGGCAACAACCATTTTAGAATTTAATATAATATCTCTATATTTTTCAATCATATCAACTGTAAAACTATCAATTGCACCATTTTCTCTAATAATTTCATTATCTTTATTTTCTTTTTCTATATAAATTTTACAACAATCATTCTTTAGACCGTCAACTAATTCTACTCCATTAGTAAAAACTCCATTTTTGTTTAAATTTTGTAAAATTATTTTACCCACATCATCATTGCCAAGTTTTGAAATCATTACAACTTTTGCCCCTGCACGAGAAGCCGCAACAGCCTGATTAGCACCCTTCCCACCTGGAAATAAAACATCTGGTTTTACGCTATAAGTTCCATCGCTTTTTTGAAAAAATGTCATATCAAGTGAACAGCCACCAAATACACATACATCATATTTAAACAAATTAATCACCTCACCCTAATTATTAGTGTCATTAATACATTTTTTTAATACAAAATATTTACAATCATATGAACAATTTTCCTTAATGTATTTATCAAGATTATTAATATTATTTATACTTTTATTTAGTTTATTTGTTTTGTCACAAAAGCCTTTTAATCTAAGTTTTCCATAAGACCAATCACCAACTACATAATCATAGTCATTGAAATACTCTGTTATTAAATTTTCTATTGCCTCTTTATCAAAACCATCTTTATAATCTTTTATTAGTTCATAATTGATATCATTAAATATATACTTTTTATTTTTCATCTAATCACTTCCTAAATAATTTTTATTAAATGCTGGAGATAATTGTTCATATTTAGTAAGACTTGAACCAGCATTCCAAGTTATATATCCACCAGTTAATCCAGCATCATACAATCCACTTATTTCTTCTGAAACCATTGCTGCATCATAACTTGTTTTTGGATTTCTCCAGGTTATATCATATGCTTGAATCCATGTTCTTACAATTGCTGGTGTTGGAATTAGATTTTGTTGTTTAGCAACATAATTTTTTCCCCAAAAGTATAATAAGTCATAAGGAACAGTCCATACAGGTTCAGTAAACCCATATTCATATTTATTAAAAAGTTCTGGATAAGGCATTCCACTAATAACATCTACTACATTAGAGATAGCTCCCCAATATTGTCCATAACCAGAAACATAGTTATGTGCTGATTCACCAAATACATCAGCAGATACATAAGCTCCTACTGAATGAATTTCATCACATGCATAAAATAGGAAGTTTTGAATTGCTTGAGCTTTTTCCTCATTATATATATTCTGATAATTTAAATAAGATTCTACACTTGATGTTCTATCAGGGAAACGGACATAGTCAAATTGTATTTCATTAAAGCCCATAAGCAATACTGCTTCCTTAGCAAGTTCTACATTAAATTCCCAGACATCTCTACTATAAGCACTTGGCCAATATGAACCATTATGTAAGAATGAAGCATTGGTTCTTGTGTCCATAATTGTATCTTCAGGATGATCTTTAGCATAATAATTATCTTTAAACACTGTAATTCTACCAATTACATAAAAACCATTTTCTTTTAATTTATTGATTGCTTCTTTATATTTTTCTATAGAAGAAAAAGCTTTTTCATAATTTGTTGGCGAATATTTTTGCATAACTTCAGACTTGTATGCTGGAGCAGTATTATCTTTAATATCTACTACAAAAGCATTAATATTAGATTTTTTTGCAAGCTCTATATACTTATCTACATTATAAATTACACCAGAATTTAAATATAAACTTCTTACTTCTGTTGGCATAACATTATTTTCAAATTTTGGTTTTTCTACAGGAAAATAATCTAAATTAGCGGCACTTCCGCCTCCTTGATAATTCTTTCTAGAAGCATGAGTAAGATATGCACCATCGCTATCATAATTTTCTAAAGCCTCTGCTTGAGTCTTTACAGTATACTTAGCATAAATATAACCTTCTATTTCATTATATTTAACCTTATATTTATTAACTGTGCCATCTTCTTTTAAATAGTCATAATCTAAAACTTCTACTTTTTCACCCTTTTTTATAAATGAAATTAAATGAGCTGTATCTAAAGTTTGATAAACGGAAACTGGAGTGCGTATATATAAATGTTTTTCACCAACTACTTCTCGTTCATTATAAGTTAAATTAAGTGGAAAAACTAGATATTTATTATCTTCATATGTTATTTCAACATATTCTTTATTTGTCGTTTCGTTTACTATTGTTTTACCATTAGTAGTTACTTTAGCACCTCTGGTTAGAGTAATAGAGTTGGAAAAATCGACATTATAAAGTAATACTGCTTCCTCTTCACTTTTTATATAAGCATTCTTTACTAATTCAACTTCTTCCGCCTTATTGAAAGTTAAAAAAATTATATAAGAACAAACAAATGCAGCCAGTAAAAATAAAACTATTTTAACCCATTTCTTCAATACCATACTATCACCTATAGTTAGTATACCATATTCTTTTATTTTATTCTATAGGAATCGCAACAACGCTAGAACTACCACTTAACCCGTTTAAATAATAATTAGGAACTGTTCCTTGGATTATTTTTAAAGCAATTGGTACACTAAGATCAATCTCAATTTTATTAGTTGCGATAGGTAAAATTACCTGCTCTGTTAATTTTAAATTTATTTTTATTTCAATTAAAGCATTATTAATCCCATAATTGGTCACATTCGTTCTTACCTCACTTATCACATCCCCTACTAAATTTAATCTAACTGGTATTTTGGGACCTAAATTATTAAAAAAGGCATTATTAAATATAAGCCCACTAGGTATTTCAAAAATAATTCCACGCTTTAATTTTTGATTAGAACTCAAATAATTAGAATTAGGCAAATCTAAATTTCCGATATCGCCTTCCTCTAACATTTTCATATTTTTTTGAATTACATTAGTTACCTGAACTAATATTTCGTTTACCTCTATCGGATTAAAATCTATAGTATTAATTTCCCCATTACTATCTTTAGATATAATAAATAATTCTTCTAAATTAATATTTTTCGATACTTCTTTATTAATTGCAGAATTAATAACTACAGAAGCAAGCTTACGTGCTTCTAACTCTGCATAATTTAATAAAACTGGAGAAGCTTTTTTATCTATTATCTTAAATATAAATATTATAGCAATTATAATTAAAATAGTTGTAAATAATACAATATTTTTTCTTTTAGGTTTTCGAGAACGTTTAAATAATAAGATTTTTTTCTTTAAATGTATACGATTATTCATTAAACCACCTATTTAATTTTATGTTTCTGAATATTTTTTATAAATATGGAAAATATACTAATGGTGATAAATTTGAGAATAAAAGAGGTTTTAAACAAAGGAATTATTTCAATAGATACAAATACTTCTATATATGATGCTGCAAATTTAATGAAACAACACAATATTGGGTTCTTACCAGTTGTAAGTAATGCAAAAATTATAGGGGTAATTACCGATCGTGATATTGTTATTAACGCAGTAGCAAACAATTGTGATTGTGATCAAAAGATTGAGGATTATATTAATAAAAACGTTATTAAAATTGATTATAATAGAGAAATTAACGAGGCATTAGATTTAATGAAACAACATAAAATAAAAAGAATTTTAGTTGTTGATAATAATAAATTTATTGGGATATTGTCATTATCCGATATTATAAAAGTTAATGAAAAACAAACATTAGAAACAATTAAAATAATATGGGAAACAGATGATAAATCAAGACTTAAAGATGCAGAAATCGATGAATTTTACTTATAAATTCATCTTTTTCTTTTAAATTACGTATATTTAATTGGGTGCTTAGTATGAAAAATAATGATAATTTAAATGAGTAATACAGAAAAAGAAAGTCTTGCTATAAATATACAAATTATTGCCTCTATTGTAAGTATAGGGACAATAATTATTTCTGTTTTATTGCTATATAATCAGCAATTAGAACTAGAAAAAAAAGAACCAATTTTAACCGCTAAGCAAGCTCAAAAGCTTTCTACTTTTAATAGAAGTTTAATTCTTATAATAGTTATAATATTTTTAATCATTAACTTCATCCTTTATGATATTTCTAAAAAAGAAGGAGAAGATTTAACTCCATATAATTTACAAATTTTGGCCTCTGTCTTAACTGTTATAGCTTCTGCTATTGCACTATATGTAGTTTTACAAGAAAGAAATGGAAAACAAATTTCCGATGTTGAAAATCCAATAATTTAAAAAAGTAATGTGTTGAGTAAGTTTACAATCACATTACTTTTTTTATAAATTATTTTCCTCTTTATATTTTTTACAAACCTCATCTAAAGCTAAAATAATATTTTCTACCTGACTTTGTTCTTTTAATCTAATCCCACTTGCAAACATATGGCCACCACCACCAAACTTAGCAGCTGTTTCATTAATTATTGGTCCCCTTGACCTAATAGAACCTCTAATTGTATTATTAACTTTATCTTCTGAAAAAACTACCCATGCAAGTATTTCCTCTATATAATTAAAATTATTTACCATGTTACCTGCTGTAGCAGAATCAACTCCATATTCACTTAATATCTCATCGTTTAATTTTATATAAGCAAGCCCGTTATCAGTTATTTTCATATTATTTGTAATATAACCTTCAAATCTAACTTCTCTAATTGGCCTTGTATATAAAGCTTCATATAAAGGACTAAAATTTAAATTGGTTTCATTAATAAGTTTAGATACCAAAGCAAATGTTTTTGCAGTTGTATATGAAAATAAAAATCTATTTGTATCTGATACTAATCCGATGTATAACTTTTCTGCTACTTCTTTAGTTAATTTTAGTTTTGTATTAAAAATTAATTCCATTATTAATTGTGATGCACTACTAGCAGTATCATCGATATATTCTAAATTACAATATTTTTCAACAAATGGGTGATGATCTATTTTAATTGAATACTTAAATTTTTTTGCATCTACGCCATCTACTCGTTTGTAATCCGGTGTATCGGTTACTATTAATAAGGCATCTTCATAAATATCATCAACAAATTTATCTAAAGACCCTAAATATTTAAATTTAGAGGCAGGACAACCAACGGCGTATACTTTCTTTTTAGGAAAAGTATTTTTGATTGAATCACGTAAAGCTAATTGGCTAGCTAGGGCATCAGGATCTGCACCTATATGTCTTGCGATAACAATTTTATCAAATTGTTTTATTTTTCTATATATTTGTTTATAAGTATTTAACATGCTATCACCTTTTCTAAATTAATTATACACTAATTATCAAAAAGAAAAAAGACCAAAATTCAATGGTCTTATTTTGTTAATTCATATGTATCTTTAACTATCATTACTTCTTCATCAGTAGGAAGTACTCTAATTTCTACTTTTGAATCTGCAGAACTAATAATACCTTCTTTAATAGATTTAAATGAAGCAGTTTCATTATTAATTTCCTCATCTACATAGATTCCTAATGGATTTAACATCTTAGCAACTTTGCTTCTTACCATAAATCCGTTTTCTCCTACACCAGCAGTAAATATAATAGAATCTACTTTTCCTTCTAATTCAATATAATAGTTTACAATATACTTAGCAATTCTATCACAATATAAATCATAAGCTAAAATTGCATCTTCATTTCCTTCTTTTACTAAGTTTTCAACATCACGGCAATCTGCAAATCCTGCTATACCTAAGAATCCACTCTTCTTATTTAATTCATTTGTAACTTCTTCAATTGACTTGCCAGATTCTTTACATACGTATTCTAGAATTGAAGGGTCAATTGCACCACTACGTGTTCCCATCATTAATCCATCTAATGGAGTTAATCCCATGGTAGTGTCATAACATTTACCATCTTTAATAGCGGCAATACTTGCACCACTACCAATATGACAAATAATTAAGTTTACATCATCACGGCCTAATTTTTCCTTCATAGTTTCTGTTATATATTTGTGACTAGTGCCATGGAATCCATATTTACGAACTCCGTATTCTTTATACCAATCCATTGGAACTGGATAAATAAAGTTACGTTTTGGCATTGTTTGATGGAATGCAGTATCAAATACAGCAACCATTGGAACATCTGGTAAAACTTTCTTTAAAGCCTCAATTCCAGCTAAATTACCTGGATGATGAAGAGGCCCTAATTTAGTTAATGCTTTAATATGCTCAACTACTTCATCTGTTATAATTACAGACTTTCCGTAAACTTCTCCACCATGTAATACACGATGCCCAATTCCTTTAATTTCATCTAAGTTTTCCACAATATTATTTTTAAACAATTCATCAATTAATACTTCTACTGCTTCAGTATGATTTTGTAATGGTTTTTGATCTTTCTTTTTTTCTCCATTAACTTTAATTGTCCAAAAACAATCCGGTTGTCCTATTTTTTCAACATAACCGCTAATTAAAACTTTTTCTTCTGGCATTTCATACATTTGAAATTTTAATGATGAACTACCACAATTAACTGATAATATTTTCATCTCTATTCCCCCAATTCATATTTTTCTAAAGAACAATTTACTGATTCATAACCTAATAAGCTTCCAGACTCTGGAATACCATTAAAATAATAATATAGTATTCTACATACACCACTATGAGTCGCTAACATCACTGTTTTATCTGAATAGTTTTTCTTAATATCATTTAATAAGTCAATAATACGTTCAAACATGTGACTTACACTCTCTGCAGTTTCATATTGCTCATTTTTCTTAATATTCCAGTAATTCTCTATGTCAATATCATATCGACTTTTACCCTGAAATTCTCCATGATTACGACTAAGTAAACGTTCATCTGTAATTATTGGAATTTGTCCATTACTAATAATTTGAGCCGTTTCTAAAGCACGTAATTTAGGTGATGAAATAATTAAATCAATTTTAATATTTTCTATCTTTTTCCTTACCCCTAATGCTTGGTTACGCCCTGTTTCATTTAAAACAGTATCCATATTTCCTTGCATCATATGTTTTATATTTTCATTAGTTTCTCCATGTCTAACTACATATAATTCCATTTTTACTCTCCATCCTTTGGTCTCATAAGTGGGAACAACACAACATCCTTGATATTTTCAGAACTTGTTAATAATTGAATTAAACGATCTATTCCCATTCCCCATCCACTAATTGGTGGCATTCCATATTCCATAGCCTCAATATAATCATAATCCATTGGCATTGCTTCTTCATCTCCACCAGCTTTTAATTTAGCTTGTTCTAAAAGACGAGCTTCTTGTTCTTGTGGATCTACTAATTCTGAATAAGCATTAATAATTTCTGCACCATTAATAATCAGTTGGAAACGATCAGTTATTTCTTTGTTATCATCATTAGCACGTGCTAAAGGTGATAAACTAATTGGATGTTCGGTTAAAAATACTGGATTTACTAAATGTGGGCGAGCAACTTTTTTATAAAGTTGGTCAACTAAATTACCAAATCCTAAATTTTCTAACGGAACTTCAGAATCAATGTCAATGCCTTTATTAATTATTTGTTGTAATAATAATTCTTTAGTATTATTTACATCAATATCAATATCTGCATACTTTAATATTAATTCTTTAAAACTAACGCTTTCCCATTCTCCAGATAAATCTACTTCTTTATCACCTACTTTAATAGTTAAGGTTCCAAATAAATTCATAATAATTGTTTGAAGCATTTCACGTAATAATTTCATATTATCTTTATAATTTAAATAAGCACCATATCCTTCAACCATTGTAAAATCTTGTAAGTGTGCAGCATCCATACCTTCATTTCTAAAGCATCTTGCAATTTCAAATACTTTTGTAAAACCACCCACAACAGCTCTTTTTAAATATGTTTCTGGAGCAATCCTTAAATATACATCAATATCCAATGCATTGTGATGAGTAATAAAAGGTCTTGCAGTTGCTCCACTTGCTTTATTATTTAAAATTGGAGTTTCAATTTCAATATATCCCAATTTATCTAAATAATCTCTTAATTCTTTAATAAATTTAGTACGAAGTAAAAATTTCTTTTTAGAATCATCATTCATAATTAAATCTAAATATCTATTTCGATAAATTGTTTCAATATCTTCAATACCATGGAATTTTTCTGGTAATGGTTTTAAAGCTTTACCCAAGAATTCTATTTTTTCTGCACGTACTGTTTTTTCACCGGTATGAGTAGTAAATACTTCACCTTCTACACCAATAAAATCCCCTAAATCATAAAAGTTTTTAAAATTATTATAAGCTTCTTCACCTATCATATCTAATTTAACAGAGATTTGAATTTTTCCCTTAATATCACCAATAGTTAAGAAACTCATTTTTCCCATTTTACGCATCAAAACAATACGACCAGCAATTTTTACTCCAGTAGTACCATCTTCTAATTTTGCAGCATCACAAATTTCATAATTTACCTCATATTTTTCTGGATATGGATTAGTAACTTCACGAATTGTTTCTACTTTTTTTCTACGAACTAATTCTTGTTCTGTAAACTCTCTCATTTTTTCCACCTCTAATTTTCCTCTACAACACTTGTTTTACACAATAAGTCATGCAAACCTTTTCTGTCATGTCTATATAATATCATAAAAATGCTTATAATTACTAGTAAAATTTCAATAAATGCTAAAATAGAAACAATTATTAAATATGCTGAATCACTTACTATAAATATTATCGCAGCTGCAATAAAACTAAATAATAAGCCATTAATTATAAAATTTCTAATTATTAAATCATTCATAGACAATTGACCATCATCTTTTTTTACTTTAATTTTTAATATTTTTTTACCTATGGTTTGTCCATTATAATAAAATGGTAAAATAGCAAAATAACCTATCATTAATACTAGATTAAATAAATTACTCAAAAATAATTCCTTATCTAGGCTATGAACAATTCCTGCATACTGATTAAAATAAGCAGTCATAGTTAATTCATTATTTAATACTTTTTCACTTAATTCTGATAATTGACTATTTAGCACTACAACATTATTACTTTCAGGGATAATCATTGAAAATATTCCAAATATTAAAGTAAACACTACTATATCAATAATATATGCAGACATTCTTTTAAAAAAACTAGTTTCCATATTTTCCTCCTAAAAAATCATCTAACAATTGATTGAAATCATCTATATTTGTTGTTTGATTAATTTTTGTTCTTATTTTACTTCCGTTAGGAACTCCTTTTAAATACCAAGATGCATGACTTCGCATTTCCAACAAAGCTACTTTTTCAGGTTTTAATTTTAGTAAATAACCAAGATGTTTTTTTATCATAAAAATCTTTTCTTCTAAAGTTATTTCTTTAGGTTCCTTTCCGGTTTCTAAATATTCTATACATTCTTTTATTAACCAAGGGTTGCCTAGGACTCCACGTCCAATCATAACCGCATCGCATCCAGTCTCATCAATCATTCTTTTAGCGTCATAACAAGAATTAATATCTCCATTACCTATAACTGGTATATTTACCGCTTCTTTTACTTCCTTTATTATTCTCCAATCAGCCTTACCAGAATAACCTTGACTACGTGTCCTAGGATGAACTGTAATAGCACTTGCTCCTGCTTTTTCTATTATTTTCGCAACTTCAACAGCATTAATACTATCAAAATCCCAGCCACTACGAATTTTTACAGTTACGGGAATTGGTACCGATTTTACAACACTTGAAACTATATCATATATTTTTTCCGGCGTTTTAAGTAATGCACTCCCTGCTTGAGCACGAAGAGCTACCTTTGGTACTGGACATCCCATATTAATATCAATAATATCTGGTTTCATATGTTCATAAATATATTTTGCCGAAGTAACAAAACTTGTCTTATCACTTCCAAAAATTTGTTGAGAAATTGGTCTTTCGAAATCAGTCATATATAACATATCTATAGTTTTTTCGTTTCCAAAAGTTATAGCTTTATCACTAACCATTTCTGCCTCAATCAAACCACAACCCATTTCTTTAATAATTGTTCTATATGCACTATTACAAATACCTGCCATAGGAGCTAAAACTACTCTGTTTTTTATTTTAACATCGCCTATATTCCACATAAAACCACCAATATAATTATATCTTTTTTTTATTTAATTTTCAACGAAAAAACACTATACATATATAGTGTTTAAATTTGTTTATATTCAAACAATACTTCGCCAGTCATTTCTTTAGGTATTTTTAAATTTAAAAGATTTAATAAAGTTGGTGCCACATCACATAGTCTTCCATCTTTTAAAATAATATCTTTACGAGTTATAATGCATGGCACCAAACTTGTAGAGTGTGTAGTTATTGGATTATTGTTTTCATCTAACATATATTCACAATTTCCATGATCAGCAATTACCATTAAAGTTCCGCCTAATGCTTTAACCTTATTATATAATGGAGCTAAACAAATATCTACAGCCTCCATGGCTTTAACTGCTTTCTCATAATTTCCTGTATGTCCAACCATATCACCATTCGCATAATTTAAAATTACAACATCATAATCTTCTAATTTATCAATTAACGTTTTAGTAAGTATAAATGAACTCATTTCAGGTTGTAAATCATATGTTGCAACTTTTGGCGATGGAATTAAAACTTGATCGCATTTTTTTAAACGTCTTTCTATTCCTCCATCAAAGAAATAAGTAACATGAGCGTATTTTTCAGTTTCAGCAATACGCAATTGTTTTAGTCCTTTTTTACTAATATACTCACCAAATGTACACTTTAATTCATTTGGGTAAAAAGCACTATAATGTAGCACATCATAACTTACAGGCATCATTGTTACAAGTCTAATATTACTTAAAATAGTACGTTCAAATTCGTGATTATCCTTGTTAGTAAGAGCAGAAAATAATTCTCGTAAACGATCTGGACGATAGTTAAATGTAATAATTGCATCATTATCTTCAATAATACCTCTTTTATTAATTATAGCCGGAACAATAAACTCATCTGTAATATTGTTATCATAATTATGTTTAATTGCTTCCTGAAACGATGAATATTGTTCACCAATTCCATCTACAATGGCTTGATACGCCTTATCAATTCTATCCCATCTATTATCACGATCCATCGCATAATATCTACCTGATATAGTAGCAATTTCTCCTACGCCTAATTCATTAATTTTATTTTCAAGCATTTCTAAATATTTCAAAGCAGAATCTGGTTTAGTATCTCTTCCATCTGTAAATGCGTGTATATAAACTGTTTTTATTCCATTTTGTTTACACATATCTAAAATAGCAAATAAGTGATTAATATGAGAATGTATACCTCCATCACTAAGTAATCCCATAACATGTAAAGAAGATTTATGTTTTTTTACATGTTTAAAAGCACCTAATATCTCCCTGTTTTTATGAAAAGACAAATCTGATATTTTATTATTAATTGATTGTAATGGTTGATAAACAATTCTACCAGAACCTATATTTAAATGTCCAACTTCACTATTTCCCATTTGTCCTTCTGGTAAGCCAACATCTAGTCCACTAGCTTGTAAAAGTGAATGTGGGTAATTATTCCACAAATAATCAAAATTAGGGGTTTTAGCATTCAAAAAAGCATTGCCATGCGATTCTTCTCTAATACCAACACCATCTAAAATACACAATACTAATGGCTTCATGTTATCATCTCCATACCCATTATACCAAAAATTAAAAAGACTATCAATTATTTAATAGTCTTTATTGCTCGCTTTACATATCGCGGAACATTTGTGGTTAATGTAAGACCTTCTTTAATAGTTCCAAATTCAAACTTTTTGCCACTTATTATTTCACCATCAACATTACATAGGATTTCCTGATTAGATTCTAACACAACATTATCCTTAAACATACAATTTACTTTCGAAAAATTCAAATGTTCTTCTTTCATTAATTTTAATAACATAATTATAATTTCTCTACGACTTAATTTATCTGCACTTATCATATTTAAAATACCATTATTTAGATCATAATTTGGATTAATGGGAAATCCATTACCGTAATACTTACCATTACAAACTGCAAATAATGTACACTTTTTATATTCTCCATTAATGCTAATCTCTATGGGCTTATAATTAATTAGTTCTCTTAAAATAGCACGCGGATAACATAACATAGGTAATATAGAATTATTCTTTATTTGATTAGCACGATTAGCCATTTTAGCATCTAATCCTAAAGACGCAATATTTATAAATTTGCGACCATTTACTACTCCTAAATCTATAGTTTTTGTTTCTCCTATATTTTTATATATTCTATAAAAATCGTTACCAGAGCCTGCAGGTATAATTGCTAATTTCGCATTGGGATTTATACCGTTAATCACTTCATTTAAAGTCCCATCTCCACCAACACTATAAATTATACTATCTTCAAACACTTCAGAATAAGCATAAGCGATTGATGAAGCACAACCTTTTCCTTCTGTTTCTTCAATAATTATTTCATGTTCTAGATTGTCTTCTTTCGCATACATTTCCAGATTATAAATAAACTCTGTTGCTTTACCATTACCTGAGACTGGATTAACAATAAATATGTGTTTGTTCATTAAAACCACCTGGATTTATTATAACACAACCGTCCTATTTATCAATATTAAGCACCAACTTTATGAAAATCTAAACGTAACTTATCAGCAATCGTTACAATAAATTCCGAATTAGTAGGTTTGGCCTTATCTATATCAACACTGTGACCAAAAATATCTTCCATTAACTCCCAACTACCGCGATTCCAACTAACCTCTATCGCATGCCTAATAGCTCGTTCTACTCTAGAAACAGTTGTATCGAATTTTTGTGCTAACTCAGGATATAACTCTTTTGTTATTCCACCTATAGTTTCAGGGCGTTCAAATATTATTCCTATTCCTTCTCTTATATACTGATATCCTTTTATATGAGATGGTATACCTAATTCATGTAAAACTTTTGTAATCGCAACTTGAAGATTACTGTTATAAAAATCTATATTTTTCTTATTGGTTTCTTTACTTTTAGTAGTTTCTAAGATTCTTTTTTCTAAATCCGACAATTCAAATGGTTTTAATATAAAATAATTTACACCATATTCTGATACCTCTCTAATTACCTCACTCGCATTATAACTAGTTTCAACAATTACATTCTTCTTTATTCCACGTTTTTTCATCTGTTCTAAAACGTATAAACCATCTTTCTTTGGCATAATTAAATCTAATAGAATCACATCATAATCTTTTTGTCTTTCTTCAATTATTTTAATACCTTCTTCACCATCATGAGCAGTTATTTCTAAATTAATTTTTTCATTGCTAGAAAAATATTCCTCTACCATTTCTACTAAATTTACATTATCATCTATCATTAAAACTCTTATTTTTTCCATTTTTATTCTCCTATCTAAATTCTTATTATCTTAATTATACTACTGATACTAAATGTGACACTAGAATGATTTTTATCTAGTTTTGTCGAATTTTAGCAAAAAAAGTAAAAAAAAGTTATTGATTTACAACAACTTCTATAATTTTTAAAAACTCTTCTGATTTAGTAGAACTTCCTCCTATTAGAAATCCATCCAAATTGTCTATCTTATTAAGTTTATTAATGTTATTTGAATTCACACTTCCACCATAAACTACTCTAACATCTTTTTTAAATATTTTATTTATCAAATCTTTAATATAATTAACATTTGATTTTATTTCTGACATAGTAGGAATTCTATTGGTTCCTATAGCCCAAATTGGCTCATAAGCAATAATTATTTTTTCTAAATCATCCGAACTAATATTTTTTAAGCAACTAACTATATCATTTTTTAATACTCTATTAGTTTTTAACAAATTTTTTTCTTCTATAGTCTCTCCTATACACAATATTGGAATAATATTATTTTGTAATAAGGCAATTACTTTCTTATTAATAAGTTCATTATCTTCATTGAAATAAAGGCGACGTTCACTATGCCCAACTAATGCATACTTTATTCCAGTATCACTAGCTTGTTTAGCAGAAATTTCACCTGTATATTGCCTTTTATCATCAAAACTTATATTTTGAATTCCTACACAATATCTGTGCTTTAAAAAATAGGGAATATATATTGAAGAAGGACAGATAACTATATTAGAACCAAGGTTTTTGCCTGTAATTCCTTTTAAAAATTCACTTACTTCACCAATAGACATATACATTTTTTGATTACCAATAATTATTTTTTTATTTTCCACAGAACACCTTCTTTATTGCTTTTTTAAATTTATATAATTTTGAATTTTTGTTTTTGTTTTGAATAGCTAATTCATAAACACCTAATACTTTTAATGCAAAGTACTTTGATGAATGCATTTCGCTACTAACTCTTGCTTGATTAGAAAGCCTCTTTAATTCTTTAGGATTCTCCATCAAATAATCAATTCTTTTAACATAGGTAGACTGTGTCTTAAAGAAATAACCATTCAAATCATCTACCACCGCTATTTTAAAACTGTCATCTTCTATACAAACAATTGGAATACTTGCAGCCATGGCCTCTATTACAGTTAATCCTTGTGTTTCAGTCGTAGAAGCAGTTACAAATACATCTGTCAATTGATAGTATAATGGAATCATATTCCAAGCTACTTTACCTGTAAATACCACTGAATCTTCTAGTTTTAAATCTTTAACTAGCTTTACAAAATCGTTCATCTCTGGACCATCACCAATTATTAATAACTTAGCATTATGATGTTTACTAATTATTTTTTTATGAGCCTCAATTAAAAAATCAACGCTCTTTTCTTTTCCCAATCTTCCAACAAATGTTAAAACAAAATCTTTAGAGGTTAACTTTAAACTTCTTTTTAATTTAATAATATCTTCTTTTTTAAACTTTTCTTTATAAAATCTTTCTACTTCAATACCTGTCGGTATTATATGAACATTTCGTTCAACCTGATATTTTTCTTTAAATAAATTATAAGTTTTCTTGGTAGGAACAATAAGTTCAGTTATTGTTTTATCACAGTAAAACTTTGTTAAATACTCAACAATTTTTTTACTTGGACCCATAAAATGACCCTTAGTAATATAATGAATATAATCCTCATACATAGTATGATATGTATGAACTATTGGAATATTTAATTGTTTTGCGATTATTCTTGCAAATGTCCCTACTCCAAACTCTGTTTGAGAATGAATTATATCTAAATTCCAGTTTTTTATAGTTTGAATTGCTTGAATCGGATAAATTCCGGTAAGCCTTGCATCATAAATGCCAACAGGAACTCCTGGGATTCTAATAATTTTTTCCTCCTCATCATACGTATATTTAAAACTTTCTAAATTAGCAGTTACAACATATACAGTATGACCTTGTTTTTCTAATGCTTCTTTTAACATTACTTCACTAGTAACTAGCCCACTAATATACGGTGTATAACTATCTGTAAATATTCCTATTCTCAATTTTTATTCCTCCTACTAAAACTAAACCATAAGCCTCCGACTATCATTCCAAAATAATAAGTAATAAATCTCCAACACAACATCAAAACAGTTAATTTACTACCAGTTACTAAGTTTCCAAAAAAGGCAATAAAACTATATTCTAATCCGCCTGTTCCTCCTGGAAGTGGAACAAAAGCCCCAATAATCATAACATACGCTGATGCGATAATAGAAACATATAAATTAAAACTACTAAAATCTCCCATACTATAAAGTATCGCTAAGGGAACAGAATAATTAAGAATCAATCCTATTAAATTAAAAAATATAATTTTTATTAAATTTAATTTATCTTTCAACAATAATTTAGTACTGTCATGAAATCTTGAAACATAAGAATTAAATTTTTCTATTTTTTCTTGTTTATCTTTTACTATTTTAAATTTAAAGCCTAGATCAATTAGCCACTTTAATATCGCCTTATTAAACTTTTGAGTAAACGTTATCACAAAAAGTCCAAATGCTACTAAAACATTTACTAAATAACCAATAAATACAAATGTCTTTAAAATTTTTACATCAGGAAAAAAATCAAAAATATTATTAAGAATAATTGCTAATGTACCTAAAATTATTAATGCTATTTGATAAGCAACAAAATTTTGAACACAGATATTGGTACTTTGAACCAGATTTATTTTTTGTTTTTTTAATGCATAAATTTGATATGGTTGTCCACCTGATGCAAATGGTGTTACTCCATTAAAGAAGTGCGTTACGACATTTATTTTGAATATTTCATTCATACTAATTTTATCTGTAAACTTTTTAGTAATTGAATACATTGATAGACTTGTAAAAAACCAATACCCTATTACAAGTATAAAACCCACAACTAACCAAAACCAATTTAAGTTAAAAAAATGATATATAACCTCATTAAAATTATCTTTTAAAGAAAAATATAATACGCCTAATGTTAATAATAAAATTAAAATAAAATTAAGATTTTTGTTTTTTAATGTTAACTTATTTATCATTTATTACATCAATTCCCGGCAATATTTTTCCTTCCATCATTTCCAATGAAGCTCCACCACCTGTAGAAATATGGGTAAAAGACTCTTTATAACCAAATGAAATTGCAGCCGCAGCGGTATCTCCACCACCAATTATAACAGTACTGTCTAATTTAGATAAACATTCGCATATTTTCTTTGTACCGTTTTGATATTGTTCTAACTCAAACATTCCTAGTGGTCCATTCCAAATAACTGTTTTACTTTCATTTAAATATTGCTCAAATAATTCAACAGTTCCCTTTCCAATATCTAAACCGATATCATCTTTATTTAAATCAGTAATGAACTTTAAAGAACATTCTTCATTACTATCAATTTTCTTACTACAAACTGAATCTATCGGTAAGATTATCTTGTCAGGATATTTATCAAGCATTTCTTTACAAAAATTAATATTATCTTCATCTAATAATGAAGCACCAATTTCAATATCTTTAGCCTTTAAAAATGTATAAGACATTCCTCCGCCGATTAAAATATAATCAGCAATCGTTACAAGATTCTCAATCACTTTTATTTTATCACTGACTTTTGCTCCCCCTAATATAACTGTAAAAGGTTTTATTGGATTATCTAAAGTATTACCTAAAACATCAAGTTCTTTTTCAACCAAAAATCCTATTCCATTTGGTAGATTAGAACCAATACCTACGTTAGAAGCATGAGCTCGATGACATGTTCCAAATGCATCATTGATAAATATATCTCCTAAAGAAGCCCAATATTTTCCAAGTTCCTGATCATTACTACTTTCTTTTTTTCCTTCCAAATCTTCATGTCTAGTGTTTTCAACAAGTAAAACTTCACCTGATTTTAAATTATTAATTGAATCTTCTAAGAACGAACCTCTAGTCTCGGAAACAAATAAAACTTCTTGATTTAGTAGTTCACTTAATCTATCAGCAACTGGCTTTAGTGTATTTTTGTTCTTATCTTCTACTGTTTTAACTCGTCCTAAATGCGACATAAGTATTACTTTGGCATTCTTATCTATCGCATATTTTATTGTTGGTAAACTCTCTATAATTCGATTATCATCCGTAATATTCCCATCCTTTATCGGTACGTTAAAATCACATCTAATAATAACTCTTTTGTTCTTTAAATCAAAATCCTTAATTGTTTTCTTCATTTTATTCTCCAAATCTTTCTATAAATTATTGTACATCATTACCTTTTTGAAACTCGCTTGTTCCATTATTTGTATAAAATTTAGCATTGGCTAAATCATATAGCCCAACTGTTCCATCTTTTTTTCTATAGCAAGGAACAAAATCTCTTATTAAATCATTTCCATCATAAAACTTTAAACCATATAACTGTATTCCAATGTGTTCTTTAACAATATTATTATCATTAAGAGCAAATAATACAATTGGTACATTAATAGCAAATTGTTGAGTTTTTAAAGGGAAAAGTTCATTATAAACTTTATTTTTTAACGATATATGTACATCTTCGTCAAAATTGTTTTGGGCATCATCAATTTCTTTACCGTATATAAAAGTACCATTTAGAGAATCATCATTTGTATAGGTTGTTAAAACAAAACCATTCTCTAAATTCTTACTACCCATCATGGTTCCCGAATTAATGTTACCATCAGGATCTGAAAAAGAAATGTCAAAACCTGTGTTTTGATTAGGAAGAACTCCTGTATTTATATACTGAGTACCAGTACTTTCTATATATTCTACTAACATATAATCATCTGGCAATATATAGTGTTCCATAACATTATAGTTAAATGAACCATCTAAATTTTTAGTTACTTTTATTTGAGTATCTCTCGAAAGTTTATTTTCATTTTCTGGATTAACTATTGTATTTTCAATATAACCATTATCAATTAAATTGCCTAATGTTATATAATATTCATCACCTATAACAATTCCTTCTTTTAATTGTTTTACAACATATGACTCACTCACAATTCTTAAATTATCAATATAATCATCATATTTTTTTTGTTCATTTCTTTTTAATGTTTTAGTTAAGGCTGGAACTGTAACTAATAGCATTAAAGATAAAATTGTTATTACGCCAATAACTTCGACTAAAGTAAATGCTTTTTTGTTAAATCCCATATTATCACCTATTATTATTGTATAATTTTTTCTATATTTTTACAAGAAAAAAGCAAGATATTCTTGCTTAAAACTATTTTTTCATCAAGTATTTAGCAGTTCTAACCATTTGATTACTATAACCCATTTCATTATCATACCAAGCGATTACTTTTACTAATTGTTTTCCATCTACTTCTAAAACATCAGTTAAAAGTCCATCCACTAAGGCACCTAAACTAGAACCTATAATGTCACTTGAAACCACAGGATCCATTGTAAATCCTAAAGTTTCGTTTGTGTGTGATTTTAATACATCATTAATTTCTTCCACAGTAGTATTACGTCCTAATTCTAAAGTTAAATCAACAACTGATCCTGTTGGTGTAGGTACACGTAAAGCACTTCCATCTAATTTTCCTTTTAAAGAAGGAATAACTAGTCCTAATGCACTAGCAGCTCCTGTTGATGATGGAATAATATTAGCAGCACCTGCACGACCACGACGTGCTTTAATTCCTTTTTTATGAGCTACATCTAATATTGTTTGGTCGTTTGTATATGCATGTACTGTTGTCATATAGCCTTTAACAATTTTGAATTCATCATTTAAAACCTTAGCAACTGGTGCCAAGCAATTTGTTGTACAACTTGCCGCACTAATAACTTGTTCAGTACCATCTAAAATATCTTCATTCACATTAAAAACAATTGTTTTTAAATCACCCTTACCAGGCGCAGAAATAATTACTTTTTTAGCTCCAGCATTTATATGTGCCATAGCATCATCTTTATTAGTAAACTTTCCTGTACATTCAAAAACTTCATCAATTTCTAATTCACCCCATGGAAGTAAATTAGGATCTTTCTCAGAAAATACTTTAATTCTTCTATCTCCAACAATTATTTCATTACCTTCAAAACTAATTTCATCTACACGATAATTACGATGGTTAGTATCATATTTTAAAAGATATGCTAACTGTTCTGCATCTGTTAAGTCATTAATTGCAACCACTTCAAAACTTGGGTCTTCTTCCATAATTCTAAATACTAATCTTCCTATTCTTCCAAATCCATTTATTGCTACTTTAATCATTTTTTCTTCCTCTTTTCTAATTTTCATTAAAACCACTATTTCCTATAAATTCACGTAATAGCGAATCTTTGGGAACTTCCTCACTTGGTATTGGTAAAAAGTTCCTTAAAAAATTTATTAACCTTATTGCTTCTGGATACATTTCATCATCTTCTGAAACAGAAAATAATAATGGTTCTGCATATGTTTTTAAAACTCCTAATTCATACATTAAAGCAGAATTTATAACCATATCTACATCATCCTGATAAGGAAAAATATACTTTTCCTCTCCTTCTCTAATTCCCTTCCACAATCTTAACGTGTCTGCTGCATTAAATCCACGATATTTATTATCACGAATTATTCTTCTTAGCCTTCTAGTATCACTAGTATGAATACGATTATGCTTGTCTATATTAATTTGAGTAAATGGACAAATATACAATTTAAACTTATTTGTCCTCTCAATAGACATAGTTAATTCTTCATTTATGGCATGTAATCCTTCTATTATGATAATATCATTTTCTTCTAGTTGAAGCCATTTCTTTTTATATTCTCTTTTACCTAGCATAAAATTATATTCTGGTAGTAAAACTTTTTCACCTGATAAAAGTTTATTTAGATGTTTATTAAACAAGTTAATATCAATTACTTTTAAAGATTCAAAATCACATTCACCAGACTCATCCCTTGGCACATCTGTTCTATTTATAAAATAATCATCTATTGAAATACTATGTGTTTTATAACCTTTACTTTGTAAATAAACTGCGAGTTTTTTGGCAGTTGTTGTTTTACCACTTGAAGAAGGGCCAGCAAGCAAAACTAATTTTATTTTGTTTTTATTTTGGCTAATAGTTTCGGCAACTTTTGCCAATTGGCTTTCATAATAAGTTTCAGACAAACGAATTATATCATCATATTTTCCTTGAGAAACTATCTCATTTAAATCAGCTGCCTCATTAATTCCTATTAATTCTCCCCATTTGGTATACTGTGCAAATGTGTCTGAAATTAAAGGGCGATGATAATAATCAAGTGTACAATCAGGAGTATAAATATTTGGATAACTTAAAACAAATCCATCATCCGTAATATAAGTTAATTTAAAACTATCTATATATTTTGTACTGTAAGCCATTTCATTAAAGAAATAATCATATACATCGTCTAAACGATATAGGTTGATATATGTATTACTGATATATTTTAAAACCTTTACCTTATCAATTTGTTTTTTTCGTCTAAAATATTCAATGGCGTCAAACCTAGAAACACTTATTTTAGTATAACGTAAATCTTCTTTTACTATACTCTGCATTTTCTCTTCAATTTGTTTTAATTTCGTCTTCGTTAGTTCAAGACCATAAACCTGACAATAAACACCTTTATCTATAGAGTTTTGGATTTTTACATCCACTTTTTCTCCATAAAGTTTACGAATCGCAACGATCATCAAAAATTGAACACTACACCCATAAACACTATTTCCAACATATGAACTTCGATCATAAAAATCAACATTGCACTTCTTATCAACTACTTTACTCAGTTCATATATTTCATTATCCATCTTTGCAGCTAATATTGGATAATTATAATAACGCTGGAAATCTTGTGCAATTTCATAAAGTGTTATCCCTTTGGGATATTCTTTTGTTTCTAAATTTCTGAAACTTACCTTTATAATCATATATTCAATCCCTCTTATTCTATATACATTTTATCAGATTAAGCATATTTTGTCACATCTTTTTAAGTATATTTTTATAGTTTTACTACTATTATAATTTTAGGAGATGAAAAATATGTTAATACCAACAGTTATTGAAAAAAATAACAATTACGAACGTGCCTATGATATTTATTCTAGACTTTTAAAAGATAGAATTATCATTTTAAGTGGCGAAATAACAGATGAAGTCGCTAATGTCATTGTGGCACAACTTTTATATTTAGATTCTATAAACAGTAACGATATTAGTTTATACATTAATTCACCCGGCGGAAGTGTCACTGCTGGAATGGCTATATTAGACACTATGAATTTTATAAAAAGTGACGTTTCTACTATATGCATTGGTATGGCCGCTAGTATGGCTGCATTTTTACTAAGTTGTGGAAAACTTGGTAAGCGTTGTTGTCTACCAAATAGTGAAGTGATGATTCATCAACCACTAGGTGGGGCTCAAGGACAAGCAACTGAAATAAAAATCGCAGCTGAAAGAATTATTAAAATGAAGAATAAACTAAATATGATGCTGGCAAAAAATACAGGAAAACCTTTAGAAAAAATTGAACAAGATACAGAAAGAGATTATTATTTAGATGCAAGTGAAGCTTTAGAATATGGTCTAATTGATAAGATATTATAAAACTGTTAACGTGCTTGGTTAACAGTTTTTTTGTTTTTTTCAACATTTTTATAATAAATCATTCCATATTTTACTGTTTTTATATAATTTTTAACGAATTCCTTGTCCATAATATTGTTCACCTAATTTAACTAGTCTTTTAGTCATTTCTCCACCAACTGTACCATTTAAACGAGATGTTGTATCTGCACCTAAAGTTATACCTAATTCACGAGCAATTTCATATTTCATATTTTCTAATGCTTGACGTGCTTTAGGCACTACTAACTTATTATTGTTCATAACTTCACCACCTTTATTATTATAATACCCAAAATATAATTTATTAAAGTGGTAATATCTACTAAAAAAAGACAGCAATTTGACTGTCCATTTTCATTATTATTTGCTTTGGTAGTTAGTAGCACTTCCTAAGTGTTGTTCACCCATTTGAACTAATCTCTTAGTGATTTCTCCACCAACTGAACCGTTAGCTCTTGAAGTAGCATCTGGTCCTAAATTAACACCGAATTCTGAAGCGATTTCATATTTCATTCTTTCGATAGCTTGTTTAGCTCCTGGAACTACTAATTTATTTGTATTACT
>SVAO01000013.1 GCA_015059365.1 Bacillota bacterium | reverse complement strand
ATTAAATTATATTAAAAATCATGTATGGGAAAATTATGCGAATAATTATGCCCTCTGTTGTCATGCAATGACAACATTAAATATTTTTTTAAAAAAATATTGTTGACTTTTAATAGTTAGTCTCCTTATAATTTATATAATAATTTTATAATAAACTTTATTTTAAGTCAACATTACAATTACATTTATAAATTTTTTCTAATAACAAACATTTTCATTTATTTTTTTAAAAATTTTCTTGAATGAAACGCAAAAATATATTATAATATATAGTGGTGTGTTTTTTTAATAGATCACCAAAATCTTAATAAAAATGAAGGTAAAAATATGGAAAGAAAAGTAGGAACTATTTCAAGAGGTATTCGCTGCCCTATAATTAGAGAAGGCGACAATTTAGTTGACATCGCAGTAAACAGTGTTTTAGAAGCTTGTGAATCTGAAGGATTTAGCCTAAGAAATCGTGATGTTGTTGCATTAACTGAATCTATCGTAGCGAGAAGCCAAGGAAACTATGCAACTGTTAACGATATAGCTGAAGATGTTAAAAATAAATTAGGTGGTGGCACTGTAGGTGTTATCTTCCCAATTCTATCAAGAAACCGCTTCGCTATTTGTTTAAAAGGTATTGCTATGGGTTCTAAAAAAGTAGTATTAATGTTAAGCTATCCAAGCGATGAAGTAGGTAATGCTTTATTATCATATGATCAAATAGATGATGCTGGTGTTAATCCTTATTCAGATGTATTAACACTTGAAAAATATCGTGAATTATTTGGATATGAGAAACATGAATTTACTGGCGTAGATTATGTTGAATATTATCAAAAGATAATTGAAGATGCTGGAGCTGAAGCAGAAATTATTTTTGCTAATCAACCAAAGGTAATCTTAAATTATACTAAAAAAATTATTAACTGTGATATCCATACAAGAGTAAGAACAAAACGTATTTTAAGAGAAAATGGTGCTGAAATTGTTTGTGGTCTAGACGACATACTTAATGAAAGTGTAAATGGTTCTGGATATAACACAAAATATGGATTATTAGGTTCTAATAAATCTACAGAAGATTCAATTAAACTATTCCCAAGAGAATGTAAAGATTTAGTACTTGCAATTCAAAATAAATTTTTAGAAAAAACAGGTAAATTAATTGAAGTAATGGTTTATGGTGATGGCGCATTTAAAGATCCTCAAGGTAAAATTTGGGAACTTGCTGACCCAGTTGTTTCTCCTGCATTCACAGATGGATTAATTGGTACACCAAATGAATTAAAACTAAAATATTTAGCAGATAATGATTTCAAAAACTTAAGTGGTGCAGAACTTAAAGAAGCTATTTCAAATAGTATTAAAGCTAAACAATCTAACTTAGTTGGTAATATGGCTTCTCAAGGAACTACTCCTCGTCAATTAACTGACTTAATTGGATCATTATGTGACTTAACAAGTGGTTCTGGAGATAAAGGTACTCCAATCATTCTTGTTCAAGGATACTTCGATAATTATACAGACTAAAAAAGATAGGTTCAAAACCTATCTTTTTTTTATTTTAATTTAAACATTTTTTCAACTAACTCTAACGTTTCATCAAGAGTTCTTTCTTCATCCCTTAATAAAACATTAAATCCTGAATTTAAAAACTTATTATATCTTTCTTTATTATTTATTCTTTTTAAACAATTCCTAAAATTATCTAAAGCTTTTTCTGCATTCTCTTCATTCAGCAATAATCTATATAAAAACTGTTTCTCTCTATCTGGCCTTTCAAAAAATCTAGTTACAGATATTTCTGGATCAGCAAGCATTATCAAAACATGATCTTTATCAACAATCTTTTCAAGCATCTCAACCGGTATATTAGTATCCACAAATATTTTCTTATCTGTATTTTTAATTTCATTTAATATTTGCAGTTCTAATATTGCACACTCTAAACTTGTTATATCAATCCATTTTTCATATTCATCTGGAGTCCTAACAACAAAGTCTCTCCACTCTTTTAAATCTCTAGTATAAGTAAGTCCTGGAAAATCATTTTTATCTAATAAATCCAAATATTCATTATGATAATTCTCTTCACACAAAATGCCATTATATTTTTCAGCTAGCATTTTTACCATTGTAGATTTTCCAGCATAAGCTGTACCATTAATAAAATATACATTATCAAATTTATAATCAATTATATTAATATTTTTTGAAATTTTTATATTAAGTCTTTCCATATTTTCTCCACACAAATATATTATATCATAATTTGTATATTTATCAATTTTTATTCTTTTTAACTAATATAATTATCATCATCAATCTGTTTACTTTTACTTATTTTTTAAAATAGTTATTTGGACCACCAAAATAATAACAATAAGCGTTTGGTTTATTTACAACCATATCAAGGATTGCTATTAACCCAACAATTTGTGGATTTTGTAATACAGTGTATAATTTCATTGTTGTATCATTAATTGGAACATCTGCGTAAGTTATAATCTTAAATTCTTCCATTTTTTGTAACACTAATTTTGCTTCTTCATATGTTATATTTAAATTATCTATTAATAATTGTTCAGTAAAGTTTCCACCATTTCTCGAATGTAAAAATATAAGTGTATTATAAAAAGCTTCATCACTTAAATATTCACAAAACTTTCTTTGTTTATCTTTACTCATTAGCATTTTTGAATAATCCGATTTATCATCTTTCGGCAAGCACATAAATATTTTATTATTATGTGCAAGCGATGTAATCGCGATTCCTTCTAGTCCTATAACAGTAGAAAACATATCATCATTTTTAATACGCTCATTAAATTCTTCCTGATCTTCAACTTCATCCCCACGTGTTGCAATAGACATTTTAAATGCTAAATCATATACTACATTCATTCTTTTTTCTAAATCAAAACTTTGTATATACTTTACAATTTTCTTATCAATATTAACTATATCACTATCTTTCATATCAAATAAATAATCAGTTGTAATATTAAAGTACGTTGCAATTGATGGAACAAGATCTATGTCAGGCGATCCACCATTTTCCCATTTTGATACGGCTTGAGTTGAGACTTGTAATGCTTTTGCTAGTTCTTCCTGAGTTACTTTATTTTTCACTCTTAATTCTTTTATTTTATTACCTATATTCATAAATAACTCCTTTTTATTTTTTTATGTTTGGCCAATCACAATAACATTATAACTCAAATATTATTTTAAAACAATGGAGGCAAAATTGATTATATCAACCGTTGTTTGATGTGTACTGTTATTATACAACATAATTTGATCTTTATCATTATTTTAGTTCAAATCACATTAGCTGACTAAATTTCCAACACCTATAAAATTCCCTATATTCAAATCCCATTAGTTGAACACAAATATAAATTACTCGAGAAAATAAAAAAAATGAACCTAAATAGATGCATAATTCCTTGATTTTGATGTTAAAATCTATATATCCACTATAAATCTAATGACTTATAGACAAACAAACTTGTTAGTTTTATTCTAATGTGTCAGTGCTATGTAACTCAATGTTTAGACGCACCTTAGTACTACGTAACTGTCAAAATGCTACTAGAACTAACTAAAAACTATTTTAAAAAATAACCACCTGTTTTATTTGATCCTTTATATTCAATATAGTTAAATAAATTTCTTTTAATTTCGTTTCTCACCTTGTCAGCGTTAATAACCAAATCTTTCATTTGTAATTTTCTAACAATTTCAGGAACTTTTATTCCTGGAAACTTTTTAATTAATTTCAACACTTCTAATCCAAAATCACTAATATTAGCTTTTATTTGATCATTTATTTGGTCATTTATTCGGTCATTATCAAAATTCAAATTAGACAAAATAACAGTGAAAAAATTTTCAGTAGCTTTAATTCAGGTTTTTTAGTTGAATTATTATACGCTAACATTGTTCTTGGAATTCCTGTTCCATAATTTTCGATAAAATTAAGTTTATCCAAGATATGAACCAATTTAGGATTTCTATATGTTTGAACATCATTCATAATATCTTCCATTACTGATGTCTTTATGGATTATAAATCTGGTATGACTACTAAACGTGAAGAATTCAATAGAATGCTTGATATGTATAAAGCAAAACAACTTAATATCATTATTACTAAAAGTGTTAGTAGGTTTGGAAGAAACACAATTGATGTTCTTACTACACTTCAAACATTAGTTGATCTAGGTATTCGTATTTATTTTGAAGCAGAACAAATGTGGTCTAATGATCCATCAACTAGAGTCTATATAACTGTTGCAACAGCTGTTGCTGAAGGCCAAGTTAAAGAAAGACATGAAAATATCACTTGGGCAATTCGTGAACAAATCAGAAATGGCACATCACCACTTTACACTAAACCTTGTTATGGTTATAAGAAAGATGATACAGGTGAACTAGTTATTAATCATCAAGAAGCTAATGTAGTAAAAATGATATTTGACAAGTATTTAGAAGGTTATAGTATTATTGTCATCATTGACTATTTATATAATCTAAAATCCCTTCACCTACAGGGCTTCCATAATGGTCAAAACGCACCATTGAGAAAATGCTTATGAATGAAAAATACGTAGGTAATGTAATTTTTCTTAAAACCATTAACGAAATTAACAATAAAGGATTTATAGAAAATATTCCGAATCTTTATAATCCATAATACCAGGTAATAAATAATCATCCAGCAATTATTAGTGCTGAACAATTTGAACAAGTAATACAAGAAATTAAGCGTCGTTCTAATGTGTCATAAGATGAGTATGGTAAGGCACATAGGAAAGATAGTAAATATTCTAGTAAAGTAAAAGACCATTAAGGCTAATGTTAGCTTTAGTGGTCTTTCGTTTTATTATTTATAATTATCTTAACTATTTTATTTTCAATATTTTATTTTTATTACCAATGACAATTAATTTCATGTTTTCATTTAAGGGTATATTAGGATCTATATTAATATTGATTTTTCCATTTTCTTTAATTGCAATAATATTCAATGAATATTTTTTTCTAAAGTTTAGTTCAAGTAAATTTTTTCCAATCCAATCTTTTTTCATATCTA
>SVAO01000010.1 GCA_015059365.1 Bacillota bacterium | reverse complement strand
CGCTCCATTTAGAGCAAACAAAGTCTTATTTCAATAAGACTTTTTTCGTGCACAAAATGGACCACACGTTATTAGCTTGAAAATTTTATTCCATTGAACTAACACCAAAACTCAACTGCAAATTATTATTCATAAACTCAATTATTTCATCATTTATGTTATACCATTTTATTTGGACACAATATCTATCTTTTTCATATAATGAATTGTAATTTAAACATCTATTTTTAGGTTGACAAGTAAGTGAACCAAAATGAACCGACGAAGAATATTCATCTTTTTTAGACATAATAATTTGTTTAATATCTTTTTTCATAATCCAAATAAAATCATTCACTTCCCCATATATTAATACATCTATATAATAATTAGAATTGTTTCCTTTTAAAACAAACCTATCAATAGCCTTATCCAATAAATTTTCCTGGTTAAAATATCTATTAATTTCATCAATGCTTTTTTGATTATATATTTTATATTCAGTTACTGAAATTCGTTTGGAACCTTTGCCATTAGTTGAACCATCAGCATAATGATATTTTAAATATTCTATGATAATATTTCTAGGAACTCGGTTTTCAATTAAAAAATGAATAAATTGTGAAATACCATCAACATGAACAGAATTTTTCATTCCTTTTTTTATACTTATACCCTTTAAAACTCCATTTATTTTAGCAAACACATCAGTTTTCTGAGGCAAATGATTACGCCAAGATAAAATAGTATCTTCCTCATCAACTCTCCCAAACAAGCCAACTATAAGTTCTTTAAACATCGGATTTAAATGCTTGATTTTCCTTTTGTTTAAATATTTTACAAATTCAAATTCATTTTCATAACCATTTATGTTTTTCATCTTTCACCACCCAGTATTATTATTCAACAAAAAAAATTAAAATCCTTCTTAAATCTTAAAATTAACACAAATAAAAAATGTTTAATATTGTTAAACACTTTTATTTAAATGTATTTTTAAATAGTCTTCTAAATTTTTCTAAATCAAATTCAGTTGAGATTTTAATATTACTATCGTTTGTCAAAGTAACATTGCACTTTGTCCCCTTATCTTCTACAGTTATAAAATCAATATTGCAAGGTTCAAATTTTACAATACTTGGTTCTATTATAGACGCAATCGTCGTAGGATCAGGTGTTCCTAAACCTACAGTTCCATAATGATCATAACTAAATTCCATATATTTTTGTGCAATTAGCGAAACAAATCTAGATAAAAGTTCATTAGAATTTCGTAAATTTTCTATATATTCTTTTTCAATAAATGATTGAACCCCTATTTCATGGGTTACTACCTTGATATTTTCAAATGGTGTTTTAAAAACTAATTTTGCAGCATCCGGATCAATATTAACATTAAATTCCATATATGTTTTTTTAGAATCAGGATTATAAGTTACTCCCATGATTAACACATTTTTTAAATTTTTAGTCAAATTCTTATCTTTTTTTATCGCATTAGCAAGATTAGTCAAAGGTCCAAAACAAATTACCGTTAAATTATCTTTATATTTTTTTGCAGCTTTTATGATAAAATCTTCTGCAGGCATTTTTTCAAATTTTCTCTTATTATTATCAGGAAAAACAGCATAACCAAGACCATCTTTGCCATGTGCATATTCTGCCCTTTCCATATCACATTCATGTATAAATTTTCCTTTATACATTTTTATATCACTATCTAAAAAATCCTGTATTACTTTTAAGTTTTTCTCGGCTTTTTCTGCAGGAATATTACCATTAGCCAAAGTAAAACCAATTATATCTAAATTATTTTTTACCCCTAGCATCAATCCTATCGCATCATCTATTCCAGGATCTGTATCTATAATATATTTCATATAACCCTCCTATTTATATACTACTTACTATATAAATAATATCACAAATACTAAATTTTTACTATGACTTTATAAAAAAACACATCTTACGATGCGTTTAGTCAATTTAAAAACAAGAAATACAATAAAACAATTACTCCCAAAATAATTCTATACCATCCGAAAGCTTTGAAATTATTTTTTTTGATATAATTCATTAAAATTTTTATTGCCAAAACAGAAACTAGAAAAGCAACCAACATTCCTATTACTAATATAATTACTTCTGAAGATGTAAAAGCAAATCCAAATTTTATAATTTTAAGTAAGCTGGCTCCAAACATAACAGGGATAGCTAAAAAGAAAGTGAATTCTGCAGCTACTGTACGACTAGTCCCAAACATTATAGCACCTACTATTGTAGCCCCAGATCTACTAGTTCCAGGTATTAATGCTAACATTTGAAACATTCCAATAATCAAAGCCAATTGAACAGTAATATCTTTTAATTCTTCATATTTATGTTGTTTATTTTTATTACGATTTTCAACAACTATAAACAATACTCCATAAATTATCAAAGTTATGGCAACAGTAATATAATTATAAAACACTTCATCAATTTTATCATCAAAAAGTATTCCAATAATTGCTGCCGGAATACAAGCAATTAACACTTTTAACCACAAACTCCAAGTTTGTTTTTTTTCTTCATTTGTTTTTTGTAAACTAAATGGGTTTAATTTTTTAAAGTATAGAACAATCACTGCCATAATAGCACCCAATTGAATAACTACTCTGAACATTTCCATAAACTCATTACTTGCATTTAATTTAATAAATTCCTCTAAAAGAATTAAATGTCCAGTACTACTTATTGGTAGCCATTCTGTAATACCCTCAACAACTCCAAAGAATATTACTTTAAATAATTCAATTATTTTCACACTTTCCCTTCTTTCTTCTACTCATTATAACTACTAAAACAATAGAAATTAAACTTATTACTGCACCTAAATATAGTCCCCTTGGTGTATAGCTTAGCTCTATAGTATGATTTCCTTCTTCCAGTTTTAATCCAATCAATGAATCAAATATTTTAATTGGTGTCTGGTTTTTACCATCAACTTTGATTGTCCATCCATTATCAAATGGTATAGATGTATATAGCATTTGTTCTGAATTATTTACTTCTATTGTTGCTTTAATATAATCTCCCTTAAATGTATCAATATTTAAATATTGGTTATTCTGTAAAATATTTATATGCTTATCAAAATTTTCCAAATCAAAAGTATAAAATACTATATCATTAAATTTAATTTGATTTTCTAACAATTGAATTTCAAGTTCTAAAACATCACCTTTTTCAAAATATCCTAAATCTATAATATTATATCGAAAAGCATTTTGATCACTTGTATCTATTATATGTTCTCCATTTAATAGTATATCTATTTTTTTGTTATATTCTGATGATATATAGGCATATAACCCTCCAGAATGTTCTACTTTTACAGTATAAATTAACGAAGATGGCAATGTACTATTTGCTTTATTATAAATATAGATTTTATCATTTTCCTTTAGTTTTAAGTTATAAAATTCCGTAGTTATCTTTTTATTTTCTAAAAAAACATCTTTATCAAAACCACTCATATTTTTTAATATTTGATTTTGATTAACAAATGGTTTTAATTTTTCAAGTTCTAATTTTTTTAAATTTTGATTAACCATAAATCCCAGAGGTAAACTATATATGTTTTCATAAGCATATATTTTGTTATCATAATTGTTAAATAATTTATAATAATTACTTTCATCATTTAATAACAAATATTTTATGTTAAATAATGAATCTGTTACCGGAGTAGAACCTGTATGGTTAGTAATATAAAAACGGTTAAATACTCCTAAGTAATCCCCAAGCAAACTATTGTTAATACCCTCATATGTAGAACTAAAATGCGAGATACCATTATAATTTAATAATAACGGATCATTTGTAGAATAAGAATAATCTTTTTCTATACGATAAATACCATTATCATGTTTCTTTATATTCTCAATTACTTCTCCATACTCTGTAATAAAATCAATATATTCATCTCTTTTTTGATAATCTAGATTATAAACAATTAAAATTCCATTAATACACATCTCTATTACAATTATTACTGCAAATATTTTTTTTATAACTTGACTTTTTGAATAATATAAATAAAGTAAATATGCAATTATCAAAATACCAGAACAAATTATCTTATAATACATGTTAGTTGTATACATTAATTTATCCATGATAACCGTAATAATAATAACGGCTGGAATCAATTTTTTAAAAAGTTTTCTATCTACTCCTTTTATATTTTGATAACATCTAAATGCAATAATTAATAATACAAAGTCAAATATAAAAGAATACCTAAATGGAAATCCCGCAGGATGTTGAAATGTATGCCAGATAACATCAACCGGATAAAAAACGAAACTTATTATAAAAAATAAAATCAAAAATAAAGTTCCCTTTTTTTCTTTAGAATTGATTTTTGAATTAAAGAAATAAACAAAAACCAACACAATCATCATTAAAGATATATAAACATTAGGACACCCACCTGATAAATCCTTAACTGTAAACGCTCCTAAAAAGAAACGTGATATCAGTTCAATTACTGGATATGTTTGTTTTGGAATAAATTCAGATAAACCAGCATCTGCCTTACCTACGATAAGTGAAAATAATGAAGGTAATAATATTATCATTGTAGTACCTACTGCAAGAAAAGCATATTTAAAAAAATAAATAATGTCATGCTTGTTTTCTTTCCAACTTAATTTATAATTATTACTTAAATATAGTTTATAAAGAAAGTATGCCAATGCTCCAATGCAAGTCATATAACCAATATAATAATTACAAACAATAGTTATAACTAACATCAAATAAAATAATATTGGTTTTTTATCTTTAATTAATTTATCTATACCTAAAAATACAAGAGGTAAAAATATTACTCCATCTAACCATAAAAGATTTTGGCTATAAACAATATTATATGCGCATAAAGCATAAACTATAGAAAAAACTAATTTAACGATATTTTTTTCTTTGAATGTTTTGTCAAAATAAATATAACTAGTAAGCCCACATGCACCTATCTTTAAAATATTCATAAGAAGAATTGCTTCAGTAATATTAATCTTATCAAACAACAATAAAATTAAATTAAACGGGCTCATTAAATAGTAAGTAATAAGTCCAAACATATTACCACCAAGTGTTTTGCTGAAGGAATAGAAAACACTTATACCTTCAGTAAATATGTTCTTATATGCAGTAAAAAAAGCAACATATTGTCCTGCCATATCAACGGTTAATAAACTTTTTTTACCAAACGGATAAATTCCTGCAACAGCATATATTCCTAACATTAATAAACAAGGAATGAGAAATGCTAGAATATAAATAAACGTTTTTTTATTTTTCACTTTTTTCACCTCTTTTTTTTATAAATGTAATTAACATTATACTAAATATTGTTACAAAACTAATTAGTCTTGTTAAATATTGAATGGTTGTACCTGCATAATAAACAGTAATTGTTCCACTTTCAATGTTGTTTATATCTAACCCTACAAGACCATTAGTAGTTCTATATGTATCAATAACTTGACCATTTATTATTGCACGATAACCTTTATAATATAAAAGTGGCAATTCTAAACTATTATTTTGTTCATTATCGCTAAATTCTATTTCTAACCTTAAGCCATTTCTTTCAAAATTATGAACTAACGGATAATTTGTAGTTATTACATCTCCTCTATTTACAATATAATCTTTACTTGCGGTCGATGGCATATATTCACCAAAAGAAATTTCATAAACGCCAACCTCATTGATATTTTGTTCTGAAAAATTCAAAATTCCAACAACAAGAACAGGAATAATAGAAAAAAGTAATATTTTATTAAATATCTTATCTGAGTTGGATTTAATTTCTTTAAATAATAACCCTGCACCAATACTTAGCATTAAAACTACTAAAAAATAAAAACGCCATGGGAATTGTATTGGGGATAGTATACTTTGACATATATCCCAAGGAAATAAATTTGTTGAACATATTAGTAATATCAAACCTGATATAATACAAAATCTAACAAAATTAGATGTTTGTTTATAACTTTTAATGAAGTAATAAACAATTATCATAAAGCTAATACCTAAACCTGTAGGTATCCATAATTCTCTAAATACATGATAAGGAAATTCAATAAATATAGACCAAATTGGCAACGATCTTTCTAATAATTTACTGGTCTCATTTAAGTTATTAAATAAAAATTGTCCATCTAACATTTGCTCTAACATAGGTAACAAGTAAAAACCCGTTAATAAAAATGTAATAATTGCGGCTTTAATTAAAGAAAAAATTCTGCTTTTTTCCTGAAAAAATCTTTTTATATTTATAATGCACATCATTACTAAAAGTATTCCCATTAAATAGGTACTAATTAAATGGCTTAAAATTAAACCGCTCATTCCTATAATTAAAAAATAATACTTTTTTTGATTTCCATAAATAATTTCATAAATACCATAAATAACAAGTGGAGCAAATATAAAAGCTAAACTTTCTCCTAACGCAGCTCTTGTAAATAAATCAACTAACCGATATGAAGCAAAGCCATAAACTATTGAACTAATAATTGCACTTTTTTTATTATCACTTATTCCTTTAACACATATATACATAGATAAAATTGAAAAAAAACTAATCATTAGTAAAAATATTTTATAAGAATTTATAACGCTTAAACCAAAATAAGATAAAATTGCTGGGATATATAAAAATATGTCTGGATAAAATAGAGGATTTCCATATCCATAGCCCCCTAAATAGTTTGGATAAATATAGCCACCAATTATCCCTAATTTTAAGTTATCCTTTATTGCTGAAATCCTTGACAAATGGAATGCCAAATCATGCCCCCTACTTATATTTGGAATTACAATTAGAGTAAATGAACTAATTATCGCAACAACTGCTAAAAATAAAATTATATTTTTTTTGCTTTTTACAATTTTATCTAAAAACTTCATTTAAATCACCAACACTATTTTAACATATATTAACTTTTTTTGGTAATTATATGCAAAATTTATATTATTTATAAAAAAAGAGCCAACGCTCTATTTTATTTTATTAAGAAAATTCTGATATATATCAAATAATTCTTGTCTTTGATTTTCTGTCAAACTCACTCTAGGATCAGTCTGAGATTCAACGGTTGACAAATGATGCCCAACTACTTCACCTTTTTTTATAAAATAAACATCAGGCACATACAACACTTTTTCTCCATCTAATTCTTCTAAATATGGATTTAATAATCCTAATAATTTATTATATTCTTCATTATTCTTTTTTAATTCTCTTGGATTAATATAATAAATAACGTCCACATTATTCTGTTTTGCAACATCAAAAAGTACTGGCAGCATGTTACGACACCAAGGACAACTAGGAAAACCAAAATAAATTATTCCTGTACCATTATCAAATAATTTTTCCACTTCATCGTAAGATGCATATTTAATAGGGTTATTTTCTGCAATAGATATTGGAATTGAACTATTTAATGCTTCATACTCTTCTTTAAATCTTAAACCATCTTCTGTTATTTCATCTTTTTGATTATATATTAAACTTAATGTCATTGTTAAACCAATCACAACTAATAATATAATTGAACAAATTAATATTTTTTTATCTTTCATAACATCACCTACTTACATTTATATCCTTCTTTTTCATACTTTTTTAACTGATTGTGATATAAATCCTCAAATTCATATTTTTCTTTTAATTCGTTTGATATATTACCTAAAGTAAATTCATAAGAAACACTATATTCTCCTTTTAAATCACTTATTATATTAGTTATAATTCCTTGATTTTTAAGATTGTTTAGTTCTGATAAATAACTATTTTTAAGCGATTTAAACGTTGTATTCTCTTCACCTATTATTTTGTTAGTAATAATTATATCAACAATATTATTATCTTTTTGTTTAATTTTCTTTTCTTCTGTTAGTGTTATCCCATCCACTTGCGTTTCTTTTGTGCATGTTCTGCTTGTATAACCACTTCCGGCTTCACCAAAGAAACACCCCGTAAGTATGAATATTAATAACAAAATTAAATATTTATTTTTCATAAATCCTCCTAACTTGGATTTATTAATGATAGTGATACCTTATTTTTATCTAAATGAATTTCATCAACATAGCAATCGACTATATCTCCAACATTAACAACATCCATTGGATCTTTAACATAAGTATTACTTAACTTTGAAATATGAGCAAGTCCATCATTCTTAAGTCCTATATCAATGAATACCCCAAATGGTGCTACATTGCGAACTGTGCCTTGTAGTTTCATTCCAACAGTTAAATCTTCTAAGTGTAATATGTCACTTCTGAGTAACGGTTTAGGCATTTCATCTCTAGGGTCTCTACGTGGATTTTTTAAACTTTTAATAATGTCTTCTAAAGTATAAATATCTGTCCCTAAATCTAGTTTAGTTTGATTTAAATCTAAATTTTCCAAAGCAGATATCATTTTTTCTGTTCCTATATCAGTTATCCCAACTTCTAATTTATCTAATAATTTTAAAGTAATTAAATAACTTTCGGGATGAATCCCAGTACTATCTAAAATATTTTCTCCATCCATTATTCTAAGAAATCCAATAGCTTGTTCATATGTCTTTGCACTTAATAATTTTTCAAGTTCACTTCTTACTTTTATTTTTCCATTACTTTCACGATAAGTAATTATTTTATCAATTATCTTGGAAGTTAATCCTGATACATACTTCAATAAAAACGGACTAGCAGTATTTACGTTTACTCCAACCTGATTAACTGCCTTACTAACTACAAAATCTAGTGATTCTTTCAACTCTTTGTTAGAAACATCGTGTTGATAAAGACCTACACCAATACTTTCTGGATCAATTTTTACAAGTTCTGATAAAGGGTCTTGAAGACGTCGAGCAATGCTTATTGCACTTCTTTCTTCAACATGTAAATCTGGAAATTCCTGAATAGCGAGTTTACTAGCAGAATAAACACTAGCTCCTGCTTCACTTACAATTATATATTCAACTTTTCTATTACAATTAGAAATTACATCAGCAACAAAGGCTTCACTTTCACGGCTTGCAGTTCCATTTCCAATCGCAATTATATCAATTTGATGTTTATCGATTAAATCTAACATTATCTTTTTAGCTTCATCATATTTCTTATGTGGTTCATGAGGATAAATTACCTTAATCTCTATTTTCTTACCTGTAGAATCCACTACAGCTAATTTACACCCAGTTCGGTAAGCCGGATCTAATCCAAGTACTTTCTTTTCTTTCATTGGTGGTTGTAATAATAACTTTTCTAAGTTTTTACCAAAATTATCAATAGCAACCTCTTCTGCTTTTTCTGTTAGGTCACTTCTAATTTCACGTTCAATGCTAGGAGCTATTAACCTTTTATAACTATCATTTATTGCTTCATTTACTAATGATACGACAAATGACTCACTGCTTTTAATTACATTTTTCTTTATTTCATTAATTATTAAATCATTAGCTATATCAATACTAACATTAAGCACATTTTCCTTTTCTCCTCTATTTAGTGCGAGTACACGATGAGGTTTAACCTGCTTGACATTTTCTTGATAATCATAATACATTTCATAAACTTTTTCATTATCTTCAGCAGTCTTTTTCTTTTTGCTGATTATTAAACCAGATGTATAGGTTATTCGTCTAATATTTTTGCGAATATATGCATTATCACTAATCCATTCAGCAATTATGTACTTAGCTCCTGTTAATGCATCTTCCACTGTTTTTACTTTATCATTCACATATATTCCGGCTAATTTTTCTAAAGAACCATCCAAAGGAAAAGCCATAATCTTTTTAGCAAGTGGCTCCAATCCATTGTTAATCGCATCTGTTGCCTTAGTCTTCTTCTTTTCTTTAAAAGGTCTATATAAATCTTCTACTTCAACCAATTTAGAAGCGTTCATAATTTTTTCTCTTAATTCATCTGTCATTAAACCTTTTTCATCAATCAATCTAATAACATCTTCTTTTCTCTTTAAAAGATTTTCTTGATATACATAATACTCATTAATGCTTCTTATTTGTTCTTCATCTAATGACCCAGTCATTTCCTTTCTATATCTAGCAATAAAAGGAATGGTATTTCCTTCAGACAATAGTTTTAATACTGCATTAATACTTTCTTTTTTTATGTTTAATTCATCACTAATTTGTTTTATTATAATATCGTTCATAATTCACCTATTCTATATTGTAACTATCCTAACCAAATAAACTTTATAAACAAAAATATTCCTAACGCAATTATAAATGGAATACCAATTAATTTTAAATATTTTTTCATCTTATCACCTATATTCATTTTATCATAAATTATAATCATTATAAAATAAATTTTAATAAATAGTGTAAACAAAAAAGAATATCCAAAGATATTCTAATTATTATTAATTGGTTGCCACTGAATACTATTTTCGTTAAATTCTCCAAATGATTCAGCTCCTAGACTAACATCTTCTTTGTTATTTTATATTGCTGCACTTGTCAGTTGATTAAACTTAAATTCATCATCTCTTATCGTTGTTACTCTGTTTGGTATTACTATTAATTTATATTATACATAATCGTATTAGTTTTTTATATCCCTTTTACAATATACTATAAAAGTTATAAGTATAATAAGTATAGTGTAAATTAAAGAATGTATAACTGACAAATCAATATTTATACTATTTAATCCTCCTCTTGTTGGGAAAATAGCCTCATTAAAATTAATTAAAACAAATGGAATGAAATCACACATACTACCAAATGTAATTATATATGGTAAAAATGTTAAAACAAATATCAAAACTAATATCACAGATAAAGATCCTGCAGTATTCAAAGTAATTGATGAGATTAAAAACAATATACTTAGGAATAAAATCATAATGATTGTTGCTTTGAATATATTAGTAATAGTAAATCCTAAATAAGAAACTATTTCTAAACTTCCATTATTATTCATTAATAATGGAATAGAAAAATCACTAAATCCGTACATTATGCCACTTAATAAATAAGTTGTAATAGTACCAATTAAATAAGTAAATAAAAATATAAGCAACATTACTACTAGTTTTGATAATAATATTTTATATCTTTTAAATGGCTTAGTAAGAAGTAATCTAATACTTCCTGATTTATGTTCGCTTGCAACTATTCCAGCACACATTACTGAAGTTATTATTAAAGAAATAATCGCCATATAATAAACATTATTCATTGATAATCTTGTCGAATAAGAAACTGCAACATTACTATCTAAAGTTAGTGGTTTAATATTGTTGTTTAAATAATACCAATTTTTTTCATTTTTTTCCTTTGCACTATTTATACTATTATTCCAAGAATTTAAATAATCTTGATATGTTAAATAGTTTACTCCTTTATTAGGATTATATTGAAATTCCTCTTCACTATCTAATATATAATGTTCTAAATATAAATATTGTTTAATTTCTTCTATAACCATATATCGCCAATCTTTTTGATCAACAATTTTATTTTCAACAATATAATTATATAGTTTTAAAGTATCTTCTTTGATTAATTTATCTCTGGTAAGATCATGTAATCTTGATACTGCAGTATAATTTGGAAGAACTGCAGTTTCTTTTAAATGTGTTATATCACTTTCTATGCTACTTAATGATTGTTGCTCAGCTTCTATTAAGGTTTGAATATAGTTATAATAACTACCATTTTCTAAAATGTTTTTTATTTCTCTTTTAATAACCATATTCTCATTAAGCACATTTTTAACTGATTCTAAATCTGTATACCCAAAATTTGTTATGGTGAATTCACTCATGTCGGTTCCATTTAAATACATATTTAGTGGTATTTCATCTAACGAAATTATTGATAATCTATTAGAGACATTCCATCTCCAATCTTTATTAGTTAATTTTAGAGTGTTTAAATAGTTATAATGGTCTAATAAAAATTCCTCTCTTCTTAAAATCCATAAATTATTGGGATTAGGATTATTATTATATTGTTCTTTCAGACTATCAATCTTAAGTTGTTGGTTAGACGTATCATAATAAACTATATCATCTTTAACATTATGATTAGTATTATATATATACTCAGACATTTTAATTAAACCAAAACTGCTCAATAACATAATTAACAAAATTAAAATAACACGTCTAACATTCAATATCTTTTTTAATTCAAATTTGATTAATTTAAACATTACATTCACCTCAATTGTCCTTTTGAACCATGTAATTTTTCTATAAAAATATCTTCTAATGAAATATTTTTATTTTTTAATTCATGAATACTAACATAATCAATAAAATGCCCATCATCTATCATAACTATTTCATCACATATTTTTTCCATTTCTTCTAAAATATGACTACATAAAATAATTGTTATATTATTTTGTTCATTTATTGATTTTAAAAGTTCACGTAGTTCTTTAATTCCAAATGGATCTAATCCGTTAGTAGGTTCATCTAAAATTAATATTTTTGGTTTATTAACAAGTGCACAAGCAATACCTAATCTTTGCTTCATACCTAATGAATAGGTATTAACTTTATCATCAATCCGATTATCTAATTTAACCAAACTTATTATTTTATTAATGTAATCATTATCGCTTTTATCATTTAGTTCCGCATATAATTCGATATTCTTTTTACCACTTAAATTATTATAAACATCTGGATTTTCAATAATACATCCAATATGTTTTAAGGCATTTTCTAAATCTTTCTTCACCGAATAGCCATTAATATATATATTACCACTTGTAATATGATAAAGCCCTAACATTGTTTTTATTAAAGTAGATTTACCCGCACCATTTGGTCCTACTATTCCTACAATCTTTCCCTCATCAATAGAAAATGAAAAGTTATCTAAAATAGTTTTTCTACCGATTTTTTTAGTCAGATTTTCAACTTTTATTATCTCGTTCATACCATACTCTCCTACATTTATATAATAGCATATAGACTTTTATTTTACAATTATGTTTACTTATAAATTTTTATCAAAAATAAAAAGCACAAATGTGCTTTATAAAACCTTTTTTAAAAACTTTCCAGTATAACTTTGTTCTATTTTAGAAACTTGTTCTGGAGTACCAGTGGCAACAATATCTCCTCCACCATCTCCACCTTCTGGACCTAAATCAATAATGTAATCCGCAACCTTGATAACATCTAAATTATGTTCAATAACAATTACTGTATCGCCATTATCAACTATTCTCTGTAAAATTACCAATAGTTTTTTGATATCATCCGTATGAAGCCCAGTAGTCGGTTCATCCAAGATAAATAAACTTTTTCCAGTAGGTCGTTTTTGTAATTCCTTTGCTAATTTTACACGTCCTGCTTCTCCACCACTAAGTGTTGGAGCACTTTGACCCAATTTTATATAAGATAGACCTACATCTTTTAACATTTGTAACTTCGTTTTAATTTTAGGAACATTTTCAAAAAAATCATAGGCTTCTTCTACTCTCATTTCTAAAACTTCATAGATGTTTTTACTCTTATATTTTACTTCTAAAGTTTCATGATTATATCTTGTGCCACCACAAACTTCACATGGCACATAAACATCTGGAAGAAAGTGCATTTCAATTTTTTTTACACCGTCTCCCCAGCATGCTTCACATCGTCCACCTTTTACATTAAATGAAAATCTGCTTTTGTCATATCCTCTAATTTTAGATTCTTTAGTTTGAGCAAACACATCTCGAATGTCATCAAATACTCCAGTATATGTTGCAGGATTTGAACGAGGAGTTCTTCCTATTGGCGTTTGCGAAATATCAATTACTTTATCTATATTTTCTAGACCTTTAACACTTTTATGTTTTCCTGGCTTTTCTTTAGAATGATATAATTGATTTGCAACAACTCGGTATAAAATACTATTTATCAAACTACTTTTTCCACTACCACTTACACCTGTTACACAAGTAAATGTTCCTAGAGGAAATTTAACATTTATGTTTTTCAAGTTATTTTCAGATGCACCCTTTATTTCAATAAATTTACCATTACCTTTACGTCGAGTTTCCGGAACTTCTATTTTTTCTTTTCCTATAAGGTATTTTCCAGTTAAACTTTGTTCATTTTTCATAACTTCATCTGGAGTCCCGTATGCTACAATATTTCCACCATGCAAACCTGCTCCAGGGCCTATATCTACCAAATAATCACTAGCAAGCATTGTATCTGTATCATGTTCTACAACAATTAAAGTATTGCCTAAATCACGCATTTCAATTAATGAATTAATTAATCTTTCATTATCTCTTTGATGAAGTCCAATACTAGGCTCATCTAATACATATAACACACCGGTTAATCTTGAACCAATTTGTGTAGCAAGTCTTATTCTTTGCAACTCTCCACCACTAAGTGTCCCTGCAGTACGAGCAAGTGTTAAATATTCAAGACCTACATTAATTAGGAAACTTAAACGATTTGAGATTTCTTTTACAATTAGGTCAGATACTTTTTCTTGTTCTTCTGTTAATGTTAAATTGTTAATAAACTTATATAAATTTTTTATACTCATGCATGTTACTTCATAAATATTCTTGCCATTAATTAAAACCGAAAGAATTGATGAATCAAGGCGTGCACCATGACAACTTGGGCACTCTAATTCTGTCATATAATTTTCAATCCAATCTCTAATCCAAGTACTTTTTGTTTCAACATATCGTCTTTCTAAATTAGTAATAACTCCTTCAAAATAATCTTTAGCATTTCTTGTATTACCATTTTTTGAAACATATTTAAATTCTAATAAATCAGGTGCCCCATACAAAATAATATCTAGTTCTTTTTTTGTTAAATCTTTAATTGGTTTTGTTAAATCAATATTATAAAACCTAGCCACAGTATCTATTTGAGTATAATAAGTACTTGCAGAATCATCTAAATTTAATGACACTATAGCACCATCTAAGATGCTTTTATTACGATCTGGAATAATTAAATCTTCATCTATTTTTAATTTTATTCCAAGACCTTTACATTCATGGCAAGCACCATATGGAGCATTAAACGAAAACATACGTGGTTCTAACTCTGGAAGTGAAAAATCACAATGAGGACAAGCATATGATTCACTCATAACTATTTCATCATGTCCAACTACATCAATAACAACCTTTCCACCAGAAAGTTTCGATGCTGTTTCAATTGATTCATACAGTCTACTTCTAATTCCATCTTTTATAATTAAACGATCTATAACTGCTAAAATATTATGTTTTTTATTTTTATCTAAAGTGATTTCTTCAAATAAATCTAATTCTTCACCATCAACCTTAACTCTTGCATACCCTTCTTTACGAAGTTTTTCAAAGAGATTTACATGCGTACCCTTTTCACCATATACAATTGGTCCTAATACTTTTATTTTAGTATTTTCTTCCAATTTTAAAACTTGATTAGTCATTTCTTCTACGCTTTGACTACTAATAGGTTCATTATGAATTGGACAATAGGGAACTCCAATACGAGCATATAAAAGGCGTAAATAGTCATAAATTTCAGTTACAGTTCCAACAGTACTTCTAGGATTTTTACTTGTTGTTTTTTGATCAATACTAATTGCGGGACTTAATCCCTCAATAGAATCTACATCCGGTTTATCAGTTCCCCCTAAAAATTGACGAGCATAAGCACTTAAAGACTCAACATATCTTCTTTGTCCTTCAGCATAAATAGTATCAAAAGCCAAACTACTTTTACCACTTCCACTTACTCCAGTCATTACAATTAGTTTATTTTTAGGTAATTCAATTGATACATTTTTTAAATTATTCTCTCGAGCTCCTTTAATTATTATTTTATCCATGACTATTCCTCCGCAACACAAAATTCATCTACGACATATTATATCATAATTCATATTATTTTTTTTATTTTGTTAAACTATAGTTACAATTTTTACATTTTTTTAAAAAACTTTTTATGTCTTTCTTATTCATATATGCTTTTACTGCTTCTATTTTAATACCATTATACTCTATCATAATTGCGTCACTATTAAAATTATTATTGATTAATTTAGTTTTATAAATTTTTATAAAATTATTTATATTCTTTTTTAATGATTGATTATTAAATCCGTAAAACATATCGCCAGTCTTTTTTTTATATATTGGATTAACATAAGGATATAATCCAATAATATTACTATTATCATCAAAATAATTAATTATATTTTTTGTACTTAAATTTGGTATATAAAAATAAACTACGGTCATATTATCCTCTATACTATCTAGTTTATTTACCATAACAAGATTATCTTGATCCTTACTAAATATTAAAAAAACTATCAGAATAATTACTAAAATCACTATTTTTTTCATAGAATCACCATTTATAATGTGACCTATTTTTTTTATTTTATAAAAAAAGGAGTTAAACTCCTAAATATTCTTCAAGTGTTATATTTTTTTGCATTATTTCAGTGGCAACCTCTACACCAACATAACGAATATGCCAAGGTTCATAAGAATATCCTGTAATGTTTTCTTTGCCTTTTAAATATCTAATTATAAACCCATATTTATAACAATTATTTTTTAACCATATTCCTTCTTTTGTTTCTCCATAATTACTTGTTAACTCTCCAACATCAAATGCAAGACCAGTTTGATGTTCCGAATGTCCTGGACGAGCTGAGGTTGTATCTGTATATTCAATTCCCCAACGATTTACGTAATTATTATATATTCTTTTTTGTGTTTCATAAGAACGATATCCAGAAACAAGTTGAAGACTAAAACCTTCCTTTTGACCTGCCGATTGTAACTCTTTCAAAGCAGATAATGCAGTAGAATCTGTACCACCATATGTACTAGGCAAACTATATTTTTTATTTACAATTAGTATTCCGTTAATATATGTTGGCCCTGGAACTATTATTCCATATCCTCCTGTATATTTTTCTTCTACTATAACAGTTCTAGTTATACTAGTCTCGTTTCCACTACTATCAACAACTTTATAAACAATTTCATAATCACCAGTTTTTTCCGTATTAACAGAGCCTTCTATTTTAACGCTAGTTGTAATGTCACCATCATAATTATCTAATGCATTCACTCCTGGTTCTGTATAATTTTCTCCAACTTTAATAGTTATTTTATTATTACCATTTAAAGATATAACTGGGGCTTCATTATCTTTAACAATAACCTTTCTAACTATTGTTTTATCAACAAACCAATTTTTAAAACGATATTTTACCTCGTATTCTCCTATTTTATTAAAATTAACATTGTTTTCCACTTCAACATTATGTGTATAATCACTACCTAAAAAAACTACTTTATATCCCGATTCTTCATATTTTTCATTCACATTTATGTTAATTTCTTTATCTCCTAAAAGTTCAAAAATAAAACTATTTTTTATCCATCCATATATACTTACTAAACTAATTAATACTAATAAAAATATAAATAAAATATTTAATAAATTTTTCTTTTTCACGAATCATCCATCCTTTATATTCATTCTTATTATAATACAAAAAAAAGAATATTTCTATTCCTTTAGATTTTTTTGAGTTAAAAATTTACCAGCCAGATGATATTTTTCCTTATTTATTATATACATATATCCAAATATACTAAAAATTAAAGCACCTATAAAATTTACTAATAGATCCTTCATCGTATCATGTAGGCCAATATCTAAATATCCATCTAGTTTTAATAACTCGCTACCACCTTGTTTATAAATTATTGTATTATTTATATCATCTATCTTAATAACATTATTAGCATGTTTAGGATCAATAGTTACAGTATTTATATTGTAAACATATGCATCTTTTTGCATATCCAGATTAAATATATTATCCATCCCATATTCGAAGAATTCCCAAACAACGCCAATTGTCATAGAAAAACAAAATGCGACTAATGATATAAAAACAGGAGATAGATTAACTGATTCAGATTTTTCATTTAGTAAATAGACCAGCGAGAATCCTACACTTGCAGCTAAAAAACCATTGATTGTATGTAAAATATCATCAAATAGTGGAAAACGTCCATAAAAATTATTTATTTCTCCAAGAATTTCAGCCGAAAAAATAAATATAAAAATTATTACCTCTAAAACAGTTGGTAAATCTATTTTAAACTTTTTTTCTACAAATGCCGGAATTAAAAATAAGATAAGTGACAACACACACAATAACGCATTTTGAAAATTACCATTAAATAATTCCCTCACCATACATACAATTATTAAAAATCTCAAAACAAGATAAATCGTTAATGAAACTTTATTTTCATACAATATAAGTTTTTTTAATTTATTAATTATTTTTTTCATAAAAACACATCCTATTGCTTCCTATATTTTATCTTTTTATATAATTCCACCATCACTAAAACTGTTAATGAAACCATAAATAAATATAATAAATGAACTACTGAAATAGAACTTGTTCCTAAAAATTTAGAAAATAATGGAACTTCCATTACAATTATTTGTAATAAAATTGAGGCAAATACTCCACCTACGATTAACTTATTTGACTTTAATGAAACTGAAAATGCAGATTTCTTTTCACTACGACAATTAAACACATGCACATTTTGAATAAATACCATAAGTGCCATAATATAACCACGAGCTACATTAACATCCATTTTAATGCTATTAATCAAGAAATACCATATCGCAAAAACAACTAACCCTATTATCAAACCTGATACTAATATTTCTTGAAATAAATGTTTATCAAATAATGGTTCTTTAGGATTTCTTGGTTTCTCTTTCATAATTCCATTTTCACCTTTTTCAAAAGAAAGTGCAAAATCCTGAATTCCATCTGTTACAACATTAAGCCATAATAATTGTATTGCAATTAAAGGCATTGGTAAATCAAAAAGTATAGAAAGACAGAAAAACAATACCTCCGCAAGTCCACAAGATATTAAAAAGTATATTATCTTTCTTATATTTGCATAAGCAATTCTTCCTTCTTTGATTCCTGCAACTATTGATTTAAAATTATCATCAATTACTATCATATTAGCTGTTTCTCTTGCTATATCAGTCCCACTTCCCATCGCAATTCCGATATTCGCAGTCTTTAATGCAGGAGCATCATTTACACCATCACCTGTTACAGCCACAAACTCACCTTGACGTTTTAATGAATTTACTATTTCCAATTTTTGAAGTGGTGTTACCCTTGTAAATATGTTTTTACTTAAAACAAATTCATCAAATTCTTTCTCACCTTTTTTAAAGTATTCTTCTAACTCTATTCCAGTAGTTACTGTACTATAATCATTAGTTAACTTTAATTCTTTTGCGATTGAATAAGCAGTTAGAGGATGATCCCCTGTAATCATTAATACTTTAATTCCTGCATCTCTACATTCTTCAATAGATTTTACTACTTCTTTTCTAATAGGATCGATGAATCCAACCATACCTGCAAAAGTTAAATTTTTAATATCATGTTCACAATATTTATCTTTTCGTTCTACTTTTCCATTCGCAAGTGCAATCACACGATATCCTGATTTTGCTAAAGACTCATTTTGTTCTTCTAAAATATTAGAATCAATACTATCATTGATTAAATTAATTTTACTACAAAAAGATTTTACCACTTCTAATGAACCTTTTACAGTACAATAAGTTTCTCCATTTATTTCATAGAATACTGCGGAGTATTTGTTTTCTGATTCATAAGGAATTATTTCTAATGTTTTAATATCATGAGTATTAATATCTAACTTTTTCCCTAAAACTTTAAATGCAACATCAATTGAATCTCCTACTCTTTTTTCATTATCAATAACTGATTCATTATTAAGTACCCCATATAAAGCTATTTCACTAGCTAAATCAATATTTTCACCAATTACTTCTCCTTCAAACTCGTAACCTACACCAGTTATATCAAATTCCAAATTATTAGGAAGTAATATTTTTTTTGCAGTTTGCTCATTTACAGTAAGTGTCCCTGTTTTATCAGATGCGATTACTGTACAGCTTCCCAATGATTCAACAGAATTTAATTTTCTTACAATAACATTCTTTTTAGACATTTTATTTGAAGCAATTGTAAGAGCCATTGTAAGAGCTAAAGGAAGTCCTTCTGGCATGGCTGATACAGCAAGTGCAACTACTGATAAAAATATTTCATGATTAGGGACTCCCTTTGACATTAATAAAAACGTGATAACAAATGCAATTGCTAAAACAAGCATACTTATTTGTTTTGAAAACTTTTCAACACGTATTGTAAGTGGCGACTTTTCTTCTTTTGTTTTATTGATACTAGAAGCAATTTTCCCTAACTCAGTATTTAATCCTATAGAAACTACAATTGCTTTAGCTCTTCCTGTTACAACACTAGTACCTGCAAAAACCATATTAAATTGTTCATTTATTGAAATATTTTCTTTTTCTATAACTACACTATTTTTATTTACTTGTACACTTTCTCCAGTAAGAACAGATTCGTCTACCATAAAATTATGAGCTTCTACTATTCTCATATCTGCAGATATTTTATCCCCTGATTCTAATAATACATAATCACCAATTGTTAAATCTAAGGAATCAATAATTTGTACTTTATTATCTCTTACAACTTTTACTTTTACAGTAACTAATTTTTCCAATGCTTCTGCAGTATTATTTGCTTTATTTTCTTGATATGTACCCATGATTATATCAATTAAAACAATTACTACTATAGCAACAGCATCAATAACCTCACCTGCGATTAACGACGCTAATACAGCAAACATTAAAAGTATTACAATCGGATCTTTAAATTCACTAAAAAAAATTTTTAAAATACTATCTTTTTTCTTTTTAGGTAAAGTATTTTCCCCATATTCTTCTTTCCTTTTTTTTGCTTCATTACTAGTAAGACCTGATGTACTAGTTTCTAATTCTTTTTCTATAACTTCTATATTTTTATTGTAAAACATACTTTCCTCCATTCTTTAACAAAAAAACTTATTTGTACATAAAAACACAAACAAGTCTCGTTATTAAAATAAAGCCAGATTAAAATCGTGAATGTTGACTTTATCACATAGGAATGTTAACTACTCCCTTGCTTAGTATAATTATAGCATTTTTAGGGGTAGTCAACAAGAGATAAGTAATTCAATTTATATCATTACTAGTAAATTAGTAATATTTTGCTCTCTTCAGGGGGCCCAGAAAATTGTAATTTTTTGCAATAAAAAAGCAAAATCTTGCCTTTTTATTGCATTATTTTGCTTGATAATTGCAAATTTTATAGTAATTCTTTAATCCGGTATCTAAATTTGTATCTAAAATATACTTGAGTGTATATTTAAATTATCAGGAGATCAATAATTATAAGTCTTTTCATAAAATTCCGATCTCTTCTAGAGAAGAATAACAAAAAAATAAGATTAGAATAAATCTTATTTATCAATTAAGCAATCTAAAATTATTTTTTCTTGATTTCTAATATATGCATCCATATAAATATAATCAGGATTTCCTTGATCATCTATAGGTAATGTCATTTTTTTTGTTCTTATTCTTTCCCATCCAGCTTTATTTGTCCAATCATAATTTCCTTTTATAACATGTTGCATAGCACTAACCAAATATAACTGTGCAAATTCTGTTACATTATCATCTATTGGTTTCAGGGCATAACTGTCTTGTAGAACTGTAAATTCTTTTGGTTGATAAAACATTGCTCCGGAGTTTGCTCCATTTGCTGACACGCTTATACAATTTTTCAAGATAGTTGCTCCATCATACGGAACATAACATGACAACCCTTGATTTGTTATTCCGGCTGTTAAAGCAGGCAATTTATATTCTCCGATTGGTTCTTTAGGTAAAGCTTTTGCTTTATATCCAAGGCTATTAGTTTTTATTTTTTCTAATATTTTATCGAATGAAAACTCTTTATATTGTTTTTCTTCACTTAATATTTTAAAATCATTTGGATTGATTTTAACTTCCTCTAAAAGTTTTTGTTCAATATATTTCTGTACCTCTTGAATATATTCTTTTTCCATATTTAGTATATAAGATTCCATATATTCAAAATCAATATCTTTTCCATTTTTAGATGGTAATTGTATTTCAAATTCAGCTGCAATTTTTCTATTAAATTTATTAGCGTAATCGAATCCTATAGATTGAGCGAGTTTTTTAAATAAAACAAGGAAATATTTTAGCGAATTTTCGTTCCATCTTTTATCTTTAGGATACATTCCTTGAACATGTGAATAACCAATAAAATCATCTGGTTGAAAAAATACAGCATCTGCAGTAGTAGTATCTGAGAATGTAATAATACCACCTTTTTCAGTAGGCTCCAAGTGTGAATACCCCCCTATTCCATTATTTATACTATTATTAGCCACTACAGGTGTTTTACCATTTTCTGATAGAATATCGTTATTATTACCTTTATAAGCTTTTGTCGGATGAATATCGAATAAATCTCCAACTCTACATTTTACGTAATTCATAATTACACATCCTTAATTAAATTAGATACTTTCCAAGAAATATATTCACTAACGGTTTTTTTAAAATCTAATTCAGATGGTTTTGTATTTACTTTTTTATGCTGCGAATAAGTCCAATCTTCACCACTTAATGAGATAGTATCTTTAATTACCAGACCATTTTCTTCATTATAATAATTAGTATTTTTTTTCTTATCAAGAATTATAGCTTCTAATTCTGCGTAACGTTCTAATGCATGGTCTGTATTTTTTAAATTAACATCTTGGCTAGATTTCTTTTTACTTTGTCTTGAATAACCATCATTTGAAAAATCAACAAATGTTACGATATCATCTTCTTCATGAGGTCTACCAACTTTAAACAAATATATAGCTGTTTGAACTCCTGCCTTACCACAGAATATATTACTCATATGTATACTTGCCTTCAAAGTACTATGTTTCAAAATGCTTTCTGTATATGGATGACCCATTCCACTACCAGCATTTTCTTGAATTAAAATACACCCATATCCATCATGCATTTTAGATAAAGCAGCATCAACAAAATTAAAACCTTTACCATCTGCAGAATAAGGCGGATTTAGCAAAAAGACATTTGCTGGAAAATCTGTTTTAAAAGAAAAACTATCATCATTTATTATATTTGAACAACCGTCACCCATTAATATCATATTTAATACAGCTAACATATAAATATTTCCTAAAATTTCAACACCTAGCAATTGATTTTTTTTAATATTGGTTATTTTTTCGTTTAATCTATCAATATCTTTTATTGTGTTTTGAGCATCTGCAATCATAATGTTCATTGCAGAAACTAAAAATCCGGCTGACCCCATCGCACTATCCCATACATAAGAATCCTTATTTGTACGTGCTAATTTTGCCATCAAATGTGTAACATATCTTGGTGTTAAAACTACGTCATTTGATTTATCATTTTCTATATGAACCCAGTCACTTAAAGAATTCAAAATTTTACCTGTAAAATCCAAATGGAGATTAGACTCTAAACAAGGAATTATGTCATTGTTGACTTGCCTGTATAACATTTTTAATATACTTTCACCATTTTTAGGTTTATACAATAAAGTATTTTTAAAAATAGGAAATAATAGTTTTTGAATCATTTCTTTTTTACTATTATCCATGTTTTTAGAATTCAAAAATGCATTTATATGATTAATTATTATTGTTCCATCATTATATTCAGGGTTATCACTACCTGTCAATTGATCAGCAGTTAGAGGCGAAACACCTTTAGTATGTATTCCGGCCATTATTAATCCGCAAAACAAATATAATTTTTCATTAGTTTCTAATGTTATTAATTTATTATCATAAATATTTTGATGAATTGATTTAATTTTTTGTTCTAAGGTTGCTTCAACTTTTTTTGTTATTCTATCTAATTCTTCTTCTGTAAGTACTAATTTATCTAGCATTTCACATAAATTATTAATATTAGCTGTTTTTAAAAAAGACATGTCATTAAAAGATCCTATTTTCTTTGGAACTCTATTATTCTTTTCAGAAATATAATATGCATCTAATTCTGTATACATATTATCATTTTTTTCGTATCCATTTATTCCAATTGCTATTCCCTCATTATAACAATCACCATCAAGAATTGCATTAACATAATGTACTGCACCATTTACCGCGTATCCCTGTATAGATGAATAATTTGCATCACCGTTTTTATTATATGTGACTAACTCAATATCACCATCTGAAGTCATTTTCACTAATTTACCAAAAGTCCCCTTTGCCTCTATCATAACGGGAATTCTTCTCATATTACTACTTTCAAGTAATATTTTTATATCTGGATAATTATTCCCACTACCACCTGATTTAGATACTGAATTTTTTAAAGAAGAATCTATTGCTTCATTTATGCTTTCTGTCTTAGTGTAATATTTTATGTTAAATTCATTAAGTTGTTTTTTAAATATATCTTCTACTTTCTCTTCAACACTTTTGCTCATTCCTATCACTCCATAAACCTCTATTCTTCTTTATTATAACATAATAATATTATTATTTCATAACTTTCATTTACAAAAATTAAAAATCCGTATATTTTTAGTTTTAAAATTTCATTTTTTGTTCTCTTCAAGTAGTTTTTTATTTTTAGATACAAATTAGATACAAGACCGTATGTAAATTTGTATCTATTTTTGCCTTTTTATTAATTTATTGTAATCACTTAAACCCTTGTAAACGTTAACTTTATAAGGCATAACACAAAAAATGCTAGGTCTCTCGACCTAGCTTCAGGGGGTTTTGGTTGAATACTTCTATGTTACGTAATATAAAAGTATCCAGAGCGTAAAATAATATAGTTATCTTACGCTAGTTTAATTATAACTATTGATTAATTAAAAGTCAATAGATTAATCTAAATTACATATTTGGTTTACAAGTTTTGTTAAGTAATCATTTTCTAAATAACCCTTATTTAAAATACATTCATAACTATCATCTTTAGCTACTAATAACATCTTATAGTCATTCTTTAAATTAGCAATTTTAAATATCATATCTCCACTTTGTCTTACACCAAATAAATCACCACTACCACGTAATTTAAAATCTTCTTCACTTATTTTAAAACCATCTGTAGTTTCTAACAATACATCTAATCTTTCTTTTTCATAATTACTAATTAACACACAATAAGATTGTAAATTATTTCTGCCTACTCTTCCACGTAATTGATGAAGTTGTGAAAGGCCAAATCTATATGCATCAAATATTATCATAGTTGTCGCATTTGGGACATCGATTCCAACTTCAATAACTGTAGTACTTATTAATATTTGAATGTCATTATTTTTAAATTTATTCATAACTTCATCTTTTTCTTGCTGTTTCATTTTACCATGAAGAACACCAATAGTATAAAGTTTACCAAATGCTTTATTCATCTGTTCTTCCAGTTTGTTTACGTTGGTAAGGTCTATTTTATCACTGTCTTCAATAAGCGGTGCAATAACATATACTTGGTGATTTAATTTTAATTCTTGATACATTAATGTTAATACTTCTTTTATTTCACTTTCCTTTTTTAAATATGTTATAACTTCTTTTCTACCACTAGGCATTGTTTTTATGTTAGATATATCCATATCTCCATAAATAGTTAATGCATAAGTTCTAGGTATGGGAGTTGCACTCATATAAAGAACATCAGCAAGCGCTCCTTTATTTCTTAAATTAGAACGTTGATTAACACCAAAGCGGTGTTGTTCATCAGTAATTACTAATCCTAGATTTTTATACTCTACATTTTCAGTAATTAAAGCATGCGTCCCTATAATAATATCTATTTCTCCACTTTTTAAACGCCTATAAATATCTTTTTTATCCTTTGCGCTTGTTTTTCCTGTAAGTATTTCTGTATTAATATTATAACTATCAAACAATTTAATAAAACTATTATAGTGTTGATGAGCAAGTATCTCAGTTGGAACCATTAATGCACTTTGGTAACCACTAAAATAGTTTATTATCATAGTTAAAAAAGCAACTATAGTTTTTCCGCTTCCAACATCCCCTTGAAGTAATCTATTCATACGTTTTTCTGAGGTTAAATCATCATATATTTCACTAATACTTGAATACTGATCTTTAGTTAAAGTAAATGGCAATTTATCTATAACTTCTTCTAAAGTCTTAAAAGTAATATTTCGTTTTAATCCTAAATTATTTTTGTTGTTTAGTTTTAATATATTCATCTTAAACATATATAAAAATAATTCTTCATATTTTAATGTATTAATTGAGTTCTTTAAATTATTTGAATTATTAGGTTTATGAATATTTATAATGCTTTCTCTTTTTGGTAAAAATTTATATTTGTCCTTTAAATATGTTGGAATATATTCATTATAAGAAAAATCAGTCTCTAAAGCACTTAAAACAAGTTTATTTAATTCCCGACTACTAATCCCGTTTATCGTATGATAAATAGGTTCATACTTAGGTTTCTCTGGTAATTGTCCAAATCTAATATCAGATGCGATTATAGTGTTTTTATCTTTATCATATTTTCCTATAACTGTAATAATTGTATTTGGTTTTAGATTTGCTTTTAAAAACATCCTATTAAATATTACAACCTTACAAAGATTATCACCAGTATTAAAATTAAACATTAATCTATTCATTTTTTTATTAAAAAAACTAACTTGAGGAATAGATTCGATAATTCCATCAATAATAACTCTTTCTTCTTCCAAGCTTGTCCTTTTAATAACTTCATAACGATAAGGATAATATTCAACTAAATCATTTATTGTATTTATCTCTAATTTATTTAGTAAATTTAATGTTTTAGGGCCTACTCCTTTTATCTCATTTAATTCCATATCATCACCATAATTAAATTATACACAATACATTTGTTCGTGTCAACCATACTAGTTTTATTTTTTCACCTAAAAACCTTGACAAAAACAACATTTTAGATTAGTATATACAGTACCAATTCGAGAAATCAGGCGAATTGGCGCTAGTATCACACTAGCCAACCCCTTTTTATTCTTTTATTGGAACGGTTCTCAGGGGGCCGTTCTATTTTTGTATACAAAAAAAGAGGCTAAACCTCTTTTTTTTCCGCCAACGATTTATAGTATTCATATCTTTTAATCGCATTTTCTTTATTTTGTTTTAATAATTCATCTGCATATTTAGGATTAATCTTTTTAAGCATTGAATATCTAGTTTGTCTATTTAAGAATTCTTCATAAAGATCAAAATCAACATTTTTACTATCTAAATAAAACTTTTCTTCTAATGGATTATAATGGAATGTTGGTGCATAACCACAGTCTGTTGCTAATTTAGACATATCTAGACTATTAGTCATTCCTCCTTCAATTCCATGAGAAATACAAGGACAATAAGCAATAACAATTGATGGCCCATTATAAAGTGCAGCTTCTCTTAACACTTTTATTACCTGCATCATATTAGAACCCATAGATACTGTTGCCACATAAACATGCGGATAAGAAAGTCCCATACGAGCTAAATCTTTTTTACTATTTAATTTACCATTTGAAGCAAATGAAGCAATACTTCCTTTTGGACTTGCTTTTGATGCCTGACCACCAGTATTAGAATAAATTTGGGTATCTAAAACTAAAATGTTAATATTTTCGTTACTAGCAAGGACATGGTCAATTCCACCATATCCAATATCATAAGCCCAACCATCTCCACCAACTGCCCAAACTACCTTTTTAGGAATATAATCTTTGATACTTACTAATTCTTTTGGACAATCTTCATAATTCAAATTATCATATACTTGTTTAGTTACTTCATAATCATTTTCATTTTCTAAGAATTTATTAAATAATTCTTTATTAGAACTATCTAAATTTTCACTCATAATACGCGTTATTCTATCACGTATTACCTTTGTAGCATTTAAAATTCCAAACCCAAATTCAGCGTTATCTTCAAATAATGAATTTGCCCAAGGAATAGTATAAGGAGTACTTGGAGCACTTCCACCATAAATAGATGAACATCCTGTCGCATTCGCAATAATTAAAGAATCTCCAAATAATTGAGTTAAAAGTTTAATATATGCCGGCTCTCCACATCCTGCACATGCCCCATGAAACATAAATTTTGGCTCAGCAAATTGAGTACCTTTAACTGTTGTTTTTGGAACTAATCCCTTATCTTTGATATTAGAACTTAAATAGTCAAATACATCTTGTTCTTTATTTTTTAATTCAGTATCAAATTGTTCACTAATTAATGCTTTTACAGTAGATTTACCAGGACAAGTCTTAATACATAATCCACATCCAGTACAATCTTTTATTGATATTCCTATAATGAAATAATACTTTTCATCAAACTTTCCAATTGCTTCCTTACATCTTTCTTTAATAAAATCTGGAGCCCGATTATACTCTTCTTCGTTTAAAAGATATGGTCTGATGACTCCATGAGGACATACAAACGAACATTGATTACATTCAATACAATTATTTTTTAGCCAACGAGGAACAATTTCACTAATTGCACGTTTCTCGTATCTACTAGTCCCAGATTCAAATCTTCCATCAGGTAGATCTCTGAATGCTGAAACAGTTAGTTCATCCCCTCTTCTTTTACTCATATATTCAAATACAGTAGTACTAATATCTATTACATCTTCTTTTTCGTTAATAACCAAATTAACCTTTTCTAAATATTTAATACTTTCATCTATTGCACTATAATTAGCTTCAATTATTTGACTACCTTTCTTAAAGTAACGATTATATGCATATTCTTTCATTTTGTTCTTAGCAAAATCATAGTCTAACAAATCTGTTAAATACATAATAATACTTTGCATAATAGTACTTATTTTATTTCCTAATCCACATTTTTTAGCTAAACTATAGGCATTAATAATATAAAAATTAATTTTGTTGTCTAAAATAAATTTTTTAAATTTGTTTGGTAAAAACTCATTTAATTCATTTTCTCCTTTATTTGTATTTAAAATAAATGTGCCACCGTAACTTAAATTAGAATAACAATCAAAACTTTCAACATATGAATCTTTAGTGACTACAATCAATTCCGGATGGTCTACATAATAAGTAGATCTAATTTTTTCATTACTAAATCTTAAATGAGTTTTAGTAACTCCTCCTGATTTTTTAGAATCATATTGAAAATACCCTTGAACATAATTATTAGTATTGTCACCAACAAATTTAATAATCGATTTAGAAGCACTAACCATACCATCACTTCCATAACCATATATTAAATATTCTCGGCTATTATTAGATTTAAAATAATCTTTAATCTCTAAACTAGTGTTAGTGACATCATCAACTATCCCGATAGTAAAATTATTAACAGGATTATCAAGCATATCATAAACTGCTTTTATTGCTGCAGGTGTTGTATTTTTACTAGAAAGACCATATCTTCCGCCAACAATCTTAATATTTTTTTCTTTTAAAGCAGCAACCACATCTAGATATAATGGTTCACCAATACTTCCTTGCTCTTTGGTACGATCTAACACAGCAATACTCTTTACACTTTCTGGTAGTTCGTTTAACAAATATTTAACACTAAATGGTCTGTATAAATGAACTTCTATCAAACCAATTTCATATTTATTTTTTATTAATACATCAATTGTTTCTTTAATTGTCTCACAGACTGAACCCATCGCTATTATTATTTTTTTAGGATTTTTTACTCCATAATAATTAAATGGTTTATAATTTGTTCCAGCAATATCATTAATTTTTTCCATATAGTTATTAACAACATCTGGCACCTTATTATAATATTCATTTCTAACTTCTGTTGCTTGAAAATAAATATCATCATTTTGTGCAGTTCCAGAAGTAAATACTTCACTACTATTCATACTCTTATTTCTAAATTCATCTATCTTCTTATAATTAACTAAATCTTTTATATCTTCCTTTTCTAATATCTCTATTTTTTGAAGTTCATGACTAGTTCTAAAACCATCAAAAAAATGCATAAAAGGAATACTACATTCAATAGTAGAAAGGTGTGAAATTAAAGACAAATAAAATGTATCTTGAACAGAAGATGAAGCAAGATGTGCAAATCCTGTTTGTCGTGTCGCATAAACATCTTGATGATCTCCCATAATGCTTAAAGCATGTGTTGCTAAACTGCGTGCTGCAACATGAATAACGCATGGAAGCATCTCCCCTGCAATTTTATACATGTTTGGAATCATAAGAAGAAGACCTTGGCTAGATGTATATGTACTAGTTAAACAACCTGCTTTTAAAGACCCATGAACAAGTCCAGCAGCTCCTGCTTCACTTTGCATTTCTATTACTTTTACTCGATCACCAAATAAATTAAGCTCACCATTATTACTCCATTCATCGATATGTTCTGCCATAGGGCTCGAAGGAGTAATTGGATAAATTCCTGCAACTTCAGTAAACATATATGAAGCTTTCGCACATGCTTCATTACCATCTATTGTTAATATTTTTTTCATATCATCACCATTTTAATTATATCATAACAATTAAAAAAATGGATTGAATTTTCCATTTTTATTTAGAACGGCATTTTTAAATTTCCGTTTTTAAACTGTTTCATCATTTGTTTCATTTGCTCAAATTGTTTTAATAAGCGATTTACTTCTTCTACAGTTCTTCCACTACCTTTAGCAATCCTAATTTTTCGACTTGATTTTAATATTTCAGGATTTTTTCTTTCTTTAGGGGTCATAGACAATATTATTGCCTCAATATGAGCCATATCTTTAGGATTAACTTTTACATTATTAAGTCCCATTTTATTAGCACCAGGAATCATTTTTATCAAATTCTCAAGTGGTCCTAATTTTTTAATTTGTTTTAATTGACTTAAAAAATCTTCTAAATCAAAATCTCCCTTTTGTAATTTTTTTGCAGTTTTCATAGCTTCATCTTGGTCAATAACTTCTTCTGCTTTTTCAAGCATTGTCATTATATCTCCCATACCCAGAATACGAGTAGCCATTCTTTCAGGATAAAATTCTTCAATACCATCCATTTTTTCACTAACACCAATAAATTTGATTGGTACATTTGTTAAATGACGGATTGAAAGTGCTGCACCACCTCTAGTGTCACCATCTAATTTAGTTAATATTGCTCCAGTTAATGGTAATGTTGCATTAAATCCCTCAATTACATTAATTGCATCTTGTCCAGTCATACTATCAACAACTAGTAATATCTCATTTGGTTTGATATTTTCATTAATATTTTTTAATTCTGTCATCAATTCGTCATCAATGTGTAATCGTCCTGCAGTATCAATTAATACATAATCAAATCCATTTTCTTTTGCATATTTAATAGCATTATTAGAAATTTCTACTGGATTTCCTTTACCCTCACTATATACTTCAATATTTAACTCTTTACCTATCTGGTTCAATTGATCAATTGCAGCTGGTCTATACACATCACAAGCTACTAATAATGGTTTTTTATGATGTTTTTTACGCAACATTAACCCCAATTTCCCAATCATTGTGGTTTTTCCAGTTCCTTGTAATCCGACAAGCATTAAGGTTGCTGGAGTTCCGTTTAAATTTAAATCCTGTTTCTCTCCTCCTAAAAGTTCTACCAATTCATCTTTTAAAATCTTTACAAATACTTCTCCAGGTTTTAAACTCTTTTTTACCTCTTCTCCTAACGCTTTTTCTTTTACACTATTAATAAATTCTTTTACTACTTTATAATTAACATCTGCTTCTAAAAGTGCCAATCTAATTTCACGAACTACATCACTTATATTATCTTCAGTTATTTTTCCATAACCTCTTATTTTATCTACTGCATTTTGTAGTCTTTCGCCTAAACTTTCAAACATATTATCACCACATTCATTATATAATAAAACACTTAAAAATACTAGAAAAAGAGTTAAAAATTAACTCTTTAACAGTCAATATTATTAGATTTAATTTCTGATAATAAACTTAAAAATTATTATCATTATTATATTAATTCTTCAATTTGTTCTTTTATTTTTTCATCATCTATTTGCATTAATATTTTACTAATTTTAATACTATTTTCTAATAATTTCAAATTTTTTTCATAGAAATTAAGTTTGTTTTCTGCTTCTTTTATTTGTTTAAATACAGCATTCCTACTAACACCAAAATTTTCTGCAATTTCTGACAAACTTAGATTTTCTATATAATAATCAGTAAAATAATCTCTCTGCTTATCAGTCAATAAATTGCCATAATAGTCAAACAACTGAGTTATATAAATACTATTTTCCATTATAACACCACTAACTATTTGATTACATACCTAATAGTATTTCTAAAGCTGACCAAAATGCTAAAATAGCACCTAAAACATAAGGAATAGTAAATAATGTTCTCTTGTATACTCTTAAATTATTATAAGCCATAATAGCAAGTGAAATACCCAATAGTAATTCAAAAACAACTTTTAATTCTGATTGAAATATTGTTGCTATACCAAAAACAAAAGTAAATAATACAAATATTGCTTGGGCAAGTAATCCGATTTGATTTACATAAAATTCCTTCATTAACTTATCATTTTTATTTTTTTTCTTTTTATTATTTGCCATTTTCTAAATCCTCCATCCCTTTAAATAAACCATAAATATATTTTTCAATATCAAATACTCTTAGATCTTCTTTTTTCTCACCTAATCCTACAAATTTAACAGGAATATCTACGCTTTCTTTGATAGCTAAAACAATTCCACCTTTAGCAGTACCATCTAATTTAGTTAATACAAGCCCAGAAACATTAGTAATTTCTTTAAAACTTTTAGCCTGACTAATTCCATTTTGACCTGTTGTAGCATCAATTACTAATAAAGTTTCATGAGGAGCCCCTTCAATTACTTTTCCTATAACCTTATTTATCTTCTCTAACTCATTCATTAAGTTAACTTTATTTTGAAGACGACCAGCTGTATCAATCAATACATAATCAAAATTTTCTTTTTTTGCTAATTCTAATCCGTCATAAACTACACTTGCTGGGTCTGCATCTGCTTTAGATACTACTTCGCAATTTACTCTTTGTCCCCATTCCTTTAATTGTTCAACCGCTCCAGCTCTAAAAGTATCTCCTGCTACTAATAAAACTTTATTACCTTCATTAGTTAGTTTGTTTGCAATCTTACCAATAGTAGTAGTTTTTCCTACTCCATTTACACCTACAAATAAAACTACAGTAGGTCCATTATTATTTTTGTTTATTTTATTAATAATTACACTATTATTAACATAAATAATAAACATTTCGTCTACTATTACTTCCATTAAGTCTTTAGTATCTTCAATTTGCTCTTTTTTAACACGATTTCTTAATCTTTCAATAAATTCCATAACCGTGTTAACACCAATATCAGCCATTATTAATATTTCTTCTAATTCTTCAAAATAAACCTCATTTACTTTAGTGTATTTGTGATTTAAGATACTTAATTTAGAAACAAATTGCTCCCTTGTTTTTTCTAGCCCATTAGTATATAAATCTAACTCACGTTTTTCTTTTTTATCATTACTAAAAATACTTTTAAATTTATCAAATAATCCCATATGTCCCATCCTTTTTAGTATCTATAATCATTGTACACCAAATAACAAAAAAACTCTAGTATATTCTAGAGTCTTCTTAAAGTTTTCTTTTTTGGTGTTGGTGATGTTGGAGCAGTTTCCATATAACGTTCTACTTTTGCACCGATATTTTTTGCTTCTTTCAATGAAATTCCATCTAAACCACGAATGTCTTTAATTCTTATGCTTTTTACAAGTTCTGGAGCAAGATCTCTTTCTTGTGCTATAATACGATTATAATCATTCAATTTATTTTTTATATCATTAAGATAAATATCATATTTTTCAATATCATTTATTCTTGTTTTTGCAGAAACATTAGCAGTAATAATTGTAAATAAAGATGCACCACCTACCAAACAACCAAGTACTACAGTTGCAGGATTCATTGCTATAAAAGGTGCAGCAATTGAACCTAGTGAACCTAAAGTTGAAAGTGTTATTTGTTTAATTTTAATATTAGATATTTTTCTTTGTTTATTTTTAACATATCTTTCTGCTTGTGACTCCATGATGGTTATAACATTTCTTAAAGTAGTTTCATTAAATTCTATTATATCTTGTGTTCCATCTAAATAATCTATGAAAAAATATTTACCATTTGGTCCTGAAACGCTTTGAACAGTTTGAATTACTTTAGAATTTTCTATTCCTTCAATACTATATTTCATTTTTATATTTTCCCCCCCTCTGAGTACAAGTATAATACACTAAAATCAGTATTTTGTCAAATAGTAGACAAAACAGCAAAAAAAAGGTATAATGATTAAGTCAAAATTTTTAAATCTAAAAAGAAAGGAGAAATTATGAAATTTTTTGATGAAACAGACACTAAAGTTTTTGCTTTAGGCGGTCTTGGAGAAGTCGGGAAAAATATGTATTGTGTTATGACGGGTAATGAAATTATTATAACTGACGCAGGCATAACTTTTCCAGAAGGAGATTTATTAGGCGTTGATTATGTTATTCCTGACTTTACTTTTTTAAAGAAAAACGAAAATAAAATTAAAGCCTTATTTATTACTCACGGACATGAAGATCATATTGGTGGTATTCCATTTTTATTACAAGCAGTAAATATTCCTGTAATATATGCACCAAATCAAGCTGTGGGTTTAATTAAAAGAAAACTAGAAGACAGAAATATTAGATATGATAATTTAAAAATATATACGGAAGATACAAAAGTAAAATTTAAAACAATGGAAGTTGAGTTTTTTAGAACAACCCACTCTATTCCAGATTCACATGGTATATGTATTCATACTCCAAATGGAACAATTGTTACTACAGGAGATTTTAAATTTGATTTTACTCCAATCGGTCCTATGGCCAATCTACATAAAATGGCTTCTATCGGTTCTAAAGGCGTAACTCTTCTTTTAAGTGATAGTACAAATGCATTAAATGAAGGAATGAGTGCAAGTGAATCTAAAGTAGATGAGGCGTTATCAGAAATTTTTACTCGTCATCATGGACGAATTATTATTGCAACATTTGCCTCTAATATTTATAGATTAAAACATATTGTTGATACTTGTAAGAGAAACGATAGAAAAATAGCAATATTTGGACGCAGTATGGAAAATAATATTGAAATTTCTATTGAGGGTGGATATATTAAAAATAAAGAAATATTTATAACTCCGGAAGAAGCAAATCTTCTTCCACCAAATAAAGTATGCTTACTTTGTACTGGTAGTCAAGGAGAACCACTTGCTGCTTTAAGTAGAATTGCAAATGGTAGTCATAAACAAATAAAAATTCAACCTCAAGATTTAGTAGTATTTTCATCTTCTGCTATACCTGGAAATGCATTAAGTATTTCTAAAACCATTAATAAACTATATTTACAAGGGGTAAAAGTTTATACTAATACTTTATTAAGCGATATTCATACTAGCGGTCACGCTAGTGAAGAAGAATTAAAGTTGATGTTACATTTAATAAAACCTAAATATTTTATGCCTTTCCACGGAGAATACAGAATGTTAAAAAAACATACTGATATAGCAGTAGACTGTGGAATTCCAAGAGAAAACACTTTTGTTATGAAAAATGGTGAAGTTCTTTCTATAAAAAAAGGAAAAATTACAAAAGTTAATTCTATTCAAGCTGGGGATATATATGTTGATGGAAACCGTATTGGTGAAGTTAGTAATGCAGTTATGAGAGATAGAAAAATTATGTCTAGTGATGGAATTGTCGTTGTTATCGCAAACATTGATACTGCCGAAAACAAATTATTAGGCAATCCAAATATTACAACTCGTGGTTTTGTATTAGTAAATGATAATATTGAACTTCTAAAACAGTTGGAAGAAATAAGTAAAAAAGCAATCATTTCTAAAATTCAAAAACACGTAAATTACAATGAAATAAAATTAGAAATTATTAATAGTTTATCTTCTAGTATTTTTGAAAAAACAGGTAGAAGGCCTATTATCTTACCCGTTATTATGGACATAAAAAAAGATGTTAAGATTAATTCTTAACATTTTTTATATACTCTTGTATCTCGTTTATAGTATTATTAAAACAATCAAAATCTACATTAAACCACTTAACCATCATTTGATTATTAAACCACGTATATTGTCTTTTTGCATATCTTCTACTATTTTGTTTAATATGCTCTAAACATTCATCTAAAGAACATTTATTTTCAAAATAAGGAAAGAGTTCTTTATAACCTATTGGAGTCAATATGGCTTTAGTCCTAATATTAGATTTATATATATTCTTTGCTTCGTCAAGTAATCCATCACTTACCATGATATCTACCCTTTTATTAATACGATTATATAAAGTCTCTCTATCTGTAGTTAAACCAATATAAATCACATCATATAATTGTTTATTTGTAACTTCTTTCCCACTTAATGGTTGATTAGTTTGTTCATAATAATTTAAAGCTCTAATTATTCTCTTTCGATTGTTTATATGAATTTTAGTATTTGGATCAACCAATAATAATTTATCATATAATTCTTGATTAGTATATTGCTCATAATTATTTAATACTATGCTTTCATCTTCAAATTTATAGTCATAAAATAATGCTTTAATATAAAGACCAGTGCCACCAACCACTATTGGTGTTTTTTTTCTATTTAAAATTTCATCTATACACTTTCGAGCATCTTTCTGATAGTCATATACAGTATAATTGTCTGTTACATCTTTAATGTCAAGTAAATGATGAACAACATTCTCTTTTTCTTGTTCCGTTACTTTAGCAGTAGCAATATCTAAACCTCTAAAAACTTGAGTACTATCTGCATTTATAATTTCACCATCAAAAATTTTAGCTAATTCTATACTTAGCTTTGTTTTACCTACTCCAGTAGGGCCAACTATAGCGATAATTTTATTCATAGATCACCTCTTGATAAACATACTATCTCCAAATGAGAAAAAACGATATTTATTTATAATTGCTTCATTATAAGCTCTCATTATTAGTTCTTTACCAGCTAATGCTGATACTAACATTACCAACGTTGATTTTGGTAAATGAAAATTCGTTATTAAATTATCTATAGCTTTAAATTTATAACCAGGATAAATAAAAATATCTGTCCATCCACTACACTCTACAAATCTATCATACAAATTCATTATAGTTTCTAATGTTCTTGTAGAAGTTGTACCAACACTAATAATCTTCTTATTGTTTTTCTTAGTTTCATTTAAAATTTCTGCAGTACTCTTATCCATCATATAATACTCACTATGCATCTTGTGTTTCGTTACATCTTCAACACTAACCGGTCTAAATGTTCCAAGACCGACATGCAGTGTTACATAAACTATATTTACTCCTTTTTCTTTTATTTGTTCTAACAAACCATTAGTAAAATGAAGCCCAGCGGTTGGAGCTGCAGCAGACCCGATATTTTTTGCATATACAGTTTGATAACGATTTTTATCTTCTAGCTTTTCATGAATATATGGAGGTAAAGGCATCTCACCAAGTTTGTCTAATATTTCATATAAAATACCATCATAAATAAGCTTAAACTTCCTAATTCCTTCTTCACCACAACCGATGCATTCCGCTTTTAAAAGTCCGTCTCCAAAACTAACTATGGTACCCACTTTTACCCTCTTAGCAGGTCTTGTTAAGCATTCCCATATATTTTCTCCTAGATCCTTCAATAATAAAAGTTCTATCATCGCATTAGTTTCTTTCTTTATACCGAAAAGTCTAGCAGGAATAACTTTAGTATCATTAAGAACTAAACAATCACCGGGTTCAAAGTATTCTATTATATCCGTAAAATATTTATGTTCCAAAGTATTATTAGTCCTATCTACTACTAAAAGACGAGAATTATCACGCTTTTCTAACGGTGTTTGAGCAATTAATTCTTCTGGCAATAAAAAATCAAAATCATCTGTTCTCATTTCAATCACATCCGATTTATATTATAACAAAAAGAATGCTGATTTCAAAGCATTCTTAGTAATTTGTATATTAATATAAATGTATTCAAATTTTATTGATTAATCCAGACCGTTGGGAATCCGGCATATGGAACAGCAAAATCAACTGTGCCTATTATCATATCTTCTTTTATGACATAATTATCTACATGATTGTTCGCATCACCCTTTGTATAAAAGAATCTTTCATTGTCTTCTTCTACAATTTTATTTATTCTATGAACAACAACCACTTCGTTATAATTGTAAGCTATAACTCGTCCTACTTCTAATTCTGCTATTCTATCTTCTATCTTTTCAACTATTACAATATCTCCCCTACTTATTTTAGGTTCCATACTTCCTGTTGCGATTGCTAAAGCATAATAAT
>SVAO01000009.1 GCA_015059365.1 Bacillota bacterium | reverse complement strand
TTATTTTGTCTTCTATCTCTATATGCATATTTTCCTGAATGCATAACTTGTTCTTTAGCAGTTTTATATAATCTATGTTTACTTCCAAAATATCCTTTTGCTTCGTCTAAAACTTTTTTACGACGAGCTAAATGAATTGTTCCACCTTTAACTCTTGTCATGTTTATTTCCTCCTATAATTATAAAATATCTTTTAATCTGTTCATATCTGCTTTACTCATTGAAGATGCACTTCTTCCACATCTGTTTGAAGCAGCATTTTTCTTCCCAGTATTATGTCTTGTTCCTGGATGTCCTATTTTAACATCATTTTTTCTTTTAGTAACTACTTTAGCAGTACCTTTATGTGTTTTTTGCTTTGGCATATTATTTCCTCCTATTTATCTTTTTTTGGCATTAGTAGCATATTCATGAAACGACCTTCAATTTTTGGTTCTTGTTCCACTTCAGCAATATCTTTTACAGCATCAGCAAATCGAAGTAATACGTCTTTACCTAATTCTGGATGAGCCATTTCTCTACCTTTAAAACGAATACTAACTTTAATCTTATGTCCTTTTTCTAAATATTTACTAGCATTATTAACACGTGTATTAAAATCATGTACATCTATCGTTACTGATAGTCTGTATTCTTTAACATCTAAATTAGCTTCTCTTTGTCTTTTCATGTTTTCTTTTTGTTTTTTCTTGCTTTCATATTTATACTTGTTGTAATCCATGATTTTACAAACTTGTGGAGTAGCATTCATATTGATTAATACTAAATCAAATCCAGCATAACTCGCTAAAGTTAGTGCATCTTTAATAGGCTTAACTCCTAATTGTTCTCCATTTGGGCCAATTACCATTACTTCCTTGGCACGTATTTGTTCATTAATAAACAAATCTTTTTCTTTACTAGCTATAAATAACACCTCCATAAAAAAGTGAATACACACGTATTCACTCTAATCCCAATTTTATATATTTATCTATACATCTTGGCATTAAACCCATATCTAATTTGATATCAGGTGAGGCGTGAATACCTGCTTTCCTTTTTTTCCTATTTAATTATACATATTTATTTGTTATTTGTCAACAATTTATTTTCTAACTATCACATTAACTTTTGGATGTAAATCATCAGTAACATGTTTTATCCTAAATTTTTCAACACCATCTATATAAATAGATTTATCATTATATTCAATACTAAAATCTGAAATTTCATTTAAATTAACATTAATGTTTAAATATTTAATAATACGATTAACCTTATAATCAATAAATTGTCCATTTTTTACTATACTTGATTTTTTATCAAATGCACCTTGTTGTATTATTTCAACCAATACATAAGTTTGTAACAAATCTCTAAATAATGTTTTCTTTCTTGTGTCTAATTTCATCTTTCCTACGCATAAATCCGCAACTCTTTTAGCTATAACCACTTTATCATCTAGGTTATCCAACTCAGAAATTTTATCTAAAAACTCTAACAAATAAAACACTTTATCTTTGTTTACAGTTTTATTTATTTTCCCATTAGAATTTAATAATAATACTATAATTCTACTTTGGGCAATCATCTTTGATAAGTTACCAAGAACTTTTACATTCTCTATTTTATGCTTTTTTATATTTCCAATATGAAAATTACAGCAATTTTTTATATCAATATATTCGTCTCCATCTTCACTTAAATAACCAATAGTGCGGCTTTTATCAGATAACAATTCTAAATAATCTAAATCATCAATATTATATTTTCTTGAACTAATATCCATATCTTTATACTCCCCTTCCGACGAATTTGTATTTTATCACATTAAATCATTTTTGTAAAGTCTTTATTTTTTGTTTTGAATCTGATGATTTATTTAAAAACTTTTTCAATTTTTTTATAGAACAATTATTTATTTCATGTAGAGAAATAATAAATTCTAAGTCTAACAATTTAAGCATTAATTCCTCTAAAGAAAAATTTTCTCGAAGTTCAAAATGTTCAATCAATTCTATAAAATTTTTATCATATATTTCTATACATTTGTCTCTTTCTAAATCAGGAGTATAAACAAATACTCTATAACTCCAAAAAAAGTTTTTAAGTCTTTTACTAATACTGTTGTTTGTATACTCTATCCCCAATAATAAACATAAAACTTTTTTATCCTCAACAGTAAGTATTTTTTCATCTATTTTTAAAGCTGCATTTGCGATAACGGAAAATACTTCCATCCCCTTATGAATAGCAGCATTAACATCTAAATTATTATTATAAAATTCTTTTTCTTCCATAATTTTTTCCTTTCTCGATAACATTATGCATAAAGTAGAACCATTATTACACATTTTATTGTCGAAAAAAGTCGAATTTTGTTTTACTTAAAAATTATTTTTTTAAACCATCTTTGTGTTTTACATTAATAAGTGATGCTTTTTTTATAATACCACTTCCAAATTTATTTTTTAAACTATCTACCGTTTTATCCAAACTTTCATCTTTTTCATGTACACAAATATCATCAAACAAAGATATCTGATGTTCTGTTTTTTCAACTAAATTACCAAGTCTTAACCCAATCAATCTAACAGGTTCTATTTCCCCCATTTCTTCTAATATTTGCTTTGATAATTTATAAATTTCATCAGTTACATTAGTGGCATTCTTCAACTTTTTTTGTCTGGTTACCCTTTTAAAATACTTATCCTTTAAAATAAGGACCACAACAAAAGCATATCTATTAGTATTTCTAAGTCGTCTAGTAACTTTATCAGCAAGATATAATAGGTGCTGTTCCAATTCCTTTTTTGATGAAACATCATGATCTATAGTTATTTCATTTCCTATTCCCTTCAATTCTTCGTTATCACTAATAACCAAAGAATCATCAATTCCTTTAGCACTATTAATCATAATAACTGCCTGATTTTTAAAATAATGTGATAAAAAATACAAATCAGTATGTGCTAAATCATTTATTGTTTTTATCCCTAACTCATTTAATTTTTTAGCAGTCATGCGACCAATACCAAACAATTCCCCAACGGGTAAAGGATACATCTTTTTTTCAACTTCATATGAATATAAAGTATGAATCCTATTCGGTTTTTCAAAATCAGAGGCCATCTTGGCACATAATTTGTTATTAGCAATCCCAATATTAACTGTAAATCCTAATTCGTCAAAAATTTCCTTTTTTATTTTTTGAGCAAATTCTAATTCATCACCATATATTTTTTTTACACCAGTATATTCTAAGTAACACTCATCTACCGATGCCACCTCTATATCTGGAGTATACTTACTTAATAATTTAAATAATTTATTAGACATTTCTATATAAAAAGAATAATTAGGTGGATAACTCTTTAAAACAGAACATTTTTTTCTTGCACTATATAAAGTTTCTCCTGTTTGTATTCCCATTTTTTTTGCGGATGTTGATTTAGCTAAAACTATGCCTGTTCTTGATTTTTCATCTCCACCAATTACTGCATAACTATTACGAATATCATATTTATATCCATTATTTAATAAATATATTGCTGTCCAAGATAAAAAAGCATTATTTACATCAATATGCATAACTATTCTATCCATAATATCACCCATTAAATTATAATACATTTGTTCGTTTTAGTAAATATTAAAAAAAGAATTATATTGCTAAACTTATTAGCATAACTATAATTCCTAATATTATAACTCCAATACTAAATTTTTTATTTTTAATTTCTTTAATCTGAGTTAACAATTCAAAACACGTAATATGAATTATCATTCCTAAAGTAATTCCTAATAATATTCCCTCAAATAACTCACTCATAACATAGCCACTACAAATATAAGCCATTAAACCACCAATAAATGTAGAAAGAGAAATAACAACACTAATTAAAATTGTTTTAATTTTACTATTTGTTTTTTTATAGAAAGTAGATGCAACAACCATTCCTAAAGGAATATTATGTATTCCTATCGCAAGACTCATCATAATACCTGAATTTAAAGACATAACTAGTGTACTATATAAAGTAATTCCTTCAATTATATTATGAAGTATTAAAGCAACAGACGAAATAACACCTATATGAAATAGATTTAACTTATGTTCTTTATCATGCTTGTGATCATGAGAATGATCAGGTACAAAATTATCTAATGTTTTTAATATTGCAATTCCTACTATAATACACAGCAACAACATAATAATATTATAAGGCTTATTTATATGTTCCGTAATTAATTCATAAGATTCTGGTAAAAGTTCTAAAATGCCTAGTGTTACCATAACCCCAAATGCTAAACAAATAGAAAAATCAATAAATTTTTTGTTGTTCTTAGATAAAATAACCAATAATGTTCCTATTATAGTAAATAATCCAACTAGTAAAGTAATAACTAATTCCATATTAACCTCATTTCCACAAAACATTATAACATCTAACCAAAAGAAAAACAACCAAAAGGTTGTTTAACTTTAATTGTTACCATTCATAATAATAATCATCTTCATCATAGTAGTAATCATCATCATAATAATAATCATCTTCATCATAGTAGTAATCATCTTCATAATAATAATCATCATCATTATATATATCATCTTCATTTCCAAAAGATAAACCACCTATTTGTTCCATTAGTTTTTGAACAACTTGATTTTCCATTAATTTAGTAACAATTTCTGTTTGATCTTCTTCTGTTAATTCATTAACATCTACACTATTAGTTACATTTACACTACTTAATTTTGAACCATAATCAACATAACTAGTTATTGTTAAACCTATTTTATTATCAACAGTTTCATCACTCATCTCAAAATCAATAATTGTCTTATCTGCATTTTCTGTTAATTTAACTTTACCTTTTAGTTTTTCCTCTGCAGATAATTCAAAAACAAAATTATTATCACTTTCTTCAATGAAACGAATCAACATTTCATCATCACCTTCTACATAAGAAAGTTCAACACCTACAACCTCATTCATTAATCCTTTTGTATAAATTGATAGAGACACTTTATGTTGAACAGAAGAATTTGAACCTTCTAAAGATTTTAGTTCTTCTTCTATCATAGATTTGATTTCATTTTTTTCTAATTTTGATATATTACTAAAACTTTCTACAAATTTATCACTATTATTTAAATAAGTTAATACATCTTTAGCAATAGCCTCACCATTCTTATCCAACGATAAAATATTTTTTGTAACTTCAACTTTTTTTCCATCAATAGTAATTTCTTCTTTAGATTTTGTAAAATATTCATTTTTTAAAGATTTAGTAATTGCTGATCTCACTTCTGAGAATACTGTTTTTGAATCTTTAACATCAGTAGTTTCAAAAAGACTATCAATGTCTCCAACATCTACGCTTATATATTTATCATATAAATCTTCAAGCAACACATAACCTTTATTATCTTTAAGATAAACATCTAAATTTAATAATTTATCATTATCATATTTTGTGTTAATTCCTAATAAAGCATCTTTTTTAGTATAATCTATTTCATAGTCAATACTTACAAAAATATCATTTATGATATCTAAAATTTCACTAGATTCATCATTAGTAGAAAGACTTGTTTGTAATGTTAAAGAACCCTTCATTGTATCGAAATCTACCATTGAGCTTTCAACTTCTTTGAATAATTTATTAACAAAGCCATTAAATACCATCTTAGGTGTTCTTGTTATATAAAATGTAAAACCTAACAGTCCAACAACTAATATAACTAAAGTAACAATAAATGCTACTATACCTTTTTTTGATTTTTTTTGTTCATAATTGTTATTAAACACCGCAACATCTTCAGAAATATTTCCAATATTTTGAACTGGCGGAACAATATTTATTGGTTCTTGTACAGGACTTTCTTCAATTGGAACATCATTTACTAATTGGACATTTAAATTTTCTTGACTGTTGTCAACATCAACATTAACTCGCACACCACAATTTGGGCATACATCATTTTGTGCATCTAATATTGCACCACAATTTTTACATTGCATAATCTCACTCCTTTATTTCATATTAATTATATTCTAACATATTTATACATAATTTTCTATAATTAACAAAAAAATAACAACATAAAGCTGTTATTTTATAATTGCTAAAATGATTAATGAAAATATAATTAATATTGCTAGTACAGCAACTAAAAACTTCCAAATATATTTTACCCAATCTTTATATGAAATATCCATATACTTTAATCCCGCTATTAAAGTAATACTTACTGGTAAGATTAACATTGCAATTCCATATGTTGCATTTAATATCATAGTCATAGCAGGATATAATACAACATCATAATTTGATACTGCTCCATAAATACTATTTACCAAATAAGGAAAATCATTATAGAAAAAGCTTCCTATTAACCCTACTAATGAAACTATTACAACATTAAATTTATCAACTATTCCTATTAAAAAGTTAGTAATAGTATAACTAATATTTCCATTTGTATTTACCATAACAGCAAATATAACTGATGCAAACATCACATATAATGATGGTAATAACATTTCTTTAGCACCTTTTATAAAAGCATCAATAAATGTATCAATCTTATTACCATAAACCCATCCAATAACTACTGAAGCAATTAATAATACTGCAACTAAATCATAGTTACCAAAAGAACCAATTTCTGGTAAACTACCAAATATTTTTGCGAAAACAGGTATTTCACTAATTTTAAAATTCATTATTGAATCATAAATGTTTCCAAAAAATTCTATTCCAAATGTATAATACCAATTAAACATTCCTGCCAATATTACTATAGTTAATAAACTAAAAATAATAATTAACGGAATAACATTTTTAGATTTTTCCTTTTTTTCATACAAAGGAATATCTATTTTTTTCACTTCTTCTTGTTTTTCTAATTTAGCAACTTCTTCTTTTTTCTTTCTACCACGTTTAGGTTTTTCTTCTACTTTCTCCTCTATTTTTGAGCATTTGTTTTTACTTAAAATAAATAAAGTATACAATGTTGTAATTAAAGCAAAAAATATTAGCCTATAAACAATTCCATTATTAGCATCCATTCCAAAGAAACTTTTGAATGTTACACTTGTTCCATATGTAGAACCAATTATACCAACTAAAATAGCACCAACAGTTGCAGCTAAAGATGTAATTTTATCATATCCAAGCATCATTAATAATGCAATTGCAAAAGGAACAAATACAAACACAGCAACTTGTGAACCTACTAAGGAACTTAATAATGCAAATAATATTATTGTAATAACTAAAAATAATTTTTTCCTTTTTTCAAATTTATTTGCAATTCCTTCTAGCATTTTTGAATATACACCAGTTTCATTTAAAATACCATAAAAACCACCTATAACCAAAAATAAAACAACATATTGAACAAAAATTCCAAAACTGTAAGCCGGATTAATAAAAATCCCATACAACCCAATTGGTGCAGTTTCACTTTCTACAAAAGTAGTTCCATTATAACTTCCAGCTGGAATAATCCAAGTCAATACAGCAAAAATTAAAAACGTAATTGCCAATACTTTTAAAAGTCCATATTTACTAATTCTTTCTTTTTCCATTCTATTACCTCCATTGTAATTATAACACTTCAATCATAACAATTAAAGTTTTTTTATAAATTTTTATTGTTTTTTGTAATTTATGATAAAATATTTAAGGAAGTGAAATTATGAATTTTAAATACAGTGATTCGAACAAACGTTATCATACGCTCGATTATTTTTATAAACACAAATTCAATAGTAAGGTTTTTAAAGTTAGCTTAAATGCTGGATTTTCTTGCCCAAATATAGATGGGACCGTAGGATTCGGAGGATGCATTTATTGTTCAAAACAAGGAAGTGGTGAATTTGCAGGAAACAAAGAAGATAATTTAGTTAAACAATTCTATGACATTAAAGAAATTATTTCAAAAAAATGGCCCAATAGCCTATATATTGGTTATTTTCAGGCAAATACAAATACATATGCAGAAGTAAGTATTTTAAAACAAAAATATGAAAGCATATTAGCATTAAAAAATGTTGTTGGCCTAAATATAGCTACTCGTCCTGATGCTATTACTAATGAGTGCTTAAATTATTTAGAAGAACTCAGCAAAAAAACATACCTCACAATTGAATTAGGATTACAAACCATTCATGAAAATACATCTAAACTAATTAATCGTTGTCACACCTTAGAGTGTTTTTCTGAAATGGTAAAAAAACTTAGAGAAAAAAATATAAACGTTGTCGTTCATATTATTAATGGGCTTCCATTTGAAACTAAAGAAATGATGATAGAAACAGTTAAATTTCTAAACAATTTAGATATTCAAGGAATAAAAATTCATATGCTTAGCGTTTTAAAAAATACAAATCTAGAAATTCTATATAAAAAGACTAATTTTCATATTTTAAGTCGTGAAGAATATGTTGATATAGTATGCTGTCAATTAGAATATCTACGTCCAGAAATAGTTATTAATCGTATTACTGGAGATCCTAAAATCGAAGATTTAATTGAACCAAACTGGTTAACAAAAAAGTTTTGTGTATTAAATGAAATTGATAAAGAAATGAAAAGACGAAATTCATATCAAGGAAAAAATCTAAAAATATAGACACAAATACTAATATATTTCATATAATTAATTAGAAATATTTAAAGGAGTGTGTTTATGAAAAAAGAACGTAATTGTGGAGGAAATGCCATACCATATCCTATGTATCCTGCTTATCCAAACATGGGAATGCCTATGAATCCAGGTGTAGTACCCATTCCTAATATGGGAATGAATAACATCATACCAAATACATTTAATACTAATCCTAATTATATATATCAACCAAATTCTTCTGGCAATTTTATTGAGCAACAACTTTCTAGTTTAACTAGTCAAGTTAATTCATTAGAAAGAAGAATCATATCATTAGAAAATTTAGTAGGAAGCCCTACTTCAAAATATAATAACTCTAACTATCAAATAATGTAAATAAAACGACACAATATTCAATGTGTCGCTTTTTTATAATTAATTATAATATTGTATTTCTAATTTTGTCTCTTGATTTAATAATATCTCATTAAACCCTTCCATTAACGTTACTTTTGGTAATTCTACAGATTCCTTTACAGGTGTAGATAATAAATTACCACTAGCGTCAACGTGTCTTACCACTTGTTGATTTACAAAATCTATATAATCACATGTTTCTCCATTACATCTTAATGGGGCATTTAAATAAATATCTTTTACTATCGGTGTTATATATGAAAGATAATTTGTATCTGATGATTTACTTAACAAAACATTACTTATTGTCATTTTACAACCATCTATTCTTATATAAACAACATCCTCTAATTTACTTACATCATCTTTACTTTCTCTTGTACCAGTATATCTATTTGTACCATTAACTTTAGTAAGTTTTATAACTTGAGTAGTATCTTTACCTAAATAAGCATTAAACCAATCATTTTCTCCTTCTGGAGCAATAATACAAGAACCACTTTCAATATCTAAATCCATTGACAAATAATATGCCGTATTAGCTTCCCATGGTTCTGTTGTTGACATATATATAAAGCCATTGCGATAATCACCTTTTGTAGTATTTGTATCTTTTCCTTCAACAGAAACACTTCCATTATCATTAAATGATTCTGATACATTATAATTGTCATAATTACTATAATCTGTTATCCCATCTAAATTCATTAAGTTTTTTCCTCTTAACGTTAAAGAAATTTTATATTTACCATCACCAGTTGCCTCTCCAACTCCTTCTTCATTACCATAAATTTTATATTGTACCAAATCAGAGCCACTCGAGTCTGTTATTATAGTTGTTCCATTATCTACAATAGAAGATCTATGTTCTGTTTTCTCACATTCCACTTTGCCAGATGTTTCAGAACACATATAATTGTTTATTACTATAGCAGTTAAAGTAACAATTCCCTCTTTATCTATAGAAATTGTTCCGCTTTGTGGTACTGTTCCACTTATTTCTAATGCATCCCCACTACCGTTCACACAACCTCCATCCCAACATTGAAAATTTACATTGTCAACTTCACCATCTAACCTTTTATTATAAAAATATAGTTCAGCAGCCTTAATTACATTTTCATAACTTCTTTCAGCCGCACCTTTCTGTACATTTTCAATTACATTCATTACTATTGGTGTTGCGATTAACGCGATAATAGCGAGTACTACTATTACAGCAAGTAACTCGATTAGTGTAAATCCTCGTTTTTTCATATACATCACTCCTTAATATATTATTTAACAGTTTCTAAAATAGCATCTAATCTATTAGTAATATCAAATTCCACTGTCTCACTAGTTATTGCACCATTTTTCTTCGTCTTTACAAGTAAACTAACTTTAGGCGGTTCCTCATTTATATCATATATTTCAATCACATATGAATTTGATAGGTCTGCACTTTCAGCAAATCTTCTAACAAAAACTTCAACAAATTTTTCACGATTAATCGAAACATTACCTGTAACTCTATAATCAGCAACATCAACCGCATCTAACAATGAAGCTTCTGTTACTTCTTTTAATAAATAATAATTATGTTCATCAGCATTAGTTATTCCTTGAAATAAATATATTATCAAAATTAAAACTACCCCAACAGTAATAACAAAAACTCCCCACATAGATTCTCTCATATAAACACCTCTTTAGTCTACATAACTAGTATAACATATATTTTTTTATTTGTATATTTTTAGAAGCGTCCTCCGCCTCCACCTCCACCAAATGAACCTCCACCTGATGAAAAACCTCCACCAAATCCACCACCTGATGATGAGCTAGAACTAGATATATCTGACATTCTCTCTCGTGCACGTTCTGCTTGTGCTGCCTGAACAGAACTAATCATAGTTGAATTTACAATTCTATTAATCTGTAGCATATAACCAATATCATACATATCAATTACATTCTGATCATACACTCCCATTTCTTGAATTTTTAACTGCATATCTTTAGATAATTTTTTAGCACATCCTAATGGCATAGCATAAACTAAATACTTTTCCCACAAGGCAACTTCAGGTAATGACTTTTCATCCATTAAACTAAAATCTTTTAAAAATCTTTTTAATCCCATCCATTTACTATAATCATTATTTCCTTTTTTACTACGCTTTGTAATAGTAATAAAATATACTAAACTTCCTAAACTTAACGCTAAAATAAACGCATATACAAGAATACTAATATATTGTTTATACAATATATATATTAATACAAAACCTATGATTGAATAAAAAATTGCAATATTCTTCTTATTATTATTTTCGTAAAATTCTTCTGCTTTTGAAACTCCTATAGCTTGTAATTTCCAATCTTCATATTGTGACAAAAATGATTCGTAACTATTTCTAGCAATCTTTTTAAAATCACTTAATAAAATTGCACTTTGACCATCAAAAACTAAGTCTAATACTTTTTGCTCAGAATTGGTAACAACCATATCAACTTTTCTCAACAAATAATCTTCTTTTCTTTTACCAGGCACTTTTTCAACTGTAATAACTTTTTTATTTATTAAATTCATTATAGAAGCGGATAGATCATTGGGACCAACTGTTTTATTTAATAAATAACCTAAAACCTCTGGTCCATAACTTGCAGGTAATTCACGATAATAATGTCCTTTAAAATCCGGATCGTATTCTTTATCATATTTTTTATAAATATACAAAATTAATATCACTAAACCTATAATCCAAATTGAAAAAACAGTATATGTAATACATTTATTAAAATTTTCTTCTTTCTCGATGATTTGTAAAACATTATCAAGTTCCAAAAGAAAATTCTGTTTCACATCACCATTAGGTAAATAGTTAACACACTTTAATGCATAATTATAATTATCACGTGTAGGATTTTTCTTAGCAAAATCAACTGCATATCGAGCTTCTTGTTCTAACTGTAATCTAGCTTGTTCTCTTTGAGCATTTGCTTCATCTGCAAGTTTAGTTTCTACTTCAATTATTTTATCTAAAGCATCAACATTACTATATTTAGTAGATGTATTTATAACATTTTTATCAAAAACAAACCTAACATCAATTGGATTACGTGGTTCTACTTTTGTGGCTCTTACTTCTATTAGATTATTATTAACTAAAGTTATCTCTCCTGTTAATGGTCCATGTGCCCATCCTCTTAGCAATGAAGAATTATTTGGTATATGTATTTTTATTTCTAAAATTTCCACATATTCAGTTAATTCATCAAATATATTTATCGCAACTTCGCCAACATCATTATGGACTACTCCCATATTTATCAATTCATATTCCAAATAAAAACCTTTTTCTCTTCCATTATCTGGATTATATATGCGATATTGTTCACCAACACTAGTAATATTTCTTACATATTTTCCATAATCTCCCGTTGAAGCATATGAAACCTCTTCAAAAATATCCCCAGAATTATATAAAACATTAAAATCTGAACTATTATTTACATCTATATTCTTTATACTCTTTAAATCTATACCACTGCCATTATAAATAGCACTGCCTCGAAATGAATTTAGACTACCATCAAAATCTGATAATCTATTATTCTTATAATTAATAATACGTTCAAAACCATTAAATTTCCCGTTTAAAATAATAAGTTCTTTCACATACAAATTACCATTTTCTTTTACTGTAATATCAACATAATATTTACTTATTCCATCAGTATATGCATCAATTTGAAATGGACTAAATAGCATCAATAAAAATAAAAACAATAAATATATCTTTTTCATATTTCCTCCTACATTAACTATTTAAAGTATACAACATCTAAGAACGTTTTTCAATAAATTTCAAACAACAAAAAAATAGTGATAATCACTATTTTTTTAAAATTGAACTTTTGGAACTTCTTTTTCAGTTTCATTAGCTTCAAAGAATAACTCTGGTTTAAAATTAAAGATATTAGCAATTAAATTAGTTGGAAACATCTCTAATTTGTTTTTATATTTTAAAACTGTATCATTATAAAATTGTCTAGCAAATGCAATTTTATCTTCTGTTTCTTTTAATGTATTTTGCAATTCAGTAAAATTAGTATTAGCTTTTAACTCAGGATATGCTTCTGCAACTGCAAATAACCTTCCTAATGCTCCAGTTAACTCACCGTTTGCTTTGATTTCATCTTCTTTAGTACTAGCAGAAATTGCTTTGTTACGTGCACTGATAACTGCATCTAAAGTTTCTTTCTCATGAGTTGCATACCCTTTTACTGTTTCCACTATATTTGGTATTAAGTCAGCACGACGTTTTAAATGAACATCAATTTGACTCCATTGATCTTTAACTGCATTTCTTAATTGTATTAACGAATTATATGTTCCTATTCCCCAAACAACTAATAACGCAACAACTATAATTACAATAATCCAAACTAAATCCATATTTTATCCTCCATTCTATTACCAGTATATATTAAATTTAATTTTTTTTCAATATTTGTTGCATAAATGTTATTTTTTTTTACAAAATAAAAAAAGAAAGGAAAATAATATGAATATAGATATTAGACAACATATAAAAAACAACTTTAAAAATGCGGATACTGATGAAATTAAAGTTTCTATAGAATCATCAATTTCAGAACATGATGAAATTACCCTTCCTGGAATGGGCGTTTTTTTTGAAATTCTATGGAATTATAGCGATGAATCAAGCAAAGAATACATTTTAAAAACATTAAAAAAGGGACTAGATAATTAGTCCTTTTAATTATTACATGTTTCACTATAATTATATTCATATTGCTGATATTGACTATTATATGTAGCTAAGATACAACCATCTAAATCCCTATTGAGTTTTGGATTGATAATTGGATACTCAGTAATTTGACCTGATTGATATAACATATCAAAATAAATTTCTAAAACCTCACCAGAATCAGGTTCAGGTAACATATCAATATTTTCTATTCCCCACTTCTCAGCTGCAGTTTCTAAAGTGTGAATTAATTTTTGATACGCTTTTTCTTGTGAATTATTTAATGTAGAAGTTACAGAAGGAATAATAATTAATGCTAATGCACCAAGAACAACTAATACTCCCAATAATTCAATTAAAGTAAATCCTTTTTTGCTCATACTTCACCTGCTTTCAAATTATTTATATTATAATTTGAACAATCTGACAAATTATCAGTATATTTATATTCGTATTGATTATATTCATTATTATAATAAATCTTTACACAGCCTGTTAAATTTTTTTCAGTCTTTGGATTAATAATCTGGTCACTAGTTAAGAACTTTTCGTTCTTTAACGTTCCAAAGTCAATTGTAATAATTTGTTTTGACCCAATATCAGGTAGTTTATCACCGTTTTGAGTCCCCCATTTTTTAGCAGCATTCTCAATTACTGTAATTTGTTTATTATAAGCAGTCTCTCTTGTATCTTTTAAAACTCCTGTTATAGATGGAACAATTAAAACCAAAATAACAGCTAAAATTATTATTATTGCCAGTAATTCTACTAAAGTAAAACCCTCTTTATTCATTCTTACCACCTACTTTTAGTATAATTTAAATAATATTTTTTGTCAATCTAACTTAACAATCTCACTTGCTACTATTTGTAATTTGTCAAATCTTTTTTCAACTCTACCTTTTATCTTAAGAATATCTCCAATATTAATATTTTGATATATTTCATATACTCTCGGGAACAAAACAATATCTATAGTATTTAACTCATCACTACCAGTAATAAATAACATCTTATCGTTCTTTTTTGTATTAACTTCATTTGCTCGATCAACATAGACAATAATATCTACTGTTTTATCAAAATATCTCGCTAAATCACCTAAAACAATGGTTTCAGGAAATTTAATTTTATAATCAATAACAGGATGACTACTTAAATAAAATCCAAATACTGATAACTCATTTAATAGCATTTCTTTTTTACTAAATTCATTTTGTTCTATTAAAACCGGTCTTAAAGATTCCTCATCAGATAAAATATCACCTATTTCACCATAATTAATCAACATATCTAAATTAGCAAAAAGTGTTTTCCTATTAAATCCAAAGCAATCAAAGCATCCTGCGAATATCAAACTTTCTATAGTTTTTTTATTTATGCTTTTTCCATAACACCTTTTAATAAAATCATAAATATCTTTAAAGTCCCCTTTGCTACGTTCATCTAAGATAGTATTAATGGAATTTATTCCAATACTCTTAATCCCAGTTAATGGATAACGAATTGAATTAGCATTTATTTCAAATTTGTTTGTACTAATATTTATATCAGGTGGTAATATATCAATATTATTTACTTTGCATTCATAAATATATTCTTTTATTTTAGACTCACTACCAATATTCATTGTAAGTAAATTTTTCATAAACAAATATGGATAATGTGCCTTTAAATATGCCATACGATATGAAATCATTGAATATGCTACAGAATGAGCACGATTAAATCCATATGAAGCAAATTTTAAAATTAAATCATAAACACGAGTAGCAACATCCTCACTATACCCTTTATCAATACTACGTTTGACAAATTTATCTTTTTCAGAAAGCAATATATCTTCTTTTTTCTTACTCATTGCACGCCTTAACACATCTGCCTCACCAAATGAATAACCCGAAAGAACATTCGCAATCTGCATAATCTGTTCCTGATAAACAATAATTCCATAAGTTGGTTTTAATATATCAATTAAAGAATCATCAATATAGTCAATTTTCTCTTTTCCATTTTTCCTTCTTATATATGAATCAATATTATTCATAGGTCCAGGTCTAAAAAGTGCAATTGAAGCAACCACATCTTCAAAATTACTAGGTTTAAATTTTCTCAAAAAATTAATCATTCCCGTAGATTCAAATTGAAATATCCCAGACGTATTAACACTAGTAAATATATTAATTGCCTTCAAATCATTATTTGGAATTGTATCAAACGTTAAATCAGGAATTTCTTCTAACACATCTTTTATTAAAGTTAAATTACGTAATGCTAAAAAATCCATTTTCAAAAGACCTAATTCTTCTAAGTGTTCCATTGAATAACCAGTAGTATAAAAATCATTATGACTTTTATCTAAAGGTATAACTTGATCTAAATCAACATTACTCATGACAATCCCAGCCGCATGAATACTCGTATGTCTTTTAAGACCTTCTAATTTAGATGAAATTTTAAACAGTTGTCGAAAGTTTTGATTTATATCTAAATAATCCCTAATCTTTTTATTATTATTATAATTATCCTTTAAAGATAATTTTGAATCAATTAAACTACATAAATGATCAATTGATTTTAAACTAATATTCATTGTCCTTCCTACATCACGTATCGCTTGTTTTGCACCTAAAGTTCCAAATGTTATGATTGGAGCAACCCTTTTTAAACCGTATTTTTGTATACAATAGTTTACAACTTCTTCACGTCTAGTATACTCAAAGTCAATATCGATATCAGGCATAGTAATACGTTCTGGATTTAAAAAACGTTCAAATAACAAATTATATTTTATTGGATCTATTGTTGTAATATTTAACAAATATGAAACCAAAGAACCTGCCGCACTACCTCTTCCAGGTCCAACTAAAATATTATTTTCTTTTGCATATTTAACATAATCCCATACGACTAAAAAATAATTACAAAAACCCATCTTATTAATTATCTCAAGTTCATATTTTAACCTATCTTTATAGTTTATAGAAACCTTATCACCAAATATTTTTTTGAGCCCACTTATACATAATTTTTTTAAATATGAATAACTATCCAAATTATCTGGGCACTTGTAAATTGGAAGTAAGTGTTGGTTTAATTTTAACTCTAAATTACAGTTATCATAAATATATTCATTGTTATTTAAATCATCTTTAAATTCTTTTTCAATCCATTCCAAAGAAACCATATAATTATTTGTTTTATTAAATTCAATGTTATCTACAGACACACCTGTTTTTATAGAATTTAAATATTTTAAATAAATATGATCTTTATTATCTAAATAAAGTATTTCATTTATATAAATTAAATTATTACCCTCTAATAATTTTCTTTCTTCTATATTACTATAACCTTGGAATATATCTACATATATATTACTAGCTTTAGAATAAATATCTCTACTTTCAAATGGAATAACGCATATTAAATTGCCACTTTTTTCTTCTAAAATATCTATATTTATATTCCCTTCAGACATCTTGGTACTTAAATATACTAAATTTTGATACCCATTATAGTTTTTACAATATAAAACTATCTTTTTACTCTCTAATTGAACTTCTAAACCAACAATCGGTTTTATATTGTTTTTTAAGCATAAATGGTAAAAATCTAAAACCCCATACATATTATTATCTGTAATAGTAAGCGAGGTTAAATTATTATTTTTTGCATATTCTATTAAATCTATTTCTTTTATAAGACTTTCCAATAAAGAATTATGGGTTTTTATATATAATGGCACATACTTCATACTTTAACCTCCTTAATATCATTCTACTATATTTTACCCACTTTTTAAATAATTTTAATAAATTTATTTGACTTAAAACCAATATTATGATAAAGTTATAAGGCATAGGAAAAAGTTTAATTATAAAAGGAGGATTATTATGGCTAAAAAAGTTACAGCAACTAAACCTTTATTTGGAAATAGAAGATCACACTCTTGTCGTGCTACTAGACATGCACAAAAACCAAATCTACAAAAAGTTACTTTAGATAATGGTGAAACTATTCGCATGACTTCTAGAGAATTAAAAACATTAAAAAAAGCAAGTAAAGAAATCGAAGCTTAATAAGCTTCTTTTTTTTTATAAAAAAAGAACATAAATTTTATTATGCTCTTGAATCATATTTACCATCACTAGTTGTTACTAAAACTCTTTCTCCTTCTTGGATAAATAAAGGAACTCTAATCATTAAGCCATTTTCTAACTCTGCATCCTTTAACGCGTTATTAGTTGTATTTCCTTTAACAGCTGGTTCAGTATGAGTAATAGTATATTCTATTTTATCAGGAAGAGAAATTCCTAACATTTCACCTTCATAGAAAGTGATATCTACATTTATACCATCTTTTAAGAATTTAGCATCATCACCAATTTGATCTTTAGAAAGTTCAATTTGTTCATATGTCTCCATATTCATAAAGTTATATATATCGCCTGAACTATATAAATATTGCATATTTCTTTTAGAAATCATTGCTTTTTCTAATTTAATACTTGAATTAAATGTTTTTTCGACAATAGAACCAGTTCTTAAATTACGTAACTTCGCCTTAACAAAAGCAGCACCTTTTCCTGGTTTAACATGTGAAAATTCAAGAACCATATATAAACTATCCTCAAATAAAATTGTCATTCCATTTTTTATATCATTAGCATTAACCATTAAAACACCTCCTTATTTCTATCCTTGCTTACGAAAATCATTTCTTCTAGGTACCCTAATATTATTCTTTTTTATCATTTGTTTAACATTACTACAATCTTCAGGAGCAATTCGTTTAGCATCATTTCTCATCAATGATTTCATAACTGAAATTTTACCATGATTTAGTTTTATTTCTAATATGATTTTATTCGCCATCTTTTGAAACACAAAACTTTTATTATTTGTAGTATCTCCCAAAAAACGTATTCTTATCTTAATTAAAGATAACATTATTTCACCTATTTCTTTTCTTTATGAGTTGTTGTTGTTTTACATTTAGGACAGAATTTATTTAATTCTAAACGTTCAGTAGTATTTTTTTTGTTTTTTTCAGTACGGTAATTTTCTTCTTTACAAACAGTACATGCAAGTGTAATTCTCTCTCTTGCTTCTCCTTTTTTTGCCATAATTTCCCTCCTTTTTACTAAATACGCTACTATTATAACAAATTATTGGTAAATTTCAAAGAATTTTTTTGAAACTTCTTTAGCAATACGCATATTTACATTAGTTCTAGTACTGCTATTGTTGTCATAGTGATATATATCAGGTGATACTACCGTAAAAGAAACTATTGGATTATCATATGGAGCATAAGCACCAAAAGTTGCACTTATCGTTTCTTTATCCACTATTCCATCACCATCTGTATCAATAAAACTCTGACTAGTTCCAGTTTTTCCAGCTGGTTTATATTTTAAATTTATATAACCACTTCCTGTTCCACCACGTTTCATAACAGCCTCAAAACCTAATTTTACTCTTTCTAAATATTCATCTGTTGTATTAATTTTATTTAATACAGTAGGCATTGTTTCACTTAGTAAATTAGTTAATGGATTGTTGGTTGGAGCATAAACAGCCTTTAACAAATATGGTGCAACTCTATAACCACCATTTGCAATTGTATTAATGTATTGACTTAACTGTATTGGAGTGTAAGTATCATATTGACCAATCGAAAAATCAAATAAATGACCTGCCAAAGTACTAGTACCTTTATATCCTAATCCTTCGTTAGGTAAATCTATTCCTGTTTTTATTCCTAAACCAAACTCATTAAAAGTATTACGATAAATATTAAAGGCTGAACTATCTAAAGCTATTGGTTTATCATAAACATAATGACCATTTCCAACTTTAATCGCTGTATTGAATTGATATGTATTAGAAGATTGTTTTAATGCTTCAATATCATCAATCTTCCCCAAATATTTCCAAGAACATTTTAAAGGAGTTGCCGCAATTTTTATACAAGCATCATCTCTAACTTCTCCAATTTGTAAAGCACCTGTATTATATCCAACAATTTGTGATGCTCCTTTTACAATTGAACCAGCAACAACTGAAGTCGTAAATACTCCTGGTGTATAATCATATATTTTATATTCATCACCATTTACTATAATTTGTTTTCCTGACATTGCTAAAATCTCACCAGTGTTTGGATTAGAGATTACAACAAACGACTTATTATAATATTCAGTATTTGCCTCTTTTTTTGCCATTATCAGTTGTTGTTCTAATATTTTTTCAACATCTCGTTGCAAATTAATATCTATAGTAAGCATAATGTCATTTCCACGACTGCCTGACTCCAATAAAATATTATCACCACTATTAGTTACTTGATATAAATCTTTAGTTCCTTTTAAAATACTTTCATATTGGTATTCTAAATAACTAGTACCAACTCTATCATTTAAACTATAACCTAAAGACAAATAATAATCTTTTAATTCATAAGGAATTCCCGAATCCGTAGTAGAAACATTTCCTAAAATTGTTCTGAAAACATTACCATATGGATAAGTTCTTTCCCAATCTAATTTAGTACTAACACCCGGAAGTTTTTCAATGTTTTCTGCAACTAAAGCATATTCCTCTTCACTAACATTTTTCTTAATTATTTTTTCACTATAAGAATATCCTTCGTTCATAATTGTATATATTAAGGCCGCTTCCTTATCTATATCTGTATAAATAGATAAATCTTCTTCAGTAATTCTTTCTAGTTTGTACTTTTCAATATCGCTGTTAGTTATTTTTCTTTCCTTTAACATTTTCCATTCGGCATCTGTTATTTTTTTCTTACCTAATTCTGGATTATTTTTTAACCAAAACTGCTTTAATTCAGTTTTACTTAATCCAGATAAATTTAAATTTATCAATTCTCCTAACAAATAAGCCATTTCTATTTCTTCTGATAAAGAAGTACTACTTCTTTTTTTATAAGAAATAACCTTTATAGCCTTATTATCAACCAATATATTACCATTTCTATCATAAATTCTTCCTCTTGGAGAACTAGTTCCATAAGTAGTATTTCTTGTTAATTGTGCCACTTTATTTATATAAAAAGAATTTTTTACTACTTGAACATAAAACAGCATTAAAACTAAAATACCTAATAAAGTAGTTATTATTCCAATTAATATTTTGTACCTTTTTTCGATTTTTTCTTTGATATCATTATTTTTATTATATTTAATATGCTTTTTATTTATATTTCTTTTAGATGTTTTCACCATATAACTGGTTGGCCACCTTAAAATTTACTATCGAAAAAAAGTTATTTATATAATCATTACGATTATTTTGATAATCTAAATAATAAGCATGCTCCCACAAGTCAATATTAAGAAGTGGTATAAAACCATAACTATATGGACTTTCCTGATTACTAGTATTTATTATTTTTAAATTCTTATTTTGATCTAACACTAAAAATGTGTAGCCAGAACCAACTAGTTTTCGGGCTGCATTAATAAATTCTGTTTTAAAATTATCATAGTTTCCATAAGTTGCATTAATTTTCTCAAGCAATTTCCCTTCAGGTAAACTAGGTGCATTACTTATGCTCTTCCAATATAGATTATGATTTAAAACGCCACCAGCATTAAATAAAATATCTCCACGATATTCTAATGGAAAAGAATCGATATTAATAATTATATCCTCAATTGAATCTTCAAACTTGTAGCCGAAGCTATTTAAAATATTATTTAATTTATCTAAATATCCCTTATGATGTTTATTATAATGAATATTTACTGTAGTAGCACTAACAACAGGTTCTAACGCATCATAATCATAGGGTAATGGTTCTAATTTATACATAAAAAACCTCCTTATTATAGTTTATTACATTTAAATTACATTATTCACGTATTACCTTCATATACTATTATGAGGTGATATAATGATTGAAAAACTAATCATTCAATATATTGATAGAATGACACTTACAGACATTGATCAATTTGCTAGAAAAAATGGAATTGTTTTAGAACAAGATGAATTAAATTTAATTTATTATCACATTAAAAATAACTGGAGAACTATTGTATACGGAAACCCAAAGCCAATTTTAGAAGAATTAAAAACAAGAGTAGACAATCTTACCTATCAAAAAATAGAAAATCTATATGTACAATTTAAAAATAAATATTCATATTATTTATAATAAGTTCTAATTTTATCTAAAAAACCTTCGTCAAATTTCTTGTTCTTTATCATTTCTATTTCAAATTTATATGGTGGATAAATTCTTTCTTTATCGTCATCATTAACCCCAATATATGGAGTTTCCAATATTTTAGGAATGCCATCTAGTTTTTCATTATAAATAACATCTAGGAGTTTATCAAAACCTATTTTACCAATTCCAAAATTATCATGGCGATCCTTATGTGACCCCATTTCATTCTTACTATCATTTATATGTATGCATGCAAGTTTATCAAGTCCAATAATTTCTTCAAACTCTTCTAATACTTTATCAAAATTTGATATATCATATCCAGCATCGTTCAAATGACAAGTATCCATACAAACCATAACTTTATCACTAAAAATTACACCATCTATTATTTTTTTCAATTCCGTAAATTTAGAACCAACTTCGCTACCTTTACCAGCCATTGTTTCTAAACAAATAATCACATTTGTATCCTTAGTCAAAACAAAATTCAAAGCATTAATAATATTTTCTATACCTAAATTAATGCCTAATCCTACATGACTTCCTGGATGAAGAACTAAATACTTCATTCCAAGTTTCTGTACTCTATTAATTTCTTCTTTCAAAAATTTAATTGCAAAATCATAGTTAGTACCGTTATTAGCTAAATTAATTATATATGGTGCATGTACAATAACATTAACAGGATTAATGTTATTTTTTTTCATCAATTCATGGGCTTCTCTAGTTAAATTATCATCAATTTCTGCTCTAGAAGTATTTTGTGGTGCTCCAGTATAAAACATAAAAGTATTTTCTCCATAAGACAATGCTTCACGCACACTTCCAACTAATTGTTCTTTATTTTTAAACGATACATGTGATCCTATTATTAAATCCATATCTTACCTCTTTTCTAAAATAATTATAACATACCTATACAAAAACAAAAAGAACATCTAAAGACATTCTTTTATTAATTATAATATTCTACTTCTAATTTTGTAGGTTTTAGCATTGTATCAACAATTATCTCATTAACACCCTGAAAGATGCCTAATTCTGGTAATCTCATTTGTTCTATTTTTGGTGTTGATAAAGCATAGAACTTTTCTGTTACTACTGTTGAAGATACATTTTCATTTACCCCTACATTTCTTATCACTTGTTGATTTACATAGTCTATATAATCGCATGTATTTCCAATGCATCTTAATGGTTCATCTAAATATATACTATAAACTATAGGCTCTTCATACGCTCTATATGTTGTATCTGGTGACTTACTTAGTAACATTTTACTTATATTAAGTTCACATCCATCTACACGAAATTGAACATGACGGTTTGTAATATTAGAAACACTACTTCCTAACGTTACTTGACCTTCATATCTTCCTGTTGTTGCGTTTTTTGTAATGCTAAATGATTTACCATCAATTGTTACCCTAAAATAACTAGTATCCGTATTGTAATAGTTAGAAATTACACCTATATCGCATGAAAAATAATATGTCGTGCCTGCTTCCCATTTCTCGGTTGTTCCAATATTTAAGAATCCCACAGTAGTTGATCCTTTTCCAGGAGTGGCAGCATCATTTTTACCTAAAATATTTATTACACCATTGTTTAATGAAAATTTTTGATTATAAGTTTTATAATAGTTCTTTGAGTCTGAAGTCAATACTGTTCCCTCAACATAATCTGCTTTTGCTAATCTTCCGCCAAGATAAAAATCATTTATGTTTATTAAGTTCTTCATTCTTAAAGTAAGAGGAATCTCATACTTTCCATAATTAGAATTATTTGTATCTACTACCAAATCTCCAACACTCTGTATTTCTCTTGATAATCCATTTTCTAAATAATCTTGATATTTCTCTTCATCGTATGGCCTATAATCTGTAACCTTGTTTCCAATCTCAATTTGCAAATTTTTAAATGTTATATAATTTCCGACAAGTTCATTGGAACCTATCAAAAACCTAACTTGATATACATCTGAATTAACAGTAACAATTAAATCATTGTTAGTCAAAGTACCTCCATAGACTTCATTATCATCATTATCAAGCAATTGAAATCCTAATCCTCCATATTGCGTATTATCATCTATAATGTCTATAGACAATGCAATAGTAGTTCCAGATGCAATAAACATTGGAACCAATTTTGAAAAACGATAACCTTGTGGTAACTTTTCAAGAGTATAACTACCATCATTATTCTTATTTAGTGCATCTCCATAGGAATTTATATTACCATCATTAACTGCCGCATCCGCATTAAATAAATTTACTGTTTCATTTTCTACAACACTATTCCCATATATTTTATAGTCACTCACCGCTCCATTGATTACATTACCTAATATTGTCGAAGGTCCTGTCGTTTGAGTTATAGTATCTTTTGTTGTTTTGTTACAATCTACATTTCCATTCACTTCTTTACATAAATAACCATTTATTACTATTGAATTAAGAGATATATCACCATCTTCTGAAATTATAACCAAACCATCTTCTGGAGCTTGACCCTTTATTTCCAAAACCTCACTACCATTGCGACATTCTTTATTTTCACACTTAAAATTCATTTGATATATATTACCCATCATTTGATTATCATAATAATAGATTTCAGCACTTCTTTTTAAATTTTCATAACTATTTATTGCAATTTGTTTCTTACTATTTTCTATAGTATTCATAATAGCAGGCGTTGCGATTAATGCGATAATTGCAAGTACCACTATTACTGCTAATAACTCTATCAGTGTAAATCCTTTTTTCATATACTTCACCTTATTCTATTCTACAATCATTTTAATTGTTCTCCAATCTATTGTCAAGTTATTCCTCTATAACCTTTACAATCCCTTCAAACATTTTTTCAATTCCATATTTCATATATTTAGAAATTGCCTCTGATACATTTAACGTTACTTTCGAAATATTATTTTGATAATCTTTATTCGTATTTTCCAAATAATTATTTATGTCAATTTCTTTTCCATCTTTAACATCCTGCTCAAATTGTTTTATCTGTTCTTCTGTAAATGCAGTTTTTCTACTTTGTTCATATTCATAATAACCAGTTGCTTGTGATAAATAAAGCGTTACAAATGCGACAAACAATAAAAATAAACTCCATCTAAAAAACTTATTTCTAATTTTTGTTTTAGATTCCTGTTTCATTAATATGCTCCTTTATAATTGTTGATATTATTTCTATTGTATTCAAAACTTCTGTAATTGTATTTTCATTCCCTCCAAGTTCTAAAAGAACTACATTTTTACTTATATCCTGATTATAAATACCATTTACTCCAGCACCTTCTTTTTGTAATACCCCTCTACTCAAAGTTGGACATTTTGCTTTTATCATCTGATTTAACTTGTTCGCAAGTGCCAAATTCTCTTGATAATTTTCATGTTCTTTTCCAACTACAAACATTATTTTTGCATATTTTTTATTATTTATTGTAACTGTTGAATTTTCTTTTGATAAAGAATCCCTATGTAAGTCAACAAATAATTTTATACTTGGATATTTGTTTATAGCATCAAGTAAATAAAATCTACTTGCTTTATAACTATCTTTATAAGACCAATTATTAATTCTTAAAAATTCAGTAATATTAGATTCCTCAATAATCGTAGGAATTCCTATTTTATCTAGTTTTTCTTTTAACAAATATCCTGCCATTAATACATTTGGAGTAATATTATAAGTTTCCAAAAATTCTTTACTATATCCCTCTGTTTGATGTGAATTATATATATACACTAAAGGCTCTAAATTTTGATTATCTTTATTAAGTTCACCTATTACTTGTTGTATAGAACTATTATTTTCATACATATCATTATAAACCAATTCACCACTCTCCTCATTTTTATTTTGATATCCAAAACTATTTTCTAATATAGTTATTGGTTCTTTAATATTTAAACCCGTTAAAAGATTAGCCACTTTATAAACAACATTCTTCCCTCTTTTTTCATATAACATGTGATAATTAGAATCACTCAATAAATTTTTGATAAAATCTTCATTATTATCAACAAGTTTAATATTCAAAAACATTAATGAAAAAAAAGAATAAATTAAATAAATAACACCAATGAAAACAATAAACTTAAAGATTTTTCTTTTTCTGTTTTTACCCTTAAATCTTTTCGCCATCTTATCACCCAATCTATATTATTCTGATATTAACATAATATGAAAAAAAAGAATGTCGATTAAACATTCTCATGTAATGATTTATTAATACCTTCACCAATAATATAACTTAACTTTTCTATTAGAAAATCTATTTCTTTTGGTGTTACCATCAAATTATATCCAACCGGGCTTAATACTTCAAACACCAATTGTTTAATTTCAAAATCTTCTAGATTTCCAATTAATCCTAAAAGTTTACTTTTATCACCCTTATCAATTTTAATTTTCTTTTTCAAGTAATTAGGCGTTGACACCATTAATTTATTACTAGGATTATTTATATTTTCTTTTGTATAAGAAAAATGTTTATACATATAATTTATTGTATCACTCACAATCGTAACAGCATCAACTGTAGTCGGAACGCCTATCGCAATAACTGGAATTCCTAAAATTTCTTTACTTATTTCCTTACGACTGTTTCCAACACCACTACCCGGATGAATTCCTGTATCAGTCATTTGAATTGTCTTATTGACCCTTTCTATTGATTGACTAGCCAAAGCATCAATAACAACTATAAAATCAGGTTTAATTTTTTCCACAATACTCGCAATAATATCACTAGTCTCAATTCCTGTTGTTCCCATAACACCTGGATTAATCGCACTCACTCTTCTAAAACCATCTGCAAGTTCACCTAATTCCATCAAATGACTTGTAACTAATATATTGTTAATTGAAAGAGGCCCTAACGAATCTGGTGTCGATCGATCATTACCAAGACCAATAACTAAACAACTTTTTTTTATATCAAGTTCCAGTTTTTCAAGCATTTCTTTAAACTTTTTTATAAAAATTTCTAAAACTAAATTTTGATTGTTTTTATCAGTTACATCATTAAATTCTACTGTTATATAAATTCCTGCCTTTTTATTGATATTTATACTCCCTTCCTCAGAAACTGTGACGTCTGTAACTGTTATATCATCAAAAATTGTTTTTTTAAAAGAAATACCATCAATTTCTTTATTCTCATCTATAAGTTCTATTGCTAAATCAGTTCTAACTTGATATTTTGATAAATCTATTTCATGATTCATATTTTTCACCAATATTATTGTTAACAAATATTCAAATATTATTATAATTGAATAAAATCGTTGCATTTTATTTAAATGTTTGCTAAAATATTAAGTATCGAAATGACTTGGAGGTGAGATTATGCCAAATATGAAGAATGCAAAAAAAGCAATTAACGTAATTAAAAGAAGAAATGTAAGTAATAATGAATATAAAGCTAGTATGCATACAGCTATTAAGAACGTAGAAAAAGCTGTAATCGCTAAAGATAAAGAAAAAGCCGAAAGTACTTTAAAAATAGCTATCAAAAGAATTGATAAAGCTGCTTCAAAAGGCGTTACATCTAAAAACACTTGCGCTCGTAACAAATCTCGTTTAACAAAAAAAGTAAATGAAATGAAGTAATAATTATACTTCTTTTTTTATTATATTTTTGATATAATTTATTCTAGGTGATAATATGAAAAAGTTTCTACTATTTATTTTTATAATTACTATAGGTATACTCATTTGGAAAAAGGATGATGTTTCACAATTTGTAATTCAAAAAATCATCTTTAAAGATCAATATGAAATTGCAGAACCAAACGAGTATTACAAATCCGAAGATTTCTTATTATTACAAAATACTAATGAATTAACCATAAAAAGTAAAGATGACTTTAATAATTTTTTATACACTATATTAAATAGTGGTTATGATTCTTTTTCATTCTTTTGTGATTTTGGATATAAAAATTGTATAAATGACTTCAAAGATTATATTCAAAATGATAATTATGTAGAAGCAATAAATAATTATGTACACCCCTTTAACTCATTTGATGGTTTATCTGTTTCCATCAATAATTTTAATAAAATAACAATAGAAATTGAAAACTTATATTCAGAAGAACAAAAAATTGTAATAAATGAAATGTTAGATATTTTTATAAAAAAACACATTACTAATAATATGACCACTAAAGAAAAAATTAAAGTATTTCATGATTGGCTTATAAATAATACTAAATATGATAAAAACTTTGATATTAATTCAAATAAAGATTCATACCCATATCATCCATATACTGCCTATGGTGCCCTAGTTGAAGGATATGCAGTATGTAGCGGTTATAGCGACGCAATGGCAATATATTTAAATAAATTAGGGATTAAAAATTATAAAATTTCAAATTATACCGAAAAAGCAACAGATGAAAGACATGTTTGGAATTATGTCTTAGTAGAAAATAAATGGTATCATCTTGATTTAACTTGGGATGACCCAATAACCAGCAACAATTCAGACATTCTAATTTATGATTTTTTCTTAATAGCAAACAAAGAACTTCAAAAAAAAGAAACGAAAATTCATAAATTTAATCAAATTTATTACCCAGAAGCAAAAAACAGCTAAAATTTCTAGCTGTTTTTTAGTGGTAATATTACTTCTACATTAGTCCACTCTCCTAATTTTGAAGTATAAATTATTTTTCCACCATGAGCCTCTATTATTTCTGTTGATAATGTTATACCTAATCCCGTTCCATTTTTCTTAGTTGTATAAAATGGATTACAAATCTTTTCTAAATCCTCTGGAGAAATACCAGTCCCATTATCTTCAATAAAAATATGAATATTATTTTCTTCTAGTTTAGTATCAATCTCAATATAACTATTATCACTAGTATTAATAGCTTCAATACTATTTTTTATTATATTAATAAATACTTGTTTCAATCTTTCATAATCACCCTCTATATAAAGTTCATCATCATCAATATGCGAAATATAATTTATCATCCTACTTTCTAATAATGGAACACATTCATCCCCTACATCTTCTAACAATAGATTAATATCTAAAATATCCTTATTTATTTTTAAATGATTACAATCTAAAAAGTCTTGCAATAATAATAACGTACGATTAATTTCCGATCTTATAATTGGAATATACTTACGACTATGTTTTAAATCATTAACATCAAACATGTCTAAATAACCTTTACATACCGCAATAGGATTTTTAATTTCATGAGTTATCTTAAAAAGAGAGGTTCTAATTTGTTTTTCCTTCTGTAACTCTTTTAATGTCATTTCAAGTTTTACAATTTTTTCCCCCTTCCTTAAAAGATATATCACAAAATAAATTAAAATAATAAACAAAATTAAATAAACAACAAATTTAAAAAATCCGATATTTACATATAATCCTTTTTGTACTAATAAAAATACAAAAACAAAAGTAAATAACATTTTAATCATTATAAAAATAAATATATATAAATTTTGATTGTTATCTTTTTTAACAATTTTCAAATAAACAAAATAATAGATTAAATATTCTACGATAAATATTAAAAACAAAGCAAAATAAGATTGATAATAATATATTATTATACTGACTGAAAGAATTAATACACTTAAATCCCGTTTATATAAATAAGCAATCAGCAAAGGAATATTAAACACTAAAATAGATATCTGAATATTTGAAAAAATACCAAATCTACTGGTTAAATAAAAAGACGTTAATAAACAAAAATCTAAAATTATATTTTGTACATCTTTTTCAAACGCCTTATTGTAAGCAAAATAAAATAAATATAATATTAATGGAAATAAAATATAAATAGCATTTAAAGTAAAGTTTTCAATAAAACTCATAATATCTCCCCTTTCGACAATAATATATCATTTTCGATTGTCATATTTTGTCGAAAAAAGAAAAAAAGTGAATATTTCACTTTAAATCATTAATGTATTTTTTTATTTGTTTTGCGTCTGGTCCTAAAATAATTTTTAATTGATTATCAATTTCAACTATTCCTTGAGCACCCATTTTTTGAATAGCATCCTTATTAACTAAATCTACATTTTTTAATGTTACAATAAATCTAGATTTATTAGCTTCATAATCAATAATATTATTTTTTCCACCTAAATAATCAACCAATTTATTAACTTCAATCTTATAATCCTTCTTTTTTGTCCTTGTAATAGAAAGTGCTATTATAACCAAAACAACAATTATAATTAAATACTGTATATATTGCATTTTTATCACCTATTATCATTATACTATAAATATAAAGATTTTACTATTATTTTATTATTGTAAATGTACATTTGTTGTATAATTAAAATAATTAGTGTAAGATAATAATGGGTGATAATATGAAAAAAACTTCAAAATTTAAAATAGACAAAAATATCCTTTTATGCATTATCGCCTTCTTTTTAATAAGTATCTTTAGCATTAATAGTGCACAAAAATTATTACCTGATTATTTAGATAATTTGGTTTTTAAACAAATTTTATGGTATGGATTAGGTTTTTTAATAGCGTTTTTTATAATGTATATAGGTAACGACTATATTTATAAACATGTTTGGTTTTTATATGGTACAGGAATCTTATTACTAATTGCATTACTTATTTTTGCAGAACCGATAAATAACGCTAAGTGTTGGTTTTCTATCCCAGGTATTGGAGTCTTTCAACCTAGTGAATTTATGAAAATTATTCTAATAATCACAATCGGGACTTTAATTCATAATTTTAATGAAAAATATCCTAATCCAAATATTAAAGAAGAATTCTTATTTTTACTCAAAATAGGACTTGTTGTACTAATCCCTAGTATTTTAACATTTTTACAACCTGATACAGGCGTTGTTCTAATTTATCTTGTAATTACTATCATTATGTTATTTATCTCAGGAATTAGATACCGATGGTTTATATTACTTTTTGCTTTATCTTTCGTTTTAATCGCAATAATTCTACTGATTTACTTTCTTAATTCTAATTTGTTTGTAGATATTTTTGGAACAAGCTTCTTTTTACGTATTGACCGACTATTAGATTGGTCTAGTTCGTCAGGATATCAATTGGAAAATGGATTAGCCGCAATAGGTTCAGGTGGGATAATAGGACATGGATTTAATAATACTCCTATTTACTTTCCAGAACCTCAAACAGATTTCATATTTGCAGTATATGCAAACAATACTGGTTTTATTGGAACTATATTGCTACTAAGCCTATTTGCTTTTTTTGACATAAAACTAATTTTATTAGCAACCAAAACTAATTCAAATATTAATAAATATATAATTGGTGGTATTATTGGGATGTTAATATATCAACAATTTCAAAATATTGGAATGACTATAGGATTGATGCCGATAACCGGAATCACTCTTCCCTTTATAAGTTATGGTGGTTCTAGTTTACTTAGTTACATGATTATGCTAGGAATTATTTTTAATGTTTCAAATGAAATTTTAAGATATAAAAACTAAAAGACAACTTCACTTAAGTTGCCTTTTTTTATTTTATAAATCATCTGATGAAATAGTTATTACTGGGCGAATACCAGTTCTTCCATCATTTTCTATATAATCTAATATATTTTGTCTAACTGCCCATCTTGAATTAGAAATCCCATCAATCAATGAAGTCCAATAATATCCTTCAAGCCACCATGCCTGAGTAACATGTGCAACAGTCTCAATTTTACCGCCTGTTACTTGTTCATACGTTGGTAAATTTTTTTCTATGATTCTAGTATCACTCCAATTGGCCATATACTGTTCAAAACTGTTAATTACTTCACGTTCATTAACAACATTTTTATCAATGTTCTCACTCATAATTAATGAAATATTATCTCCTGTTTCTAATACATAAAAATTTTTATATCCATCTCCAGGATTACAACTATACTTATCCCCGAATGTTATTGTTCCACTATTATCTGAATCATTTAATAAAATACACATTTTACAACTGTCTATTATTTCATATTCAAATTTATTCATTTGTAATTCATCATCATAAACATAATTTATTTTAACAAATTTATTTAAATCAATTTCATTACCACTTACACTGTCCAAAATAGGAGCAGTTAAATAATTAGCATCTACCACTTCTTTTAATGTGACACAAAATTTATTTCCTGATTCTTTGGGATATTCATTAGGTTTAGAATCAACATATAATTTTGCACCAGAATAAATTAGTTCGCTCGTAACATGACTTATTTCTTCTTTACTTTCGTTTATATAATTAATAATACTAGGAACTATAAGAATTGCTAAAGCGGAAATTAATACTAAAACCGCTAATATTTCAACTAAAGTAAAACCTTTTTGTTTCATACCATCACCATACTAATTATAGCAATATGGTAAAAAAAAAACAACTATTTAGTTGTTTCTTCAGCAGTCTTGACAACTTCTTTCCCTTTATATGATCCACATTCTGGACATACACGGTGTGGTCTAACTTCAGCACCACATTTTGGACATTTAGTTGTTTCATTAGCACTTATTTTATAATGAGTTCTTCTCATTCTTCCTCTAGTCTTACTTACTTTTCTAAATGGTACAGCCATGATTCCACCTCTTTCTTACAATAAATCTTTTAACTTAGCCAATTCAGGATTAATTTCTTTTTCTTCTTCTGTAATAACTCTCCAACCATCACCTTGCAAATTGGTAAGTTTATCCTCAGATCCTGGGCTTACAACTTTCATGGGAATTTCCATTAATATATTTTCCCATATTATCGGGAAAATATCAAGTATATTTTCATCTTTTTTTGCATTTTCTGCCTGTTCATCTATTAATTCTTCTCTACTACCATCAATTTCTACCTCAAATGGGTAAATAACGGGCACCAATGTTATTGCACAAGGAAGTTCCATTTGCCCACTAACATTCAAATGTATCATAATATCATCTATTGCGTTCTTAGTAATTTCACCTTTTATTTTAACATTATTTAAACTTAAAAGATCAGTTCCTTCAATTTCTTCTTTAGTAAAAGAATATGTTAAATCAATATCAATATACTTATCTAATCCATTCTTTAATCTTAATAAATTAAATTCCATAATATCACCAACACGTACATTATACATAAGTTATTAAGTTTTTGCAATTGTTTTATATATTAAAATTATGAATACAAATTTTAATTTTTATGTTATTATATAACAAACGGAGGAATAATCATGAAAAGTGTTGGAATAATTTGCGAATACAACCCATTCCATAATGGCCATTTATATCATTTAGAAGAAATTAAAAAAATGTTTCCTGAACATTTGATAATTTTAGTTTTAAGTCCATCATTTACTGAACGTGGTGAAATAAGTATTATTAATAAATGGGATAAAACTAAAATATCATTAGAAGCAGGAATTGATTTAGTTTTAGAGTTACCATTTCCCTTCGCAACTCAGTCTGCTGATATTTTTGCAAAAGGTGCAGTTCAAATACTAGAACATATGAATTGTGAGTATCTTATATTTGGTAGTGAATCAAACGACATTAATACACTAAATTATTTAGCAGATATTCAACTTAATAATAATGAATACCATAAATTAGTTAATATATACCTAAAGGAAGGTATTAACTATCCTACCGCACTATCTAAAGCATTAACTAAATTATCAAAAATAAATATTAAAGAACCAAACGACTTGTTAGGATTAAGTTACGTTCGTGAAATTAAAAGTAACAGTTTTAAAATTCAACCCATCACAATTAAAAGAACAAATAATTACCATGACTTAAATACAAATTCTAATATTGTAAGTGCATCCGCAATTAGGAATTTAATAAAAGAAAAAAAAGATATTACTAATTTTGTACCAAATTATGTTACAAAGTACATAAACTTTAAAAACTATGATGAAAAACTATTCCAATTATTAAAATATAAAATTTTAAGTGATAACGATTTAAGTAAATATCAAACAGTCGATGAAGGAATCGAAAATAGGATATTAAAATATATAAATAAATGTAATTCTCTAGAAGAACTTATAAATGATATTAAAACCAAACGTTATACATATAATAAAATATCTAGAATGTTTATTCATATTTTGTGTTCTTTTACTAAGGAACAAGCTAAAAAAATGAATAAAATTGAATATATAAGAATATTAGGTTTCAATAAAACTGGACAAGATTATTTAAAATTAATTAAGAAAAATTTATCCATACCTATTATCACAAATTGTAAATCATTTGAAAATGAAATGTTAAGGTTAGAGCATAAAATTAGTGACATTTATAATCTAATAACAGAAAATAATTTTAAAGATAAACTCGAAAAACCAATAATAAAAATAGATTAAACAAATAATCTATTTTATTTTTGACAATTTTCACAATAATAAGTACCTCGTCCATTTACTGTAATCTTAATTATCTTAGTTCCACATTCCGGACAAGCTTCACCCACTTTAGAATGAACTAATAATTTATTTTGAAACAAACCATGAACACCTTTGGCAGATTCATAGCTCTTTATTGTAGTTCCTCCTAATTTTATTGCCTCTTCTAATGTTTTCCTAGTATATTTTATAATATTATTTAATTGCTCATCATTTAATTCTTTAGGCTTAATAAGTGGATTTATCTTACATTTAAATAAAATCTCATCCGCATATATGTTACCAATTCCTGTAATAATAGATTGATCCAATAATACTGTTTTAACAGGAATATTCTTTTTAGAATATTTTTCTTTTAAATATAAATTTGTTAATTTTTCATCCCAAGGTTCTAAACCAAGTTCGTTAATCGGCTTTGAAACATCTATTTTGTCTTTATCAATTAGATACATCTTACCAAATTTACGAGTATCATGATATCGCAATTCTTGTTTATTAAATTTAAAAACAACATGTTCATGTTTTAATAATTCATCATTACTATCCTTTAAAAAATACTTTCCTTCCATTCTTAAATGACTTACCAAATAATAATCATCCAATTCAAATATTAACCACTTGCCTCTTCTTTTAATATCATTAATTGTTTGATTTTTTATTTTTTCTTTAAATTCATCTACACTAGGAGATGCAATAATATTATTATGATATATATCTACATCTAATATTTTTTCGTTTAAAATTAATCTTTTTAAAGTGTTTTTTACAGTTTCTACTTCTGGTAGTTCTGGCATACAATCACCCCTAAATCTGTTTTTCTATAATATCAATTTTTCTTTCTAAAATATTATTAACTTTAATATCTAATCCATCATATTTATGACTAAAATAAACTTTTAAATCTTCTTTGTCTGGTTTTAAATATGTACTACGTGCTAAAACTGTACCCATATTATAACAATTAACTTCACCTAAATATGCTTTAATATCATCTTCTAACAACGGATAATGAGTACACCCTAGAACAATATCTTTAATTCTTTCTTTTTTTACTTCCTTTAAATATTGTTCAATATATATTTTTTTAAACTTCTTATCAACTTTGTCCTCAATAATTGGAACAAATTGAGAACAAGATATTTCCATTACATTTATATCATTTAATTTATTCTTAAATATATGACTGCCTATTGTTGCAGGAGTAGCTAAAACCGCCAAATCAGTAATTTTATTTCTTCTTATTTCAGCAATTGTAGTATCAATAATATTTACGATTGGAATCTTATATTTCTGTCGCAATTCCTGATAAATAGTAGAACTTACTGTCCCGCATGCAATAAATATTATTTTAACATCTTCACTTATTAAGAAGTCTATTACTTTACATACTATATCAAACAACTCTTCTTTACTTTTAACCCCATATGGAAGATTTTGAGTATCACCAAAATATATATATTCTTGATTTTTATGATATTTTATTAATTCTTTTAAAACTGTTAATCCACCTATTCCTGAATCAAAAACACCAATTCTCATAATTATCCCCTCTAATTAATTATAGCACAAAATTTTAGCATTTTTACTTGTTTATAATATTTTATTTTGTACATAATAACTTTGAAAGGAGATTAATATGCAACAAAAATATGATGTAGTACCTAATATTATTTCAGGAAAAGATTTAGATTATTTAAGCGATATGTTTAATTGGAACTATGGAGCTTACAAATCCAATATGAATGCATTAGACAATATCCAAGACGCACAAATTAAACAAACCGTTCAAAAATGTACAAATGTATTTTTTGAAAATATGAATATGGTTTTAAATATTTTATCAGAAGGAGGAAACAATGAATAATAATATTTGTAATCCTAAAACTACAGTTCCAAGTGGAATCCAATTAAATGATAAAGACTATTGTAATTCTTTGCTTTCTTGTTTAAAAGAAATGGAAAAAAATTATGTAACTGCGATGAGTGAAGCAAGCAATGAATTCCTTTTTCAAAAATATAATCAAACATGTCAAACAATTTCATCATTACAACGTGAAGTATATGAATTAATGTTTCGCAATGGTTGGTATTCAATAGAACAAGCAGAAAAACAAAAAATCAATCAAAAACATCAAATGTTAAATCAAGAACTACAATCTTTAAATCAATAAAAAAACTTTGGTTTTCCAAAGTTATTTTTTTATTTCAATTTTTTCTTTTCCACCCATATATGGTTGTAAAGCTTTTGGAATATTAATACTTCCATCTTCATTATAGTTATTTTCAATTACCGCAATCATTCCACGAGGAGTTGCAAGCACTGTATTATTTAAAGTATGTAAATAATAGTTTCCGCGTTCACCTTTAGCACGTATTCCTAAACGTCTAGCTTGTGCATCACCTAATGTAGAACAAGAACCAACTTCAAAATATTTTTGTTGTCTTGGACTCCATGCTTCAATATCACAAGATTTTACTTTTAAATCTGCTAAATCTCCACTACAACATTCTAAAGTTCTAACAGGAACATCTAAACTTCTAAAGAATTCCACTGTATAACTCCACATTTTATTATACCAATCCATACTTTCTTCTGGCTTACATAAAACTACCATTTCTTGTTTTTCAAATTGGTGAACGCGGTATATACCTCTTTCTTCAATACCATGAGCACCTACTTCTTTTCTAAAACAAGGTGAATATGAAGTAAGATTTAAAGGTAATTCTTCTTCTTTTATAATTTGGTCTTTAAATTTACCAATCATAGAATGCTCACTAGTACCAATTAAATATAAATCTTCATTTTCAATTTTGTACATCATTGCATCCATTTCTTCAAAAGACATAACTCCAGTAACAACATCACTTCGAATCATAAATGGTGGAACACAATATGTAAAGCCTTTATCAATCATAAAATCCCTTGCATAACTTAACATAGCAGAATGAAGTCTAGCAATGTCACCCATTAAATAATAAAAACCATTACCACTAGTTCTTCCGGCACTTAATTTATCTAATCCACAAATTCTTTCTAAAATATCTGCATGATATGGAATTTCAAAATTTGGTACTACAGGTTCTCCATATTTTTCAATTTCTACATTTTCACTATCATCTTTACCAATAGGAACAGAGGAATCAATTATATTAGGTATAACCATCATTTTTTCCTTTATTTGTTCTGAATATTTCTGTTCTTCAATTTCTAAAGAAACCATTTCATTTGAATATTCAGCTATTTCTGCTTTTACTTTCTCTGCTTCTTCTTTCTTTCCTTCACGCATTAAAAGTCCAATTTCTGCACTCTTACTATTTTTTAAAGCACGTAAATTATCACCCTTTTGTTTAACATCACGAAATTTTTTATCTAATTCCTCAATTTCGTCTACTAAAACTATTTTCTTATCTTGAAATTTCTTTCTAATATTTTCTTTTACTAATTCTTTGTTTTCTCTAATTAAATTAATATCTATCATAATCTTTTTCCTTCCTTGCTATATTTTTTTACTAAATCAACCTCATAAAAATGATATCCATCATGAATACTAGTTAGTGTAGCACCAATTTTATCTAATGACTTTTGACTTTGTAAATTCTCATTCTTAGATGTATATAATATTTTTTCAATGCCTAATTCATAATAGGCAATACGGGAGAGTTGATCACTTACTATTGAACCTATTCCCTTATTTTGATATGCTTTTTTTAAACAACAACCCAAATGTCCACCAGGTTTAGTTATATCCACCTCATGCTTTAATGTAGCATAACCTATTGGTTCATCATCATTCATAACATAATAAGTAGTTGTTTGAAAAACACCTTTAGGCAAATTTATACCACTTGCCATTTGAATCCTCGATTTCTTAAAAATTTCATAATCTTCTTTTGTAAAATCACTTGGAACTGGCCTAGCATAAACGTCTTCATAACTTGCTAATTCAATCAACAAATCACAATATCTATCATCATCATTAATTTCAACTTCTTTTAACCAAATATTCATATTTCACCTCTAAAAAGCAAAAAAACTATTAATATAGGAGCAAATTATCGCGGTACCATCCTATTAATAGTCTTAATTTTAATAACGGCTAAGCCGAGTAAGCATTACCCTACCACTCCAGAAGAGATTCATAAATATTTATTATTCGTTTCCACCAACCACGAACTCTCTTAAAATAATATATTTATTACTAATTTCTATCAACGATTTATGTACTAATTCTAACACTTTTAGCATTGTTAGTCAATATAAATCATCGTATTTGTTAAACCTACTTTCAAATTGATTATCACTAATTAACAAGAAACGAACTTATTGAAGTAGTATCTAATTAATATATCATATAAAATTTGCAAACAAATTGTAACCATATATTACATCACAAGCAAATGTTTGGTATAATGTTTTTGGATACATTTGAAAATATCAGATGCTTTCCCTTTCTTTAATACGAGGTGGTGGTAATTATGACAAAAAGAGAATGGTCTCAATTTATTATAATTCTACTATTATTTTTCATAGTAATCACCTTACTATTTAAATAATAAAAACATCTGATTTCAACAAGAGTTGATTTCAGATGCAATCCATTAAGGGAATGCATTTGATTCTGCCAATCAAATGCATCCTTTTTTATTTTATGAAGAATCCTTCATCTGTATTCATTTTAACATAAAATTAATTAGAAATCAAATTTTAATATAACATTTATTTCAATTTTAATTGTTTATTATTCTCTGGTTGTTTTATTTTAAAAACATAACCTTCTTCTAATCTATTCTCTATATCATTATAAATAAATCTTTGTTCCTCACCATCAAAATACTCATTTATATCCATACTATGTGTTAGAACATATTCCAATAAATTTCCTAGTTCGCTTGGTAAAAATTCTTTCTTAGAAATAATTAAACTTAATTTTTGTGCTATATCTATATCATTATTAACTGTTGCGAACATCAAAGCGTTTAATACTGTTTGTCTTGATATAAAAATTTCTGATTTTTCTAAAAGTTCCTTAATATAGGAATTATCAGTACTAATATAGATATAAGATATATGATGTTTTTTCTCACGTTCATAATCAAAGAATACTCTCATTATCTTATTAAAATATATTTCTCTGTTTTCATCACCAGTTTCCGATTCTTTTACTTGTTGATAACATAAGTCAAATTTAGAAAATTTTACATAGTTATTATTAATTAATTCCATACAAACCTCCTAAGTTACACCCATTATAACATAATTTAATAATTTTATTGTAATAAATAATTAAGTTATAAACAAAGTGGTATCTAATTAATTAAAAAATCCCACCTATTTTTAGATAAAAAAGAGCCATTTTCAAACAAGTTTTTTGAAAACAAGACCAATTACAAGACCAAAATCCATTAAGACACGAAAAAACCATTGAAAATCAATGGCTAAAATTCATATGGAGCAGTTGATTAAGTTATTTACAACTTTTCCTAATTAAGAATTAACATCAATTTCTAAACTAATTTTACTATAATAATTTTAATTTAACAATATGTAATATTATTTTAATAAAGTTTTAGCAAGAACTTTTCTACTTTTTTCTTCAATTTCATTTAATTTCGCACCTGCTAGATCAAATACTTTTATAATTTCTGTTGGAATACCTATTCTACAGTACCTCTCTAATAAATCATTATCACAATTAATAATCATTGTATCTCCAACTCTCTTTACTAAAAATGGATATTCTTCACAAAAATCTGAAAATGAATTATTGTTTCCGTTAGTATAATATCCTTCGGGTAATAAACTATCTACAATATGCCAATAATGACAAACTTGTCCTTTAGTCAAATACTCTCTATTAGTAGAAATTAATGCATTTCCTATAACTAGTTTTTCTGATATTTTTTTTGCCATACTCTACTCCTCTATTTTAATTTTTCTTATTAGAAGTTGGAGTTTTTTTCTTACTTAAAACAGGCACTTTTTCTTCTATAACATTATCATCAATGTCCTCATTAATATATACACTTAGATTAGCAACATTTCTATCAATAGTTGTTTGTCTATTGATTTCCTCTTTTATTTTTAATTCTTCATCGCTTACTTCTAATAT
>SVAO01000008.1 GCA_015059365.1 Bacillota bacterium | reverse complement strand
AAATAAGTGGATCTAAAATGGATCTAAAGTCATTTTTCAGATAAATTTATACAAAAGAAAAACTCGCGTTTTCCCTTATATTACCTTGGTTTGCGAGTTATTTTCCACAGCACATTTTATACTTCTTGCCACTGCCACATGGCTTTTATTTTTCGAACTTCTGAGGATATGGTAGGCTTTAAAACCCTTATAAAACCTCACGATTGCTCTTTTGAGAACGTTTGAGAACACTCGAGAACGCTACCAAATTGTATGTAAAATCGTATGTAATTTAAAAAATTATTTCTTCTTTAATTCCATTGCTATCGTTTGTTACTTTGTATGCATTTCTATTTTCATTACTTTTTACTATCTTTATTTCATTATCTAAAAATTCTATTGCAACACAATTATCCAAAGCATAACCAATCAAATTTTTATCTTTTATTGTATTGTAAAATTTATTTTTTGAAATTTCATCTTTTTGATCATAATGAACACAGTTAATTGCATTTATTACTCCCATTCCTTCTAATAAATCATAATTATATTTAAACCAACAGTAACTTCCGGCACTTAATCCAGAACATACAATTCCTTTGTTATATGCATTAATTAACAATTTATCAATACCAGTTTCTTTTAATTTTTCATTTAAATATTTAGTGTTCCCACCACCAATATAAATAATATCAGTCGCTAATATTTCTTTTTCTAATTTTTCATATGTTTGATTTATATTAAAATTAGTCGCAATACAACCTAAATCTGTATATACTTTTTTTATTCCTTCAAAATATTCCTCAGGATGAGATGATGCTATTCCAATAAAGAGCAATTTTGGATTTTTTTTGTTGGATAGTCTGACTATTTCCTCATCTATTTCTTTGGTTTCATAGGGTAATAGTTTCCTATTTTTATATCTAGGAATCTCTCCACCACCAATACATACAAGTTTTCTCATTAAGTTATCACCTCTCTATATTTATTTTATACTTTTTGAGTGTTTTATAAAAAGATTGATTCATCCAAAAGCGGAACTATATCTATTGCAGGTTCCTCATAAGGACGAGTTTTTCTTAATGCTTCAACAACTACTTTTACTTTTTCTATATCACAAATAACTTCTAATTTTTCTTCTTCAACATATTCTAATTTGTTCTGTTCCCCAATATACGGATTTGCATTATCATTTGGAATAAACGTACCGACTGATTTAGTTGAAGTTGAACAAAAAGTATAATTGCCAATAACACCAGCTCCTGCATTACACATAGCTGTTCTAACATTATCTAAATTTTCTTTAGGTACCATAACAAATATTTTTACTTTTTTTAAATTATAATTCATTACTTTATCTCCTTTATTAAATGAAATCTTGTTTAGTATAAACTTTTCCAAACTTACTTGGTGTGAAATATTTAACTTTGCCATTATCATTAACAGCAAATATATGTAAGCATAAAACTTCTGCTACTTCTTTAGGAATTCTTCTAAGTGCTACTTGAGCTGATTCCCAATATAAACCTAATCCATACTTATATGCATGATTTATACCTGAAATTCCAGAACCATCTTTTGCCATTGAATATCTCTTAACATCCATTCTTGTTATTATTTGTCCTAAAGCATTTAGCCAACCTTCTCGATTTACTGATCTAGCAGATTTTGCATAAGATTTTCCTTTGCACTCTATATAAAAATATTCACTGTTTCTCTTTCCTCCAACAAGTTTTATATCTACTCTATGTTTATGCAAATCACTTTTTTCAACTTTTTCTTCATGCCAATTGCCATCTTCCTTATTTATCATAAAATCAATAATTTTATCAACAATAACTTCTTCTGTTAATTTTTCATTCATTAAAATCTACTCCTATATTTTTTTTATCATTGTTTCCATTCTTGTGTGATAATTTTTCTTATTATAAAATTTCTTCCCTATTTCATTATAGGCAAATACATCAACTATAACATATTCACATCCAACTGATTTAAAATATTCTTCCATTTTGTTTATTAGTTCTTGTCCTATGCCATTGCTTCTAATTTTTTTTGTAACAATTAATTCTGTAATTTCTCCTCTTTTCGGACATTTATAATCTAAATAATCAAATTCATCATAAGGTGGAACATTCCCCATAATAAGTCCAATTGCTTTATCATCCTCATTAATAGCTAAATAACACTTTCCACTAAAATCATAAACATCTTTTAAATCTAATATTGCCATTTTTTCTCTATATTCAGGATGAAGTTGATCTAAGTTATCCTTGTCAATTGATAAAATATATTCTTCTAATTCAACCAATAAATCTTTTATATCTTCTAAATATTTATCAGAATACTCAATAATAGTCATACTATCAGCTCCTATTAATATTATATCATAAACTTTTATGTCTTTTGTCATGAACCGTGGTGGCAGTGATCATTTTGCTTTCAAGCCCTTATAAATAAAGGCTTTATTTATCTCAAAGTACAGTCTACATACGTTTTACATACGTATGTGAAACGTATGTAGGGGCACTTTTTGAATAAAAATTACAACTTTTCAGGAAAAGAAAAAGCCTGGGAACCCTTATATTTCCTGGCTTTGTGAGTTATTTACCACAACATTGCTTATATTTTTTACCACTGCCACATGGACATTGATCATTTCTACCTATCTTATTTACTCTTTTTGGAGATTTTTTCTTAACTTTATTAGGGTCATTTACAGCTTCACCTTTAGCAACTTGTTTTCTCTCAACATTCTGCCTAATTTCAGCTCTGATTAAATAAGTTGTGATTTGTTTATCAATTAAATCTAATAAGTTTTCAAATAATTCAAATCCCTCGCTTGTATAAGCACGTAATGGATTTTCTTGAGCATATCCTCTTAATCCAATTCCTTCTCTTAATAAGGCCATTGTATTAATGTGCTCCATCCAATGAGTATCAATTATTCTTAAAGAAATAGCTTTCTCAAATTCACGTGTTATTTCTTCTGGAACTTCTTTAATTTTATCATTATATTCCTCTATTAAATGATTAGAAATATAATCAAACATTTCTTCAGGAGATTTGTTTTGTATAGCAGATAATTTAATATCATTTTTTACTAATCCATTAACTCCCTCTAAAATTTCATGAACATCATTCTCAGTTAAATCATTACTTTCTATTAGATGACTATATATTAATCCATGAGTATAATTTTTGAAACTTTCTATAATTTCTTCATGAATATCTTCATTATCTAGAATAGCATTTCTTTTTTCATAAATTATTTCACGTTGTTGATTAATAACATCATCATATTGAAGTAATGTTTTTCTGATATCATAATTATTTCCTTCAATTCTCTTTTGAGCAGATTCTACTGATTTTGATAACATCCCATTACGAATTGAAACATCGCCATCAAAACCAATGCTTTGAAGTAATGATTTCGCACGATCAGTCCCAAATCTTACCATCAATTCATCTTCAAAAGAAACACAGAACTGAGAAAATCCAGGATCTCCCTGACGCCCTGAACGACCTCTTAATTGGTTATCAATTCTTCTTGATTCATGTCGTTCGGTTCCTATAACACAAAGTCCACCTAATTCTTTTACTTCATCAGAAATTTTAATGTCTGTTCCACGACCAGCCATATTAGTTGCGATTGTAACAGCACCTTTTGCTCCAGCATTTGCAATTATTTCAGCTTCACGAGCATTATTTTTAGCATTTAAAACCTCATGTGGTATATGTGCTTTTTTTAGCATATCACTTAATAATTCACTAGTTTCTACTGCTACAGTACCAACTAACACTGGTTGCCCAGATTCATGACGCTCTTTAATTTCTGCTAAAATAGCTTTATATTTACCTGCTTTTGTAGCATAAATTAAATCTCCATAGTCTTTTCTCGCAACAGGTTTATTTGTTGGAATCTGGATTACATACATATTATAGATATCTCTAAATTCCTCTTCCTCAGTTTTAGCAGTACCTGTCATACCAGCTAACTTTTTATACATTCTAAATAAATTTTGGAAGGTGATTGTTGCAAGCGTTTTAGTTTCTTGATTAATTTCCACACCTTCTTTAGCTTCAATTGCTTGGTGTAATCCATCAGAATAATTTCTTCCTGGCATTAAACGTCCAGTAAAAGGATCTACGATAATTACTTTGCCATCTTGAACTACATAATCAAAATCTTTTTTCATAGCATAATTTGCTCTTAGTGCTTGACTAATAAAATGTACTAATGATGTATGCTTAATATCATAAAGATTATCTATTCCGAATGCCTTTTCTGCCTTACTTACTCCCTCATCATCTAAAGTAACTGCCTTTGTTTTCTCATCATATAAATAACCTGCATTTTCTTTTAAATGTTTTACAAAATGATCAGTTTCTCTATATAAATTCATCGACTGCATGCTTCCACCAGAAATAATCAATGGTGTTCTTGCCTCATCAATTAATACAGAATCCACTTCATCTACAATAGCAAAGTTGAAAGGTCTTGCTACACGGTCTTCTGCTCTAACAACCATATTATCTCGTAAATAATCAAATCCTACCTCATTATTTGTTGTATATAATATATCGCAATTATAAGCATCTTTTTTTTCAGACGGAGTAAGGTCACGATAATTAATTCCAACTGTTAATCCAAGGAATCTATAAATATTCCCCATCCATTCTGCATCACGACCAGCCAAATATTCATTAACAGTAATAATATGTACCCCTTCGCCAGTTAATGCATTTAAATATGCTGGCATAGTAGATGTTAAGGTTTTTCCTTCACCGGTCTTCATTTCCGCAATATTACCGTAATGGATAGCAAAGCCACCAATAATTTGAACTTTATATGGTTTTTCACCAATTACACGGTAAGCTGCTTCTCTTACTGTAGCAAAAGCTTCAATTTTAATGTCTTCTAATGTTTCACCATTTTTTAATCTATCTTTTAACTCTTTTGTTTTCCCTTTTAATTCTTCATCGCTTAATTTACTAAATTTTTCATCTAGCGAAACAACCTCATCTGCTAATTTAGTAAATTTATCTAATTCTTTATATTCATGATCAAATAATTTTTTAAAAAAACTCATTTCTGTATCTTCCTTTCATGCTTACTACTATATTTTATCAAAAAAAACAAAAAAATAATAGGTTTTTCCTATTATTTGCTATTTATTCCTCCACAATTAAATTGCCACCATATTTAATGTCATATTCATCTAACATTTCATAAAATGCAACATTATCTATTTCTGTAGTTAATTTTTTATCTATTATAATATCATTAATGCCATATTGATCAATAATACTATATATTTTACTTTTTAAAATTTTAATATTTTTACTTTTATATTTACCATTCAGATTCACATATAATGTTTGACCGTGATAAATGAATTCGGTATTTGACATATTATCATCTCCACAATTAATATAACATTTTATTAATAACATTTTTTGCAATTCGACAAAACTAGAAAAAAATAGAACCCATGTTAAATTTTATGTATGATAATAAGATTTATGATATAATTTAAAAGAGGTGTAGTAAAATGAAAAAGTTTTTTGCCATATTAATAGGAAAAATTCTAGTTTTTATAGGAAAAACTATGGGGCGTGGTAGTGTTTTTGCTGGAAGCACTGCATTAAAAATCGATAAAAATTTAATGTACAAATTAAAAATGCCAAAAACTGTTATAGCTGTAACAGGAAGTTCTGGCAAAGGTAGTACTACCAAATTAATTGCGGAATCATATAGAAAATTAGGATATTCTGTTGTTCATAATTCATCTGGTTCTAACTTAGTAACTGGTATATTAACCACACTTTTAGAAAACAGCAATTTACTAGGAAAAATTAAAAAGGATGTAGCTGTCATTGAAATGGATGAAAGATACGCTAAATTTGTTTTTCCCGCAATCAAACCAAACTATGTAGCAATCACTAATATAACTCGTGATCAACCACCAAGACAAGGAAATATTGATTTAGTATACAATGAAATTAAAAAAGCTTTAACCAAAGATATGCATCTAATTTTAAATGCTGATGACCCATATTTACAAAAATTGGCTATAGAAGATAAATTTAAAATAACATATTATGGTATTAAAAAGAATAAGTATTCTTATACAAAATCCAATTTTGAAAATTTAAACTTTATTTATTGTCCAAAATGTAATAGCAAATTAATATATGATTTTTACCATTTTGAGAACATTGGTGATTATCATTGTCCTAAATGCAGTTTCAAACATCCAGAAAATAATTATACTGTGGATAAAATCGATTATGAAAATAGCGAGATTGTAATTAATAAAACTCAAAATGTTAAACTTCCATTAAATATGTTATATGCAGTTTATAATACATTAACTGCTTATAGTATCTTGTGTGTTTGCATTAAAGATGAGGAGAAAGTTAGTAATATACTAAATAAAATTATTAATGCAAGTAATAATTTTAATTGTTTTTCAGAAAACAATCGCCTAGTATATTCATTAAATAATAAAAATGAAAATAGCACAACGTTTAACCAATCATTGTTATTTGTTGATAGAGATAAAAATCCTAAAACTATAGTAATTGGATGGAAAGAAATTAGCAGAAGATATAATTATAATGATTTATCTTGGTTATATGATATAAACTTTGAGTTATTACAAAATCATAACATTGAAAAAATAATATGCGTAGGCCCAGAACAATATGATATCGCTACTAGAATAAAATTAGCTAATATTAACACACAAAAAATTGTTTGCTTTAAAGATATTGAATCAGCGACTGATTACTTAAAAACGAAAACAAAACAAAATATATATGCTATTTTAAATTTTGATTACATTGAACCTTTTAACAAGTGTATGAAAGGAGAAAATTTATGATAAGAATAGCTCATTTGTACTATGACTTAATGAATCTTTATGGTGATAACGGCAATCTTAAAGCCTTACAAAACCAATTAAATAACCAAGATATTAAATGCAAAATTGAGTTTTTAACTATTGGAGATAATTTTGATTTTTCTAAATATGATTTAATATATATGGGGCCGGGAACTGATTATAATCAAAAAATGGTTTTAAAAGACATTATAAAATATAAAAACGCAATAAAAAAAGCTGTTGATGAACATAAATTTTTCCTAATAACCGGAAACGCAATTGATCTGTTTGGAAAATATATTTTAGAAGATAAGAAGAAAATTAAAACTTTAAATATTTTTGATTTTTATAGCGTTAATGAATCGTTTAGATTAGTAGATGAAGTTGTTGCAAAGTCTAAAAATTCAGAAAAGTTTATATTAGGATTTCAAAACCAAAGAAGTACAATGCATAATTTAAGTGAACCTTTATTTGAGATAATTAAGGGATGTGGTTCTTCACCAAATTCTAAAACTGAAGGATTTAAATATAATAATTTCTTAGGTACATATTTAATTGGACCATTATTAGTTAGGAATCCGTATTTATTAAAAGAATTAACCAGAAAGTTAATATTAACAACTGACCCAAATTTTAAATTCAAACCTTTTCATTTAACTTTAGAACAAAAAGCTTATGACTCATATATTGAAAACTATTATAGCGAATTAAGCAAAAAATAAAAAGGCAAAAGCCTTTTTATTTTGTTTCTATAATACCATAATCTCCATCTTTTCTTTTATATAGTATTGATATATTATCATTATCTACATCCTTAAATACAAAGAACTCATGACCGATTAATTCCATTTGAAGAATTGCTTCTTCTTCACTCATTGGTTTCATTTCAATTGTTTTTCTTTTAACAACTGCCTTATCTTCACTTTCGTCAGTTTCCACCTCAAAATCCATATTAAACTCTACAAAATTACTATTTTGTTTCTTTAATTTTGTTTTGTTCTTTCTGATTTGACGTTCCATTTTATCAGAAACTATATCTATAGCAGCATATAAATCACTATGTGATTGCTCACCTCTTAAAATAACCTTACGAATTGGAATTGTCACTTCAACAATTTGTTCATTTCCTCTTACTCTAATTACTACTGTTGCAGAAACATCTTGAGGATTTTCTAAGTATTTATCTAATCTACCAATTTTTTCCTCAATATATCCTTTAATTGCTGGTGTTACATCAATTTTATTTCCTCGAATATTAAATTTCATATTCTCATCCTCCCATCTTCATTATATCATATCCAACTAAAATTATATATATTTTTTTAAAAAAACAACTTACACTGAAGTTGTTTTTAGTTCTACTACATTTTTAGCCTGTAATCCTCTATCTGTTCTTATCAATTCAAATTCCACATATTCACCTTCAACTAACATCTTATAGCCCTCTGATAATATTGATGAATAATGAACAAATATATCCTCTTTACTATCACCACACTCTATAAATCCATATCCTTTATCATTATTAAACCATTTTACTTTGCCACGCATAACTAATCTCCCTCCTTGTAAAATGTTAAAAACTATAGAAATACAAGTTTTTACGCATTTTTATTTTAAGATGTTTTAACTAATATTTTTATTACACTGATTAAAATATTCAGTTTTTTGTCTAAAATAAGATTATCTCAAAGTATTATATACTTATTTAGTATTTTATTTCATTATTTGATTTTTTAGACATAAAAAAATCTATAAAGACACTAACTTGATATAATTAATAATAGTTAAGATAAGGGGTATGTTGTATGAAAAACATGGTAATAAATGGATTAATGAAGTTTGTTAGTTCAAACAAAAATTTAACTGAAACCCAAAAAGAAGAATTAAAGTTTGGTTTTTCTTCTATATATATTACCTACACAAAATTAATAGTAATAACTTTAGTTGCTATTATATTAGGACTTTTCAAAGAATATTTATTCTTCTTACTAGCTTATAATCTAATTAGAACTTTTTCCTTTGGTCTACATGCTACGAAAAGTTGGATGTGCTGGATTTCATCTACAATTATATTTTTAATAATTCCATATATTTGTAGAATATTAGTTATTCCACAAATAGTAAAAATTATTGTAGGAAGTTTATTAATCATTCAATTTGCAATAAATTCTCCAGCTGACACAAAAAAAAGACCTATTGTCAGTCAAAAAAGAAGAATATTTTTTAAATATGTATCAACACTTTTATGTTTTATTTATATATTAATATCTATTATCACAAAAGATAATTTGATTTCAAACATATTATTTTTTACAACTCTTGTTCAATCTATAATTATTAATCCGTATACATATAAATTATTTAAAATGCCTTATAACAATTATAAAAATTATATTACCGAATAAACTTATTATATAAGTTTATATAGAAGAAAAGGAGGGAGTATTAAATGAAAAATTTATTCGCATCTATTTTTGCTGCATTAGGATTTGGAGCTGCTAACATTGGTAGTGAAGCTTGCATGACTTGGTTCGTTGACGAAGAAGAAATGCCAAAAAGTTTAATTAAATAAAAGACGTCTTTTATTTGACACTTTAGAATTTTCTAAAGTGTTTTTTTATAAAGAAAACTTATAACAATTTGTTATAAGTTATTTTTTAACTATAATAAGGTTTTGAACAAATATATTTTTCTTTATTTCCCTAGTATTTTGTATAAATTTATGTTTATTTAATAATTCATTAGCTAATGTAAGTCCATATCCATGGCCTTCACCTTTTGTAGTATAACCTTTAACTTCTATTTTAGATAAATCTATACTCCCTTTGTAGGTATTGGCAATAGATATATTAAACTTATCTTCAGAATCCATAAACAACTGAATTAATATTTCTTTCTTTTTACTTGCTAGTGAAGCCTCTATCGCATTATCTATAAAAATACTAACAATTTTACATAAATCAAGAACGAATTCATCAGTATATTCTGACAAATCAACTTTTCTAACACTTTTATCAACATGAAGTTTATAATCCAGTTTTTTGTCTTTCATCATCAGAATTTTAGAATATATAGTAGCCCTTAATCCACCTGATGGAATAATACTAGTTTCATACATTACTTTTTCATCATCTTTTATTTTAACATCAATTAATTTATCAATATACTTATCAATAGCTTTTTCCTTTTTTATAATCATATTTCTAATCATCAACAAATCATTTTTGTTTTCATGATTCATAATTTTGTATTTATCTAATATTTCCTCATATTCCTTTAGACTTGCTAAAGTTGTATTATATTTATTTGAAATTTTAATATATTTATCTTCTATTGAAAAAATACTAAATACAGTAATAACATAAACACCTGATATTATTGTGTTTACTAATAGTAATATTTTAAGATCTATTTGATGATATAATGTAGCAAATAGGAAACTCACTGTCATTAATAGCAATACACCAATTAGTGTTAATAATTTAGTATTAATTTTAGACACTAACTCTATTATTTTCTTATATGTCTTCTTTACCAAAGGAATACTTCCGATTAATAGATATATTAACGACATAATAAGATTTGGAACAATAGTTAGAAAACCATGTTCAAATTGAGGTAATTGTGGGAAACTAAATACAATCATAAAAACTAATACAAATATTAATTCAGATATCAATAAGATAAACATTGAATAAATAGGTAAAATAATGCAAACTTTAAAATCTTTATTCAATAATATTTTACAAGCTGTTATAAATACCATCAAAATAAAAAGTGTTTTAATGTAACCGCTTAATGTATAATGTGTTATTGATAAAAAACAGCTAATTATTAACAATGTTACTATATAAATAAGGGGATTTTTATGTTTTTTATCCCCTTCATACTTATTCCAAATATAAATATGAGAAAATGCTTCTGGTAAACCAATTACCATAGAAATCAAAAAGTCCATCAAACTCATACTAACACACCCTTTACTAATTTCGGTGAAACTAGAGCTATCTTTTCACCATTGTTTAATAGAATTTCTTTTTTAGGAATATCAATTTTTACTATCTTGTCTTTGTTTACTATACAAGCACGATGTGTTTTTATAAACCTATCATCTAATAACTCTTCAAATTCCTTGATTGTTTTATATGATTTAAATTCATAATGTTCTGTTTTAACTATACACTTTCTTTCAATACTATCCCTTGTAATGTAAATTATATCATCCATAGAAATAGTATAAAAAGTATTACCATCTTTAAATTTTAAAATATTTCTTTTATGAAACATTTTAAGGGCACTTTTAATCGAATCAATCAGCCTTTTTTCACAATTATCAAATTTATTAATAAAAGACAAAAACATAAGATCATTTTTTAGAATAGTACTTCCTAATTCTTCATGTCCTGTTAAAAATATTATCATACTATCAACGTCTTTTTCTCTAATTAATCTTGCGATATCAATACCGGATCTTGTTGGTGTTTCAATATCTAAAATATATATTTTACATTGTAATTTGGAATTAATCATTTTCATAAATTTAGAATCATAGTCATCAAAAAAATAAGTTTTATAACTGCATTCATTCTTCATCATAAAATTGGAAATAATCTTTTTAATCTGCTCAATAATCTTTTTATCATCATCACAAATAATAAAATTTATCATAATATCATCTCTTTTTTATGTTTGCGTTTAGCAAACTTTCCTATACCTGAATATTACCATAATTTACCAAATATTGCAATATAAAAAGGCTATACTCCGCCTTTATTTCCCTTAAATCTTAAATAAATTTTCCGCATCCAATCAATAGGAATAACTGTTGATGCTAAAATTATCATTACTTTAAATTCTCGTAAGTTTAATCCCACCGTCCTAAAAACATTTCCACCATAATAAATTAAAAGAATCTGAACTACAACTATAAATAATATTACTGCTATAAAAATTTTATTTTTTAATAAATGGGATAAAAGATTTAATCGATGTGTTCTAGCATTAAAACAGTTAAAAATACCTATAAATATAAATAATCCAAAAAAAGCACTCATAAGATATTCTTTATTTTCACCAGTTCTAAATATATTAGTAATTAATGGTAGTTTTAGAAACAATAAACAAATTAAGGAAGAATAAATACCGGTGAATATTATTTCATCCCTCATATACCTATTAATAATTGGCTCATCCTTTTTCTTTGGTAATTCATCCATATATTCTTCTAAGGGTGGTTCAAATGAGAAGGCTAATCCTGCAAATGTATCCATAACCATATTTATCCACAACATTTGTATGACTGTTACCGGAGTAGGAATTCCTACAAATGGCCCTATAATCGATAAACTAACCGCACAAATATTTACGGTTAATTGAAATATTATAAATTTTCTAATACTTTTAAAAATAGTTCTACCAAACAACACTGCTTGGGAAATTGAATAAAGATTATCATCTAAAATTATTATATCACTAGCTTCCTTTGCAACTTCGGTACCACTTCCCATTGAAAAACCAACATCCGCTTTTTTTAGAGCTGGAGCATCATTTACACCATCTCCAGTCATTCCAACTACTAAATCCATTTCTTGAGAAATACGTACCAATCTACTTTTATCTTGAGGAAGTGATCTAGCAACTACTTTTAAATTTGGCAATATTGATTTAACCTTTTCATCACTCATTAATTTTAATTCATCTGATGTTAAAATAATATCATCTTTACTATTTAAAATCCCAACTTGCTTACCAATGCATACTGCCGTCTCTTTATTATCACCTGTAATCATTACGGTTTGAATTCCAGCCCTATTTATTAATTTTAATCCCGTAATAGCTTCTTTTCTAACATCATCCTTTATAAGGGCAAAACCAACCAGTGTTAAATTTTTCATACTGTCATTTTGAGATGTAGCAAAAGCAATTACCCTAAAGCCTTGGCTAGTTTCCTTTAATAAACGATAATTAATGTTATTTTTATTTAACAGAATTTTTTCTTCACCATTATTATTATAATATTTCGTACACAATGATAGAATTTTCTCCGGTGCTCCCTTAATTAATGAAATTTTATTTTTATCCATAACTGTTGCCTTAGAATACTTGTTTTTACTATCAAAAGGAACTGTATCTATTATTTTCAAATTAAAATTATCTTCACTTTTAATAAACCCAAGTATAGCCCTATCAGTAATATTTCCACCAATTATATCTTTTCCATCTTTTGTATATGTACTAGATGTATTATAAATAATAGATTTTTTTATAATATCATAATACTTATGATAATTTTTTAGTTCTTTTTCAGATTTATAACTTCTTAAATCACCACCCAAAAAACTAATCATTTCCATTTTTCCCTTTGTTAGGGTACCTGTTTTATCCGTAAATAAAATGTTTAAACTTCCCGCGGTTTCAATTCCAACCATTTTTCTTACCATAACATTATTCTTAAGCATTCTCTTCATATTAGAAGATAAAACTAAAGTTATCATCATAGGTAACCCTTCAGGAACTGCTACAACAATAATTGTTACACACAAAGTTAAAGCATGTAAGATATAACCGGTGATTAAAGGTAAATTAGTTATCGTAGCTTTAATTAAATTAAACTCAAAATTGTTTTTTAAAACAATTACTGAAAAAAGATATGAAATACTTACTAAAGCAGCACCTACGTAACCAATTTTACTAATAATATTAGCCAGGCCACGAAGTCTTATTTTTAAAGGACTTTCTGGAGTTTTTTCTTGAAGTTCTTTTGCGATAGAACCATAAAAAGTATTATCTCCAACCTTAGTAATTTTAACAACTGCTTCTTTTGCATAAACAACCGTTCCCCTAAATATTGTATTGTTTTCTGTTACTACGCCACTTTTCCCTAATGCTTCTTTTTTGATCTCTTTTGTCTCCCCATTTAAAGATGATTCATCTACTAACAATTCACCTTCTATAATAACACCATCTGCTGGAACTTTGTCACCAGAAGATAATAACACTATATCGCCTACCACAACATCTTCAATATTTATTTCATCGATTTTTTTATTACGCCTTACACGACATTTTATTTTTGATGATTCTTCTTGTAATTTAGCAAATGCCTTTTCACTACCATATTCTGAAAGTGTTGAAATTAAAGACGCCAAAAATATAGCAACAACTATACCTACAGTTTCATACCAATCAAAATCCTTAATTAGAAACACTAATTTTATTCCTAAGGCAATAATTAATATCCTAATTATTGGATCACCCAATGACTCTAATAATAATTTTAAAAAACTATTTTTCTTTTGACTAGTAACATTATTACTACCATTATCCAATCTTGATTTTTTTACTTGTTCATCCGTTAATCCGTTCTTTATATCCATGGTTTGTCCTCCTATTTAAATATATTTTGTTTTTTAATTTTTAGAATAAAAAAGAATGAAATAAATTCATTCTTTTCTAAACTGGTTTCATTATAAGCTATTGTATATTAGCTTTTGGAATACTTATAACAGGACGGATACCTCGATTATTTGCTGCTGTTACACTTCCTGAATTGATAATACCCATACTGTGTATAAACATAGCTTCTCCAGCATCTTCTGCAGATGAAGGAAGCAACCAATAACCATACATATTGACAACATTATTTCTTCCTTCATATTGATAAAGGTCATCAGCTAAATAGTTTACAGACCATAATGGACACTCACCCTTAACAATTGCTGAACAACCAATGTTTTGCAATTCACTCAATTTTGGCAATCTTGCTTTTCCTGATAAATTTAAATCTCCATATTTTTCTGATTCATCAGTGTATATTTCATTAAGATTTGGAATGTTACTCCAAGAATTGGTAGCTTTTTCTAAAAAATCAATAGCTGTAATTGGACCTTTATTGTTTGATATACAAGTATCATCACCTGCTTCACATCCATAATCTAGCTTAGATACCCATGGCATTTTGTTATATACACCAGTAATGTCATTTGTGGCTATTTCTACTAATGTACCATCACTATTTATGTTTCTATCTAATATCAAATTTACGTTATTTTCATTGGAACTCAACACAAAGAAACGATAACTAATTTCGTCATTAACATCACAAATATATTCATCACCTGCTTTATATTTAATATCAACATAATCAGGTCTTAATTTAGCTACAGTTCCTGTTGTTTTAGTCACATTATTCACTGACCTACATATTAAGAATTGAGTACCAGCTTTTATGTCTGTAACCACTCCATTTATTACCCAAACACCAGCCTCATTTATTGTAATTGTTGGCGTTATCCCATCTTGGCCAGTTTTTCCTTCTGCCTTCACTGTTGTTGTTTGACCATTTATTACCCAGAAACCTTCTTCATTTATCGTAATGCTTGCATCTTTTCCGTCGATACCATCTTTTCCATCAATACCGTTTTGACCATCTTCACCTTTAGCTTTTACGGTTGTTGTTTTGCCGTTTATTACCCAGAAACCTTCTTCATTTATCGTAATACTTGCATCTTTTCCGTCGATACCATCTTTTCCATCAATACCGTTTTGACCATCTTCGCCTTTAGCTTTTACGGTTGTTGTCTTACCATTTATTACCCAGAAACCATCTTTGTCTATGTCAATAGAAATTTCTTCAGTTTGAGGTTCCATAGATAAATTGCCTACTTTTAACCAAGCTCCATCAATATTTTTATATAAATTATATGAATTTGTATCTAAATACATATCTCCATCTTTACCTTTAGTATCTGATGATGGTGCACCTTTAGCCATTAGCCAAGAACTACTATTATTAGTACTTTGTGTACATCCACCCAAAAACAAAGATAGTCCTAACACTAAAAACATGACAATCAAAATATTTCTTTTTTTCATTTTTATCCTCCTACCTCTATAAATGTAACACTTCATCTACTATAAATAAAGTATAACACATTTTTCGACAAAATTATACATTTTTTATACAATGTTTTTTAGAAAAAATGAAGCAAGGAACGTAAAAGTCACCCGCTTCATTTATGTGTATCATTTAATGATTTTTAAAATTTTCATACCAATTTTTAATTTTTTCAGTTCCTTTATCCCAAATAGTACTTGCAGCATCTCCAATAATGCCAAATGCTTGCTTTGTATAATCTACTAATTCATCTTTAACTTCTATAATAGTATTATAGTTTTCTTCACCTAATTTTTCTTTTGAAAAATCTTTAATATTTTTAGCACCACTTTTTATTAATTCACTTGCTTTATTGTAAGCATTTGAAGTAAAAGAACTTATTTCTTCTTTATAATTTGGAAATTTTTTCATTATCTCATTATCTACAAATGATGCTGTTTCTAAAATATTTTGTTTTGCACCATCAGTTAACTCATCAAACTTAATGCCTTTTATTTCTCCATCATAAAAAATAAAATCTACCATTACTATAAATGTTCCTTTTAATTTATCTTTAATATTATCTACTTTTTCAGAATTCAGTGTATCACTTACATTTTTCTTGATGTCATTAAAATATGTAACTACTTCCTTATCTTCATATGTAAATGTTTCTATTTCATTTTTTTTATCTATACTATCTACGGTTAGAGAATTGCTTGTATCTTTTATATCATCAGTTTTGTTAGTCTCTATTGATTCGTAATTAGTGCTTTCTTTATATCCATTGCTACTATAATTAGTTTTTAATGAATTATCCGAAGAACATCCTGGCATTGTAACTATTATAAAACCTGATAAGATGATTGCGAAAATTTTTTTTGTGTTTAATTTAATCTTTAACATATCACACCTCTTTATTGTATTATATACTACTTATTAAATTATCTCAATGTTAATTGATTACTTCTTGTTTTATGACTAAATTCATTTTGTATATAATCATAATATTGACTGCTGGCAGACGAATTAGCCCTTATTATATAATTAAGAAGCGTATTATTATAAAGTTGTGTAGCCTGTGAACACCAGATATAAAAATAGTAATCTAAAATAACATTTTCTCCATATCTAATATATTCGTTTTGACCATCAAAATAATTTTGAACAAAAGTATTAAATTCATCAATGTTGCCATGTTTCTTATAGTTTAAAAAGTTGTTTTGAACTTGATTTAAAAAATCTTTGACATTATTATCTACAATAAAATTGTCATATTTAAACTTAATATTAGAACTACAACAAGCACTTGATAAAATTCTAAATATAGATGAATATCTATCAATATCTTCTTGGGTTGCATCTCTAAATAATTCTTTTAAAGTTTCTACCTCTATGTGAGTTTCGTTTAATAATGCTATAAACATCTTGAATTCTTCATCACCGCAAATATAGATGTTTCCATTGTATTTATAATTAATAGAAACAAATAAAGCCTCTCCGTTATATTCATATATATTTTTCGCTGGAGAAATTACAAATTGGGTTATAATAGATGCGTCATTTATATTATTTATAGTCAATTTCTCACTAGTAATTGGTGGAACTATCACTTCAGGAACAACAGTAGTAGTTGCATTTGTCGTTGTTTCTTCTACCATCGTTGTTGTCTCCTCTGGACCTGTAGTTACCTCCTCTATTTTAGTTGTTACATCTGTTTTTTTAGTTTCTTCCTCATGAAAATTTGATGTAATTTCATCGATTTTATTCTCATAATCTATTCCAGTAGTTTCTTCAACCCTTGTAGTTAATTCATCTATTTTAGTAGTTTCATCATCATAATCAATCTTTGTCTCATATTCGGTTGTTATATCATCTAATCCTGTTGTATAATCCCCTTGACCGGCAGTATTTTCAGATAAATCTGTGTCAATAAATAAAGTGATAATGTCATCATCATTTAAATTGTCTATATCTGAAGTAACATCTATTAAATTGTTATCATTATTATAATTATTCTCACATCCACTTATAGTTAAAACTGTAGTTACAGCAGTTAGCAATGCTATTAATCTTTTGTTAATCATCATTTTTTTCATAAGCACTAACCCTCATTTCTTTTAGATTTTATCTTAGCATTTGATGTTCATATTGTCAAGTAACAAAAAAAGAGCTTAGCCCTTCCTTTGTGTACAAGATTCAAAATCTAAACTACTAATATCTTTACATTTTCCTGAAGTTATTAAATTTGTATAAAATCCAGGTACTCTTCCTCTTAAAAAATTACTAATACAATTTTTTCCATTAACACAAGTTAGGGAAAAATCGTTATAATTATAATTATTAGCTTTATTATAATCTCTAATCTCATTTATGGAATTATAATCAAGTTTTATTACATATAGAGGTTCTTGATGATAAATATCATAATCTTCATATCCCCTGTTATTATTAATATAATATTCTTCCTTTGTATAAGGCGTTCCATCTGGTTTATTGATTATATTTCCAGATTCATCTTCAACATTGCCAGTCCAATTACTTCCAGGATCTCTTCCTATTCCTTTTTCCCCAGGAAACGCTTCTTCTAAATTTATTGGACGATAAACTAAACTAGGAAATCCACCAGGTACATCTTTTGGATTTTCACATTCAATAACGTTACAATAAGAATCACAACATTCATCTGTACAAATACACTGACTGCTATTCTGTACCTTATAATTACAGCTATAACTTAAATTTTCAGATGATAATTTATCATTATATGTATAATTCAAAATATAATTACCGATTTCTATTTTTGTAGCATTTATTTTATTTATAAATTTATCTAGTGGTGACTGACTATAGTTTATTGTATAACTATGGGTTCCCGTTGCTAAAGAAATTGGAGTAGTCAAATGTTCTCCTCCTAGATCTATAATATTATCTCCAGGACCGATTGCTGTTCCAGCCATGTCAACTAATGATATATATCTGTTTGTATTTGGTTCTAATTGATAATAAATATTTTCCTCAGATTTTGCTGTAATGCATTTGCCATTAGAATAACTATAACATTCAACCTTAAAACGATCATCATTACTTTCTAATGATACTAATGTATAATTGTTATTTGTATAATTGTTATTTATTCCCAGACTCAGATCAATTTTACCAGGATTTTCCTTATCAATATTATTATACCAACTATGGCATGCACCAGCATCTGACTTTTCCTCTAAATAACATGTTTTCTTTATATTAAGCACAATACTATTCATTTTAAAATAACGCCCAGATTGAATAATCGGAATAAATGTTAGATAAAAATTATTTAACTCTGTTTTCATATTATATGAACAATATATTGTCCCACAGTCTCCAACCTCTTTATATTTATATATTTCATTATTAACGATACATTCCTTCTCCTCTGGTTCGTTTATCGAAAAATCGGTATTGCAAGAGCCCTTGATTACTCCTGTTGGGCACTGTATTAAATCAGGATCAACCACAGGGATAACATCTTTTACTAAAATTATTGCTACACCAAGTGAATTTTGAGTAGCTACAGTACTCTGAAACGATCTAAAATTGTCTAAGAAACTCCAAATTTCAGGGGTTTTTTCTTTAGTTATTTGAGAAGGTGTTATCTGTATATTAGCACTGAATATATTGTTCTTATTGTCATTAAAATAATAATTACCAAGAACGTAATTAAAACTATTGTTGCCAGTATCATTTTGATTTAGCCACATAAATTCCCAATATGTACCAAAATAATCTAATCCGTCCACTTGTGAATGAAAGACTGTAGCAGGCTCAATAACCAAAACTAAATCTTTTAGTTGATTACCAGGATAACTAGCAACACCTAGTTTTTCAACCAACTCAGCTTCATCATTTCCATTTAAGAAATTAACAATGTCTATCGTTGTGGTTACATTAATATAATCATCATAATCTAGATATTGAAAATAATCACTACCAGCTAATCCCCAGCTTCCTTTAACTATTTCATTACTAAGACGTTCATCATTACTAGTTTTTACCATGACATTTCTTTTGCTAAATGTATCAATGTCCGACTCATCATTTAAAAATGCTTTTGTCCCTAATTTAGTACCATCTTTTTTATAAACAGTAACTTTTAATCCATTAGGATCTTTAGTGTAGGCCCACCACCTCCAACCAGTGATATCTGTACCAGGAATATTAGAAGTATTCCCTCCTGCATCACCAGCCGACTCTCCACTAACTATATCTATATTTATAAAGCAAACCATAAATATTATTATAAATATTGGAATAATTCTTTTCATACATAACCCTCTCTATCTTTAATAATCATAACACAAAATTAACCAATAATCAAAAAAATAATTATGTCTTCTTATTAAATTTAAATTTAAATACATAAAAAGCAGACAAATATTTTATATTGTCCACTTTTTTATATTGGATATTATTTTATATTCAATATTTCAATAACTTCTTGTTCTTCTCTATAATAAACTTGTATTTTATCTCCGGATATCAAAAATGGTAAAATGCTTGATTCAACTTTTATATTTACTTTATATTTATTATCTTTTGTATCAACAATATAGTAATATGTTGTACCATCAATAATAGCACTACTAATTCTATCAATTACAATCTTTTTATTTAAAAGTTGATCTGAATCGATTTCCAACCTTGAATCCCCTAAATAGTTTTCTACAGCTTTTTCTATTCCTAGCGAAGCCTCCGTAACAACAACCTTTTGGTAATCAGAAACATCAACTAAAGCATACATTTTTACTAATCCAGCATTATCTTTAAGTGACATTAAATAAGTTGGTTTATTATTTAAGTTTATTAATAATGGGAATGAAGCAGTATAATTCATTTGTTGAACTTGACCTTCTGCACTAGCCATTGCTGAATATTCTTCAGCACCAGGAACAGGATAAAATTTTGTTTCCTTTGTTCTTAAATTTGTTAATATAAATCCAATGTTAGCTTCATCTGCAAGAGCTGAAGTAATTCCTGTATATAAATATACATCATCATTCATAACAGTGTAATTATATCCAGTTGTAGTTTGAACTACACCTTTTTGACCAAAAATAGAATTTAAAAATCCATTTTTATATAATCCCCAGTCATTTACTTGTTCGATAATTAGTTCTGAAGAATAAACATGATCTACCCATGTAGGAACATCAGAAACTTTATATTTAGTACTTTCTCCTGTAATTGGGTTTAAAATAATTACACCTGTAATTTCCTCACGTAATCCTACTCCACTATATTTTATAGTTGGTACTATCCAATATGGATTTCCTTCATTATCAATTTCAAAACTTTCTAACCCAAAAATTTCAGTTGGATATTCAAAACGAAGTTTGCGATATAAATTTTCAAAAAAGTATGCGGATGGCATATATTTCATACCATTATCTAATTTTGTTAAATTTGTTTCTCCTGTTACAGAATTAACTGTAATATATCCTTTAACCCCAGCTTTTCTATTCGTAAAATATTTAATCAATCCATTATATTCTAAAGGTGTAACTCTAATAATTGAGTTATTAAAGTTAATTTGAGTATAAAGATCAGATACGTCAAATTGGGATACTAATTCTGGCATTTGCCCCATTACTCTATCGCCTAACTTTTGGCTAGAGGCTTTATCTAACAAAGGTAAGGCATTAAAATCAACCTGAGCTACATCTTCGGTAAAGTTCTGATTTTCTGAAACCACGATACGATTATAGTACGCCTTAGAATTAAATAATGGTGATTGAATAAGATTAATAAATAATATTATAAAAAATATTACGCCTAATACTGCAATCCAAATACTTAAAGGAAATGTTGCTTTTTTTATTTTAATCTTATTTGTAATAATATCTTTCAGTTCTATCACCCTAACAAGGCCACTTACTATATAAACCATAATTATAACAACGGAATAAAACCAAAATAACGGACTACTTAAGTTGATTGGTGGTAATATAAAATAATATAATAACATCGCAGTTATAGCAGTAAATATAATTCTAAATATTAAAACTTTATTTTTCATAAATTATCTTCCTCCTTATTTCTTAAATATTCTTGAATAACATTATAAACACAAGAATAACTTCTTCGACCATAGAATTTACAAAAACGCCTAATACTAGCATTAGATCTTTTATAAAGACTAATTATTTTTTGTTTTTCTTCTTCTGGTATGGCGTTAATTGGTTTTCTGTTTTTATTGCCATGTTCCAAAGAAACAGTTCCTTCTTGTATTTCTTTTTTTAATTTCAAAATATATTTTGGATGATATCCAGTAATTTCCGCAATTTCATTGTAGGTATAAAAAGAATTATTATCCAATTTTTTTTGAATTAATTTAATAGCTTCCTCTTTTTCTTTCATACTATCACCATTCTAATTGTACCATAAAAGTAATTTTTTTGCAAAATAATTGTTATTTACACTAATTTTGTAAACTCTTCATCCATGATAGAATATAGCCAAACATTTATTTGCTTATTGGTAATATTTGAAACATACGTTTTATATCCATCTAATTGTTTTATATAAGCATCATCATTAGTATACTTTAACTTATAATCAATAATATCTATATGGTCTTCATACTCTAATAATAAATCTATTATCCCATGATATATATTGCCATCTTTTTCATACATAAATTCATGTTCTTGATATACTTTAGCCTTATCAATATCAGTTAATTTGAAATAAAAGTTTTCCACCTTATTTCTATAAAATTTATTTTCAATTAATTGAAAATTTGGATTATGAAAATCTAAGTTTTCTAAAATTGTGTGTATTTCTAGTCCTAAATCCATATTGTTTTTAATTTCCTTAGTAATTAGTTTCGTTGCTTTCTTAGAAAAGGATGATTCAGTTATATACTCAGGTTCGAAAATCAACTCACTAACCTCTATTTTGTCATACTTATCAAGAAATAAACTGCTTAAATCTTTAGTAATAAATGTTTGATAATTACGGGTTAGTTCTAATTCATCTAAATTGATTTCCTTTGAATAGTCATTTAACTTATCACCCAAAGAATATATCATATCCGCTATGCTTCTGTATTTGAGTCTATGATTATTTGGAACTATTTTTTCCACAACATAATTATTCTCTTTTTTTGGCAATAACATAATAATTTTCTCGCGAGTTCTAGTTAATGCGACATAGAATAATCTTATTTTTTCTGATACTTCTTCTGTTAAAAATTTATCTTTTAATAAATCTTTACATACCGTTTCACAGACACCTTCTTCAAAATAAGGTAATATAATTCCAAAATAATTGTCAAATAACATTTTCTCCTTTAAGTCACTTATATTAAAACTTTTATAAAGTCCACTAAAATAACAAATTGGATATTCCAAACCTTTAGATTTATGAATCGTCATAGTTTTTACTGCATTAAGACTATCCATATTCACACTATACTTCATTTGATAGTTTTCTTCATTAATTTGTTTTAAGTAATCAATAAATTTATAACAATCATACCCAAGTGACATTAAATCGCTACTTAAATTATATAATTGTTCAATTCTTATAATCGCTTGTTTAATATTACCTATTTTAAGCAAGTTTTCATATATATTAAAATTAGTGATAATTAAATCTAATAATTGATATGGTGTGATACTATCCATTTTGTTTGAAATGTTTTGACATTTAACAAATAAATCAGTAGTATAAAATTTATTATTTTGTATAATATCAAAGATTTCTTGATCATTCATTTCAACGATAAAACTACGTGCCACACTAGTAAACATATAACGAAAATGCGAGTTATAATCATTATTTTTTATCAACTTTATTAGGGTTAAAAGGTTACTTATAACGATATTATCAATCTCATTATTTACTACCTCATCTTTATAAATCGTAAGCGGAATATTGTGATATTCAAAAACCTTCTTATATAGATCAAAATCAGTAGTTCGGTCCATTAAAATAACAAAATCATTATAATTGCAATTACGTAATGAACTATTTTTCTTATCAAAAACTTGATAATTATTATTAATTTTATTCTTGATATCTTTGGCTATAACAAAAGCTTCTATTTCATTTTTATTAAAAGTTACATTATCCACATCATAACTTATAATTTCTAGATTATTATTTAAATTATTATTACCTAATTCTAAATAAGATGTATTACCAAAAACCATTTGATGGTCACTTGAATAATTAGCACCACCTATAAAATCATCCATTATACAATCAAAGATTAAATTAATATTGTTAATCACTTCTAACCTAGAGCGAAAATTCTTATTTAAATCGATTTTAATACCACCACTATTTTTAGAATATGAATCATATTTATTTTTAAATATATATGGATTAGCATTTCTAAATCTATATATAGACTGTTTTATATCACCTACCATATAAACATTATTGTTGGCAATTAAATTAATAAAAATTTCTTGAATATCACTTGTATCTTGGTATTCATCTACTAAAATTTCATGAAAATAACTTTTTAATTCCAAACAGATATCTGGATTATTTTTTAAAATATTTATCGCAAGAATTGCAATATCATTAAATTCATAAATATCATTAGTAAACTTAAATTGTTTAGTTTTTATTTCTAATTCAAGCAGTATATCAACAATTATTTCTGCGTATTCTTTTGTTTTGAATAAACCATCCTTTATTTCTTGTATATTTTTATATCTTAAATAACTTTTTAAATCCTTAATATTATTATTAAGTTCTTCTTTTTTTTCTTTAACAACTTCATCACTCCCTTGTGGAAGTCTCGGAAGTTTAATATTATAATTTAAAATTATATCATCATATGTTTTACTTTCTAATAAAGGACTTAACGCTTCTTCAAATTTACTATATAGATTTCCATCTACATAGTAAGATAAATCTTCTAAATTTTCCTTCAAATTATTTATTTTATTTATTAATAATTCTATATATTCATCAACAAATTTATCAATATTAGTATCGTTATAATAATTTCTAATATATTCTGTTAAATAAATAGATGAGTCCACTTTCATATCAAGTTTATTTCTAATATTTAAAATGTATTTTCTTATTTCAGTATCATCTTTTACACATTGTTCACTTATCAATTTAATAAATTTAGGATTATTATCTTTATACATTTTTTCAAAAATTTCATCTAATATTTTATTTTTTTCAATAGTGAACACATTGTCATTTCCAATATTAATATTTTTAGAAACATTCATTACATAATGATATTTTTTTACAACGGAAAGAGCAAAACTATCAAATGTGGTAATATATGCACAATCAAGCAATTTTAATTGTTCATCTAATTGTTCTTTTACAATCGCACTTCTAATTCTTTCTTTCATTTCATTAGCAGCTGCTTTAGTAAAGGTTAAAATAAGAAGCTTATCAACAGATACTCCATTCTTTATTTTAGTGATAACACGCTCTGTTAATACCGCGGTTTTTCCACTTCCAGCACCAGCACTAACAATAATATTTGTTCCACCCTGTGTTATTGCATTCATCTGATCCGGAGTCCAACTAGGCATTGTCATCACCTCCTAAGAAATCTAAATTCTTAATTTCATCTAAATAAACAATATTTTTATTATTCATATAACAAATATCTTTAAAACTACAAAAAGCACATCCTATATTTTCCTTTCCTATATGCTTAGGATTAATTTGAAAATTATTACTTTTAATATTGCTTATAGCATCATCTATTTTCTCATCTACTAGCTTACTTATCTTTTTCATCTCAGAGTTTGTTAATGTTTTAGCATAAGCATAAAAACCATTACTTCCTATCTTCATACCTTTTATAAAACTACTATCAACATACGTTTTATCAAATTCCTGTAATTTAGATTCTGTTGACAGCGAATACCCTTGTAATTTTAACAAATCATATTTCTGCTCATCTAAAGTTTTAACTTGATCTTTAACAATTATACTTGGAAGAATTTTTTGCAAATAAAATCCTACTACTTCTATATCAGGATATTTATTGTTCATTAAATATAAATATATCGGCAATTGTAAGCTTAACCCATAAGGCAGATTATTTAAACTTAAATTAGGATTACCAGTTTTATAATCTACTATTGCACCTAAAGAATGATTATTATTAAACATTATCTTATCTATTATTCCAACAAATTTAACATTATTTTCTTTCTCTATTTCGATTTTCGTTTCATAAACTTCATCTTTAAAAGTTGTATAATCTTGTTGTCTTTTTAGTACATTAAAAATAAATTTTAATTCTTCTTTACCCTTATTTAGAAAAAATATTTCCTTATTAGTTAATTCTTTAGGGTTATCATTTAAAAATAAATTCCAAGATTCTTCTAATGTTAATTCTTGTTTTTTAGATAATACAAAATGAAATAAAGAGCCCAGATAATTTGCAAAATTTTCTTCATATATATTCAATTTTAAAATTGATGTTACATAATATCTAAATGCACATTTATAATAATTATCTAAACTAGAATATGATAGTATTAACGAGTCATGTATTTTATTAATTCCTTTAAATGCGTTATCAAAAGTACGATATTTTATGTTAGAATAATTTGAATATAAATTGTTTAATTGGCTTGTTTTAGTTCCATAAGCTAAATAATTATCTAATTCTTTTCCTAATGTAAGTAAATTGTTTAAATTAGAAAATTCATATTTTTTATTACTGTGGATAACTGGATAATTTAAGATATTATTTAATGTAGATAACTGTAATTCACCATTTTTACTATTTTTAATATAACTTATCCACATATTTTTGGTATTTCTAATAATTCCCAAACTTTTTTTGCTGTGGAAACTATTTTTTTCAACTGTTTTGTCAATGTTTACTTCATCTTTTATTGCATCATTAATGTAATTTTCATCACGTTCCAATATGGGAATAATCCCTTGGTTAAAACCTACCAAAAACACATAATCCGTATCCATCGGTTGATACTCTTCAAAATTTTCTACTCGAACAGCACGTGATATTTTGTCAACTTTAATTCTGGTATTTTTTAAATCATGAATTAATAAATCTTTAACTAACAAATAATTGTCTGACCAATTATATTTATTACAAATACTAATTAATTTATTATAAATATCTAAATTATCTAAATTATTTAAATCAAAATTTTGATTAATACGTTCAAATGTTTGGTATATATCAGAGTAAATGTTATCTAAGAAAAAACTTACCATTTTTGTTGATAATAAAGTGCTTTTATTTGGAGCATTTATAGGAATATTATACATTTTAAATATTCGATTTAAAGCAAATAAATAGTCTTTGCCAATATTTAGTAAAACGATATTGTTGGCCTCTACACCATTATTCAAAAGTTCACAAATATTTTCTGCTACAAATTCTAATTCATCATCGCAATCTTTAAATTGATATATATTGTGAGCATAATTATTATCAACATCGCTATTTATAATCATCACTTGTGTAATTTCTTTAACCCTGTTAATCAAATTTTGATTAAACTTATTTTGTTCAATTTCATAAAAAACTATATTTTTTCTTTTTAAAGTTTCTTTAAAAAATGTATTATAAATAAGTAGTTTCTCTTTATCTAAATGGTTCTTTAATCTAACCAAGTTGTTTAATTTTTGTGATATATAATTTTTATTTTCAATAAATTTTAAATTATTTAAATAAATTAGTGCTAAATCATATTTTAAATTATAATTAGACATTAAATAAAAAATCGTTTTTTCGTCATAAGTAAATAAAAAACTATCTATAAATGAATCAAGCGTCATAACTTTAACATCTTTTAAACCATTATTAAGGTTTAAAAGCACTTTTTCTTTAAGATATGAAGGGACTATTATTAGAGTATTGTCTTTTATATCGTTCATTATAATCACCTCATATAAATTATAACATATTTACATTAAAAAAACTCCCATTAGGAAGTTACTTACTAAGTTTAACGCCATTATAATAATGATTAATAATACCTTGATAGTTATAACCTTTTTTTGCCATTTCATTAGCACCATATTGACTCATTCCTACTCCATGACCATATCCACGTGTAATTATAGTCATAACGTCATTATTTATTTCAATGTCAAAATCCGTAGAACGAAGCCCTAATAAATTTCTAAATTCTATACCAGAAAAAATCTTTTCCCCAATTTTTAATTGACTAACTCGACCACTATCATTTCTTTTGATTATGTTTATAGGTATATTTTCATCATAAGATATACCTAAAATATTTAATACTGTTTCTAACTCTTTATTAGTTATTTTCAAATAACTATTAACACTTTTATCCCAACTACTTTCAACACTTTTGAGATATGGATAACTTTTCCCCCAAACATTAACTGCAGCTTCTGTATAGCCATTACTAGTAGAATGATAGACTGCCTCTATATATTCCCCATCATAAATTAAATATTCGCCTTTGGTACTATTAACTGCATTAACAATTTTATTGTAATACTTTGCATAGTCATTACCCCATTTTTCTTTCATTTGAAAAACATCAATATAGCTTTGTGTACTAACAGTATCAGTTAACACTTCACCACGAGATATTTTTTTTAAAGCATAGGTTCTTGCGATTACAGCCTGTGCTTTTAAAGCCTCAATGTTAAATGAAGCAGGCATTTCTGCCGCAACTACTCCTACTATATATTCTTCCATTTGGAGTTCTAAAATAATTCCATTAGAACGATATACTGTAATCAGATTTTCTTTTTCTTCTGTCTTAACTTCTTCATGTTTGTTAGCTGTTTCTTCGTTTTTATCAACTACTTCTACCTTAACACTAGTGGAATTAGGCTTTTTATTTATTGTTTGATTAGCAAGTTGACCTTTAGAAGGTTTCGAGTTTGTTGAAGAATTTTCATCACTCTTTTCTTCCACAACTTCTTTTTTATCTTCTACTTCCTTTTGTTGTTCTTCTATATACTCATGATTTGTATCAGTATTAGCAATCTCTACTTTTTCTACAGTTTGAATATTAGATACGCTAGGTGATTCAAGACTATCTAATCGAATCATACCGCCTGTATAAATTAAAGTAGCAACTAATGTCGAACCCAACATTAACAATATTTTTTTACCATCAATATTAATTTTAGTATTTTTTAAATACTCATAAATTTGATTTAAAATACTTTTCTTTTCTTGGTTTTTACCAAAACTTCCTATTTCGAAAGAATAATCAAAATATAAAATTACACAATCTTCTTTTATAATATGATTAGTAATCATTATCATCACCGATATTAGTTTTATCAAAATTAAACCACATATACAAAAAAATCCTTAATTAAATAAGGATTAATCTTTACTAAACATATTTAACATTATACTTGGTACTTTAGATTCTAATTTTAGAATCTGATGCGTAATTGGATGCTTTAATTCCAATATATTAGCATGAAGTCCTAATCTTTTTAATGGATTAGTTTTAGCCCCATATTTTTTATCACCCACGATTGGATGCCCTATATCTTTCATATGTACTCTTATTTGATTTTTTCTTCCGGTTAAAATTTCTATCTTTAATAAACTATAGCTTTTACTAGTATTTAATAATTCATATTTTGTAATAGCAATTTTTCCATCATTTGGTTTATCACTAGTATAAGAAGTAAAATCAATTTTTTCTTTAATCCAATTTTTAATTGTATCTTTTTTCTTTTCAATTCTTCCCTCTACCACAGCAACATAACCTCTAGTTTTTGCCATTTCATCCCAATTATCTTGTAATATCTTTTTTACTTTTTCTGACTTGGCAAAAACAATCAATCCACTAGTATCTCTATCTAGTCTGTGAACAATAAATATTTTATTGTTTTTATTTTTTTGTTTTTCATAATTTATTACTTTGTGAAATAAAGTTCTTTCTTTTTCATTTTCAGTAGATATTGTTAATAAATGTGCAGGCTTATTAACAACAATAATAAATTTATCTTCATATATTATATCAATTTTATCTTTTTTCATATTAACACCAAAATTATTATACATTATTTTAAAAAAAGAAAAAAGGCTTAAGCCTTTCTTATAATAATTTCATTGTCCATGATATCAACAATTAATTCATTTCCATATTTAATCTCATTATTTATAATCATACGAGCAAGTACTGTTTCTAACTCTCTTCCTACTAATCGTTTTAATGGACGTGCTCCATAATTATCATCAAAACCATTTTCAATAAAATAATCACGTGCTTTATCACTTAATTTAATTTTTATATCTAAATCTTTTAATCTTGTTTCAATTTCCTTAATAATTTTATTTAAAATATCAGACAAAATATTTTTTTCAAGTTTTTTAAATATAATTATTTCATCAATACGATTAATAAATTCTGGACGAAAATGATGTTGTAATTCTTGCATTACCTTTTCGTCTTGTCCTTCTAAAATATACTCACTACCTAAATTAGAAGTCATGATAATGATTGTGTTTTTAAAATCAACAGTACGTCCATTTGAATCAGTTACTCTTCCATCATCAAGAATTTGTAGTAACAAGTTTAAAACTTCCGGATGAGCTTTTTCTATTTCATCAAATAAAACTATACTATAAGGATTTCTTCTTACTGCCTCAGTTAATTGTCCCCCTTCTTCATATCCTATATATCCTGGAGGAGCACCTATTAAACGAGATACAGAGAATTTTTCCATATATTCACTCATATCTATTCTGATCATATGTCGCTCATCATCGAATAATTCATAAGCAAGTGAGCGAGCAACCTCAGTTTTACCTACACCAGTAGGACCCAAAAATATAAATGAACCAATAGGACGATTTGGATCTTTAATACCACTACGTGATTTTATTATTGCATCACTTACTAGTTGTAATGCTTCATCTTGTCCCATTACTCTTTTCCCTAAATTATCTTTTAAATTTAATAATTTTTCTTTTTCACTACTTACTAATTTAGCAACAGGAATATTAGTCCATTTAGATATAACAGTCGCAATATCATCTACTGTAACAGTATCACTTAATAATTTATTTTTTTCCACAGTATTAAATTCTGTTAATTCTTTTTCTAACTTAGGAATAATACCGTGACGAAGTTTTGCTGCTTTTTCTAAATCATATTTATTTTCAGCTTGTTCTAAATCAAAACGAGCTTGTTCAATTTCTCTTTTTTTCTTTTTTATTTCATCATTAATAGATTTTTCTTTATTCCAAGATTCTGTTAATTCTTTTTCTTTAATTTTTAATTCCTTTAATGATTTATCAATCATTTCCATACGTTTTTTAGATAATTCATCTTTTTCTTTTTTTATCGCTTCTTTTTCAATTTGGAGTCTCATAATTTCACGAGTTAACACATCTAAAGACGTAGGTACAGAATCCATTTGTACCCTAATTGTTGCACATGCCTCATCAACAAGATCTATTGCTTTATCTGGTAAGAAACGATCTGTAATATAACGATTTGATAATGTTGCAGCAGAAATTAAGGCTTTATCTTGGATAGAAACACCATGGTGAATTTCAAACCTTTCTTTTAAGCCACGAAGTATAGTAACAGTATCTTCAACTGTTGGTTCATTAACTTTTATTTTTTGAAAACGGCGTTCTAAAGCACCATCTTTTTCAATATATTTTCGATACTCACTTAATGTAGTGGCTCCTATAACATGAATTTCTCCACGAGCTAGCATTGGTTTTAAAATGTTTGAAGTGTCCATTGCACCTTCCGTTGCTCCACTACCAACGATAGTATGAATTTCATCAATAAACATGATGATGTTACCTTCCGATTTTTTTACCTCATTCAAAACATTTTTAAGACGTTCTTCAAATTCTCCACGATACTTAGCTCCTGCAATTAGACTTGCCATATCTAATTCCCAAACTATTTTGTTTTTTAAACTATTTGGAACGTCCCCTTTTACAATACGTAATGCAAGACCTTCTACTATCGCTGTTTTACCAACGCCTGGTTCTCCTATTAAAACTGGATTATTCTTTGTTTTTCTAGATAAAACCCTAGTAATACCTCGTATTTCTTCATCACGACCAATTACTGGATCAATCTTATTCTTTTTTACATCTTCTATGATATTACGCCCATATTTTTCCAAAATATTCTCTTCTTTTTCATTTTGATTATACATAAATATCACCTCAGTAAATATTATACTCACTTTTTAGCACTTGTCAACTGTGAGTGCTAAAGTTGACAAATTTTGCAAAAAAAACATATTACTTTTTGTAATATGCCAATTATTTATTCATCTATAAAATCCTTAAGTTTTCTAGTATTTCTAGGATGTCTCATTTTCATTAAAGCATGTTCTTCTTGTTTTGAAATAAGAGACCTCGAACATCCAAATATTTCAGCAACCTCACTTTGTGTTTTTCGGTGAAGTTCATCCAAGCCAAATCTTAATAATATTATTTTTCTTTCCCTAGAGGTTAAACATTTTAAAGATTGTCTTACTATATCTATTTTCATTGCTGAAATGACGCTTTCTATTATTTCTTCAGAATCTGTTCCAATGATATCCTCAACAGTCATTTCATCGCCATCTTTATTATGACCAATAGGTTCATCAAAACTTAATACATGGCTGTGTTTTTTAAATTTTCTTATTTCCATCTTTATTTGATTATCAATCGCCATCGAGATATATGAACTAAATTGTCTTATATCATTATTAAAATAATCAAATTTATTAATAGCTCTAATTAATCCCTCAATTCCAGCCGACTGCAATTCATCAAAGTTTAATCCTACATTAAAATATTTTTTTGCAAAATATTTAACCAATGGAAAATTAGAAGTTACAAGTATAGTTTGGGCTTCTTGATCATTAAGTTCTCTCCATTTTATTAAGTAATCGTATGTTTCTTCTAAACTGAGTTTCTTAGACATGATTATTCCCACCTTTAGTTTTTACTTTTCCTAATTTTTTTTGATAGCCTAGTTCTTCTGCCTTAGCAGATACAGCTTTCGTAGTTCTTCCCAAAATTTCAGAAATTTCTGCATATGTCATATTTTCATAATTATCACGTAAATACTTTAATTCTTTTCCTGTCCAATACTTTGGGTTCATATAACTATATCCTAAATTTCTCAATAAATTGGCAACTGCCCATTCACTTCTTTTTATTATAACACTTATTTCTCTATAATCCTTACCTTGTTTAAATAAATTTTCAGCAAATTCAATTTCTTCAACTGTCCATTTTCTATAAGTTATAGGATTAATTTCTATATCTTTTTTACGTTTTTCCTGTAACCATTCTGGTTCTAGTCCCAAAATATTTTTTTCTAAATTTCTTGAATCCCACTCATTTTGATTATTTTCTAAAAATTCCATTAAATCTTTCCAAGTAATCGTATATATTACACAATTTTGTGTTATTCTTTTTTTCTTTAACTTTAACCCTAATTTAACCCAAGTATTAACAATTCTATCTCTACTAACGTTTAGTATGTCTTCCATATCTGACACTGTTATTAAATCATAGTTATTTCTAATCATTGGACCTAAATTCATTCTAACAGCTTTTACTTTAATTGAAAAAATAGTCCTTTTCATATCTTTTGCGATTGCTTCAATAGACTTATTCCCCCATAAGTCAGCGAGCAAGTTTTCTTCATCTTCGGTCCATTCTCTTCTATCCTGAATCAAAGTAATTCCCAGTCGTTTTGCTTTTAAATAAATTGCATTTTCACTCTTACCCATTATTTTTGCAATCTCAGTATAATGATAAATTTCCGCCAATTCTTTTAATGTTGTAATTTCTTCTTCTGTCCAATTATTAGAAGTTGGTAATTCTAAACCGTTGGCTTCAGCAATTTTACACACCGCATACCAAGTACAGGCGAGTTTTTTCTTCATACTATGAGGAGACTCTTTTCCCCAGTTTGTTATTATATAATTTATTTCCTCATCAGTAAATTCTCGCCTTTTACCTCTCATATATATTACCTTCTTACTATATTTTGGTTTTTTTCTTAATCGGTCCAATTTCTTGTTCTTTTGTGTCAAAATTTTGATCATTTATATCTAAAAAATATTTTTTAGAATTCAATAATTGTTGTTTATTTAAATTAGATAAATTATAATTTTCAAAAGTTCTTTCATTATCTGTTTTTCTTTTTTCTACTAGCCATTCTGGTTCTTTACCTAATATATTTTTTTCTAATACTCTACTATCCCAAATATTTTGATTTTGTTCTAAAAACGCATATAGATTTTCTATTGAAACAAAAGCATAAACACGATTATTAGACATCTTTCTATAATCTAATTTTAAACCAAGTGCCACCCATGAATTTAAAATGGTCATTCTATTAATCAAAAACATATCTGAAATTTCTTGTATTCTAAGTCCATCATAATTATTTGAAAACTGTGAACCAAGATTTAATACATTGGCTCTATTAATAATAGCGGACTCTGTTCTGTTTAATTTTTTAGCTATTTTTTCTATGGATAAATTACCCCATAAATCCTTAAGCATGCTCTCCTCTTCTTCTGTCCACCTACGATGCTTAGAACTTATTTCATAACCTAATTTTTTAGCATATACACATACTTGTTCTTCACTACGATTCAACATTCTTGCAACTTCAAATGTAGAATATGAACCAAGCAATTCTAATAACAACAAAGTTTCCTCTTCACTCCATTTTCTAAAAGTTCTTTTTTGTGAAACATAATTAATTTTTAATAGTTTTATCCTTGTTCTTATTAAATTGGCCTTTATTTCCATAATATCTGATATTTGTGCTATACTTAGTCCTTCATTCACTAAACGAATTAATTCATCATCCTTACTATCATCCCATACTTTTTTCGAATCTAACAAAACAATATTATTTTCATATGCAATTTTAGATATTTGTTCACATGAAGTGTTATACTTTTTTGCTAATGATTTTCTATCTTTAGTTAAAGCATCCTTACGTAGACTTTCAATGATTTCTTCTGTCCACTTTTTCTGTTGACCTGTATTAGGTAATTCCAATTCCTTCTTGTATCGATTAATCATCCCAATACTAATTTTTAAGTTTCTTGCTATCTGTGTAGCCGGAATTTTACCCCAATTTTCTTTAATATATTCTATACTGGCATCATCTAATTTTTTGTGTTGTGATATTGTTTCTATTCCTAATTCATATGCTTTTGCAGATATTGCTCCAACACTTCGATTCGGTAATATCTTTGTTAATTCTGTATAATGACACCTTGGAGCATATTCTCTTAGGATTTCTATTTCCTCTTGTGTCCAAGTTTCCACTCTATATTCTATTCCCAATTCCTTGCATTTTGTAAGTATCCTTCGATAACTAAGACCCAACATATTTTCAATTTCACCAATTGGCTTTTTGTTAATATTATCTTTTAAATAATCTATCATCCATTTTTTCCAAGGATCTCTTTCTGAATGTAATTCTATTCCAAGTTTAACCGCCTTCTTTTGTACAGCTAGGTAACTTCTACCTAATTTTTTAGCAATGGTTTTAGTAACATATTTTTTCGAATATTCACGCAATAATTCCTCTTCCTCTTTAGTCCATCTTCTTAAACTTTTAGTTTCAAAATCTAATCCTAAAAATACTGCTCGCCTTTGAATTGTTGTAATGGCACACCCCATATGATTTTCCATTTCACTAAATGACACTTTCCCAAAATTTTCTTTTATATAATTATCTTGTTCTTGCGTCCAAATTCTTTGATTCACATTATCACCCCCTAGATTTAAATATAAATAAAGTTATGTTATATTATATCATCTTTTATCCAAATTAACTTGATATTTTACAAAAAAAATTAGTATTTCTACTAATCTTTTATATTTGAAATTGCTTTCATAACACCTAGTTTACCATACTCATAAGTAAGACCACCTTGCATATAAGCAATATATGGAGGTCTAAGTGGGCCATCACATGAAAGTTCTATTGAAGATCCTTGTGTAAAAGCACCTGCAGCCATAATTACTTGATCTGTATATCCAGGCATATCCCAAGGTTCAGGCAAAGCATTAGAATCTACTGGAGATGCTGCTTGAATTCCTTGACAATATTTAATTAGTTTTTGTGGGTTATTAAATATAATATTTTGAACTATATCTGCCCGTTTGTCATTATACTTAGGTTCTACCTCATACCCTAATTCCTCTAACATAAGACTTGCAAATACAGCGGTTTTTAAACTGCTTGCAACTACACTTGGGGCCATAAAAAGTCCTTGTAATAGTTGTCTATTCATTCCCATTGAAGGACCTACTTCTTTTCCCTCTCCTGGAACAGTAAGTCTTTCTGCTACTAATTTAATGAGTTTTTCACTTCCCACTACATAAGCACCATTTGGAGCAATTCCTCCACCTAAATTTTTTATAAGTGAACCTACTGCGATGTCAGCACCGACCTCTGTGGGTTCCTTAGTTCCAACAAATTCACAATAGCAATTGTCAATCATAACTATAGTATTTGGAGAAATTTTTTTAATCAATTTTACTACTTTTTCTACTTTATCTATACCAACGCTTTTTCTTGTAGAATACCCTTTCGAACGTTGAATTTCAATTACTTTTATAAAAGATTCCTTTAGTCTATTTTCGATTCTTTCATAATCAAAATCATCATTAATCAAATCTATTTGTTCATATTTTACTCCAAAAGATTGTAATGAACTGTCATTTGGCACTATACCAATTACCTCATCTAAAGTATCATAAGGCTTTCCCGTGATACTTAAAAGTGTGTCATTAGGTCTAAGAAGTGCGAATAATGTAACTGTTAAGGCATGACTTCCAGAGATAAATTGCCCACGAACTAAACTGTCTTCTGTATGAAAAATATCTGCATATACACGCTCTATTGTATCCCTACCAATATCTCCATAACCATAGCCGGTAGTCATATTAAAATGTACTTCCGCAATTTGATATTTATGAAATGCGTTCAATACTTTTAAACTGTTATATTCACAAACTTCATCAATCTCTTTAAAAACTGGTTGTAATTTATGTTCCATATCTTTTGAAAGTTTTATAACTGATTCATCAATTTTTAATTCATCTAACATTTAAATCCTCCATCTATTCTTATTACCTCATTATTTATATAACTTGCAGAATCACTTGCTAAAAAATAAATTACTTTAGCAATTTCTTCTGGCTTTGCAAAGCGGTTCAACATTATTTTTTTATTTTCTTCATCAATAAATTCTTGGGATAGTTCTTTAGTCATGTCTGTTGTTACCCATCCTGGAGCAACTACATTAACTCGAACAAACGGAGAAAATTGTGAAGCTAAATTGTGGGTTAAAGAAATAACCCCTGCTTTAGATGCATCATAATCTAGGCTCATAGGATAATAATCGTCAAGTGCAGCATTAGAAGATACATTAATAATACTTCCTTTTTGATTTTCAACCATAATCGTTCCTACATATTTACTTACCAAAAAGGTTCCTATCAAATTAACATCTAAAATTCTTTTAAAATTTTCTACGGTCTTATCTTCAAACAATGTATCAATAGCTATACCTGCATTATTAATTAAAACATCAATATTCCCTAATTCATTAACAGTTTTTTCCACCATATTCTTTACTTCTTCTTCTTTTGAAACATCACATTTTATTGTTAAAACTTTTACTTTATAATTTGTTTCTAATTCTTTTTTTAAATTTTCAGCTTCTTGATAACTAGAATTATAATTAATTACTACACTGTAATTATTTTTTGCAAACTCTTTAGCCGTTGCTGCTCCTATTCCTCGTGATGCTCCTGTTATTAATACAACCTTATTATCCATAAATTCCTCCTTAATAAGGATATTATATCACAAACTAATATATTTGATAATTATTTATCTTTATGCTATACTATCTATCACATTGAAGGGTTTTTATATGATAACAGAAGAACAATTAGCTTTAAAAAAACAAAATTTTGAATTATCAAAGTATTATTTTGAAATAATGGATAGTATCATTAAGCAAGACATGATCGATTTTGACGATTTAAACGTTAAATACTTTCTTATAACATCTATTGTTGCTAAATTCATTATTTATAAAGAAGATATTTGGATAAAAAACAAAAAAACTAAAACTATTGCTACTAATTTTCCTCGTAAAATCCTAGATGATTTTGTTTTCAAAGGAGAATTTGTCAATCCTAAACTAAGCATTCATTATAAGAAAAAAAGATTAAAACTTAAGTTAGATAAAATGCAAATAGAAGAAATTTTAACCGGTAAAGAAAATGATAGTGTTTGGATTATTGATAACATCAGGGATTCTATTGCACATGGACACTTTTATATCGATCAAAATGCATCAAGAATAGTTATTAATAATGAGTTTGAAGACAGAAAATTAAAATGTAGTATGACTTTTGAACTATTCTCTTTATTTGATGAATTAACTAATTTAGAGCGAATTGGAGGATATACTGATAAAAATTTAGGCACTTGTATTGCTTTTGCTTCTTATATTAATAATACTAACTATCAAAAATTAGAAAATGATTACCAAGTAAAAAATTTTTTAATGACAAACTTAATTCCAATTTATTATGAAGTAGAAGAATGTATGGAAACAGACATCAATAAAAAATATGAAGATTTGATTAATTTCTATAATTTCTTCTCTGATTTATTAGATAAATTAATAAATAAAAAACAACAAAATATGCCTTATCATACTTTTAGAAAAAAAATAGATAAATATATATCAGAATATATGAGCAATTATAAAATAAAAATTCACGTTCAACACTTGGATGATGAAATCATTAGTTCAACAATGAAGCATATAGAAGAAAATAAAAACTTTTATACTTTCTCTGTGGAAGAACAAATGGAAATAATAAAGGCAGCTATATCTGGGTTAATTATAAATAATGGTTGTTCTATCGAAAGAGGAATACAAAATATAAACTCATTTTTATCACTAATTATATCACGTGAAATCAACGCAAATACATATTATAGTGAATTTTTACCAATGTGGAATTTCGTATTTATAAATAGTTTTATTGAAGAACAAAAACTTTCTAACCTATTTATATTAGGTGTAAATAATTTTGTTAGTAACAAAGAATCTATATATGATAAATATTTTGAAGATTATAGCGAATTTGATCTTAACAACTTCATATATCAAGATTATTCTGGATATAACAGGTTAGTAAGCAAATTAACCGTTTTAAACAACGATTTAAGAAATGCAAATAATGCATTTACAAAAGCCGAAGCAAATAAACTAAAATTACAAACTAATCTAACTAAAGCACCTGATAATAAAAAGGCAATTATTTCTAATAATATTGCTAATTTAGATACAATGATAAATAATTTAAAAAATAAAATTAATGAATTAATAATAGAAATAAATAATATTACATCTAAACTTAGTACTGCTAAAAAAGATGATAAAGGAAATTATATAAATAATAATCAAAATTTCTTCAGTCATTTACGAAATGCTTTTGCACACAATCATATTAGATATGCAGATGATAGAATAGTTTATAATAGAAAAATAATTTTAGAAGATTTTGATGATAACAATAATCTAACTTTTCAATGTACATGTAGATATCGCGATTTAGTTAAGTTATTAAACAATGATTTATTTTTGGAAGCAATAAGTCAAAAAGAAAAAACTCTTACTAAAAATTTTTAAAAATGTTATAATTTATCTATAACGAGTAGCTATATTATGGCGTAAGTCCAGTTAATATAACTACTTTTTTTGAAAGGATTTGATATTATGTTTAAAGCAGGTGAATATGTAGTATATAAAAGGGATGTATGTAAAATTGTGGAAATAAAAAAGAATCAAATTAATAATACAGATTATTATATTATGGTTCCAATTAATGATGACTCTTTAAAAATTAATGTTCCTATAGAAAACAAACTAGGTAACATTAGACCACTACTTAATAAGGAACAAGTAAAATTATTGATTCATAATATTCCTAATATTAAAACTATAGATAGTCAAAATAAACTTATCGAAAATGCATACCGTGATTTAATACATGACAATACCCATGAAGGCTTGATCAAAATTATTAAAACAGCATATTTAAGAAATAAAGAAAGACTAGATAACAAAAGAAAAATCGGCGATAAAGACGATTGCTATTTTAAATTAGCTGAAACATATCTGTATAACGAATTAGCAATCGTTTTAAATATGTCATTTGAACAAACAAAAGAATATATTATAAAAGAAGTTGAAAAATTAATATGAAAAATAAATTTCTAAATCAAGATATTGAAATTTTAGGATTAGATATAAGTACTCTAGCTGATTTAAAAAATAAAAATATTAGTTTAATAAAAGATTTGTGGGTTATGAACAGACGTGAGTTGAAAAATATAGAACTAACCGATTGTCAAATAAATCAAATTATTATTAAACTTCAACTTATAGGTTTAGACATCAATAAACGTAGTTACAATTAATTTTTGATAACCTCTATTTGATTACCATAATCTCTTAGTAATTCTTCTATAAATATGGAAGAATTATTTTTTTGTGTCATCAAATACACATAGTTTTTTGTTCGAGTTAAAGCGACATAAAACAATCTTCTTTCTTCTTCATATAAGTATTTTTCATCATTTTTACTTACAAACCTTAATACTCGGTCATCATTAAGCTTATTGGGAAATCCCAAACGGTTATTTTCTAGATTTATCATAATAACATTTTCTTCTTCCAAGCCTTTAGCTTTATGGGCAGTTAAAAATCTAATATCAATGTGTTTATTTTTTAAATAAATAATCTTTCCTGAAGCTTTTAATTCAAATTGCTCACTTAAAATTAAATTAACATCTTTATTATTTCTACCTAAAATCATTATTGGTTTATTATTTTCTTTATATATTTTTAATATCAATTGTAAAAATGAATCTTTAATATTCTTATAATAAATTATTTTTATTGGTCTATATAAGTGCTTATTAGAAACTAAATTTTTTATTATTTGTCTTTTATTTTTCATAACAAAGTCTCCAGCCACTTTAATAAGTTCTTGGCTATTACGATAAGTTGTTTCTATTTTCATAGCTTTAGTTTCAGAAAAATAAGTTTCAAAATCTACAAACAACGATAAATCACATCCCGTAAAACGATATATTGATTGAAAATCATCACCTACAACCATTAATTTAGAACCTGTCTTATCAATAATATTTTTAATCAGGCAGAATCTAATATATGAAGTATCTTGGTATTCATCAATAATTATATACTTATAATTATGTTTAATTCCTACATTATTGACTAGTCCAGTTGCCTTTTTTATCATATCATCAAAATCTAATTCATTATTATCTTTTAAATGTTTTTGATATATTAAATATATATTTAAAACTAAAATCAAGAAAGTTTTTTCCTGATGATAATTTAAACAATTAAATAACCTTCTAGACTTTTTCAAAAACAAATTAAAATCACTTAGTTCATAATTGTTACATTTGAAAAGTCTGATAAAGGTAACAATTAACTTACTTAATAGTTGAATTTCTATATAGTTTTTTTTCAATAGTTTTAAATATCTTAACTTTATATTGTTAATTATATAAATATGAAAATAATTTAAAACCATTTTCATATGATTAGGATAATTTAAAATAATATTATTGAAAAAATAATTAATTATATTCTCTAACAAATCCGTATCAGCAATTTCATAATGAATATTATTTTCTTTAATTATTTCTAAGGCTAATTTATGAAAAGTATATACAGGCATATCATAATAAAATTCATTTTTTATTTTTTGCTTTAGATTATTTGCAGACGCCCTAGTAAATGAAATACACAAAATTTCATCGGGATTAATGCTTTTATATTTAATTAAGTAATAAATTTTTCCCAATATCGTTAATGTTTTTCCACTACCTGCTCCCGCTACTACCAATAAATTTTTACTTTCCTCTAAAACTATAGCTTGTTGCTGAGAATCAAGATAATATCCACATATTTTATCTTTCATGTCATCACCAATATTTATATATCGCAATAGTAGATTTTATCCTTTTTAATATATAAACAAAATCTAAAGAATTTACTTTCTTTCAGACAATAATACCAATTACAATGTAAAATAAATGTTTTAGTAGTATTTTATATTGTTTTGTAAAAATATTACCTTGACAGTCTGTTTTTTACCAATTTAAATCAAAGGCCGCATATTAATTTTCTCAAGATTTATATTTATTTGCTAATCTATGTTAACTTTTTCTATTCTAAATTCACCAACATGTTTTTTTAACAACTCGCAAAATTTATGTTCATATTTATTTGTGATTAGATTTGAGTTAACCGTAATTGTTAAATTATTTTCATAAGAACAAACCGTGCATTTAACTTTTTGTACTCTTCCTGTACTAACCAACACTATAATATTATCCACATATTTTCTATACTTTTCTTCTAATTTTATAGGTCCTATATTTGATAATGTACTGGTAGTTTTATTGATTACTTTTCCAAAGTATTTCATGAATGCTTTTTTTAAAAACAGCGGTAAAAATTGAATTACTAAATTATTACCTAATGTTACATCACGTGTTAAATAAGTTTTAATCATATTAAATGTTCCTTTTTCGTGAAACTCATTTTTTACCTGACTTAATATTTCTTCAAATAACATATCTTTTTTATTTGACACATCGACATCAATGCTCATGCATGTGAAAAAATTAGATAAAGACTCAACCATATAATGCCTTCTTAAATCAATTGGAACAGTTATTGCTATATGCTTTTTTGATAATTTATCATATAATGTTTGATAAATTGTGTAAATATGAAGGGCACATAAATACTCAGTAATTGAAGCTTTTTTATTTTTACATATTAATTTAAATTTAGATAGATCTAAAATGTAACAATATGTTTTATTCTTTTTTATATTTATTTTATCATTAATAATGAAAGCTTTGTTTGTTTTTTCTTGATATTTAGAACATTTATCACTCTTTTTATCATACCAATCTTCAAAAGTATTTTTTTTAACAAAATTATTATAATTAGTTTTTATTTTATACTTTAAATCTAAGTAATTACAAATTATACTTTTTAAAAATGATATAGCTCCTAAACCATCCGTTAAAATATGCATTATATCTAAGTTTATTCTATTGTTAAAATATGTAACTTTGAAAAGATATTCATTATTGTTTTCTAACTTCGCATATATATTATAATTTTCTTCAATAATAGGCTCTTTATCATTTATTTCTAAATATCCCCAATAATATCCTTCTTTTAACTTAACCTGATAACAAGGATATGTTTTTAATGTTTTTTTCACTGCAGTCTTAAGATAAATACCATCAACTTTTTCTTTTAAAATGGCAGAAAACCTATATATATTAGGCCATTCAGCTTCATCTAAAGAAAAAAACTTAGCCGCTACATCGAGTTTCTTTCGTATATTCTTAATAAGATCACTCCTATCTAATTAATTATATACTTTCCTTTTAAATTTAAACATAAAAAGAAGGAAACTTTAAAATCAAAGTTTCCTTCATATAATTACATGTTTTCAATCTATCTAATTTTCTTAACTTTATTTTGGCCATAATTTGTTTTTAAGAATTTATCTAAATATTCTTTCCATTCTGGGGAATTCTCTTCATCAAACAAGTGATATAATACATCAACAATAATTTGATGTCTCGCTTGTGCTTCTTCAATTCCAGCGTCGGTCATCATCATTTTTTTTAATTTCAATAGTTTTTCAAACATATGGCACACACTACTACCAGAAGACTTACTAATATATTTATCGTTATTCATATCATCTATAGGGAAAATACTTTTATCAAAAAATGGTTTTCCATGTTTCATATTATATTTATACGTTCTTAAAATTCCATTAACTCCTATTGCATCACACATATCTGCATCTGATACAATTTGTCCCTCAATAGTGATTGGTCTAATTCCTTTTAATGATTTACTGTAACCTAAACGGTGTATAGAGGATAAAACTTGTTCCTGAATCTCACTAGAAATATTATATTTATTCATAATATTTTTTGCATTAGTTAAATTTTCAGCATTTTCTTTTCCAAATAATTTATAATCATCAACATCATGTAATAAAGCAATTAAAGAAACAACAAAAACATTTGCATTTTCTTTTTCGGCAAATTTTAGCGATAATTTTAAAACCCTCTCTATATGATCCATAGCATGTCCTGAATCATCCTGACTTAACAAATTAGATACTTGTTTCCTAACTTCTTCTATCTTATCCATTTAAACATCTCCATTTCTACTTAATGTTTTGTTCAACATTGTTATTATATCATTAGAAGAATCCTCTAACAAATTAACTGTAGCTTCATTTATTGGTTCAACTTCATTTATTAACATTTAATATCTCCCCCATATTTGTTTAAATTTTTCTGATTAAATAATAGAATATTATTAATATAATTATATCATACTTATTGGCAGAAAAAATTTGTATTTTGAAAAATACAATTGTTAGTTCATTTATAATACAACTTTCATATCAACATATATAAGCTATTTAAACTTAATACTTAAACACTTTTGGAATAAAGAAAAAGTGAAACTGAATCACAGTTTCACTAAATATTCCGAATGGGGCGAGATAAGGGATTCGAACCCTTGCATAACGGAACCACAATCCGCCGTGTTAACCCCTTCACCAATCTCGCCATGTCATTACTGACATGGCTTATTATAACAATTTTTTTTAAAATTTACAATACCTTTTATTAAAAATTAACAAATTAGTTAAATAACCTATACACTAATTTACTAATTCCATAGAATAAAAACGAAGGGGGAGTAATATGAATAGTTATAAACTAACTCAAGACTACTATAATTATGTTAATAATAACTATAATCAACCTATATATAATCAAGATGTAAAAAAGAATAGTGTCCTTGATCCATATAACGGGTTCATCCGTGGTAATATGTTTCCTGAGTTATATAATTCATATAAAATTAACACACCATATGAAATAACACCTATGAATGAACAAGCAGAGTTGCTTACTTACGTAGATGCATATACTTTTGCGATGATAGATTTAAATCTATACTTAGATGTATATCCAAATGACCAAGAGGCACTTCAATTATTTAATCAATATCGTACTCAAGCAGAGGAATATACTAAAAAGTATGAAAGCAAATTTGGTCCATTATTACTAACTAGTAATTCACTAAATACATTCCCTTGGGCATGGAATAAAAATCCTTGGCCTTGGGAAAAGAAATAGAGAGGTGCAATATGTGGATTTATGAAAAGAAATTAGAATATCCAGTCAACATCCGTAAAAAAGATTTAAAAATGGCAAAATATTTGATGGCTCAATATGGAGGACCAGACGGAGAACTTGCTGCTTCATTACGTTACTTGAATCAAAGATATAGTATGCCTGATGAAAGGGGTAAAGCTCTGCTTACTGATATTGGTACCGAAGAACTACTACAATAAGCATATCAGTTATAAAAGCAATAAACAAAATAAGGAAAAAAGAGCAAAAAAAAAGGACTAGCCGAAGCTAGTTCTTTTAAATTTTACTAATATAATTTAATATTGTCCC
>SVAO01000007.1 GCA_015059365.1 Bacillota bacterium | reverse complement strand
CAACTGAACCGTTAGCTCTTGAAGTAGCATCTGGTCCTAAATTAACACCGAATTCTGAAGCGATTTCATATTTCATTCTTTCGATAGCTTGTTTAGCTCCTGGAACTACTAATTTATTTGTATTACTTTTGTTATTCATTGTACTCACCTCCTGTACACTTATAGAATGTGTACAGAAGAAAATTTAATACGTTTTTTTTGTTGGTAATTTTTGGTTTATAACAAAGTTTCGTAATTATTTATTTCTAAATTTTTTATCGTTTCAATATTATTAATGCATTCATCAATCAAAGTTTCATAATCAAATAAATTTTCATATAATATACATTTATCTAATTCAGGATTTATAACCGGATGACGAGGTACAAATATTGTACAACAATCTTCAAATGGCAAAATACTAGTTTCATATGTTCCTATTTTTAAAGACAAATCAATAATCTCTAGTTTATCTAAACACGCTACAGGACGAATTACTGGCATGTTAGTTACATTATTTATAACTACCATGCTAGTTAATGTCTGACTAGCAACTTGACCTATGCTTTCACCATTTATTATTACTTTACATTTACGTTTTTTACTTAAACGTTCAGCAATACGATACATCATTCTACGCATTATGGTTATAATATAAGTATCTGGAACATTTTTATAAATTTCTTCTTGTAACTTCGTAAATGGAACTACATGAACTTTAATATTTCCTGAATAATTATTAATAATAGATGCCAGTTTTATAACTTTATTTTTAGTTTCTATACTGGTATGTGGTGGAGATTCAAAATACAAACACTCTAAATCTACACCTCTTTTTAAAGCAAGATAGCCTGCAACTGGAGAATCAATACCACCACTAAGCATTAACATTCCTTTACCTTGAACTCCAACCGGATATCCACCAATACCATTAACTTCATTAGTATAAATGAATGTTCCTTCACTTCTTATTTCTATATTAATAGTGATATCTGGATTATGAACATCAACTTTACATGGTATATTTTTTAAAACAATACCTCCAATATGTTTACTAAATTCAAGTGAAGTCATAGGAAAACCTTTATATGAACGTTTAGTTTCTATTTTAAAAGTTTCAAACTTTAATTTTTTAACTACTTCAATAATTTTATTTTCTATTTCTTCTTTATTAGTATTTACTCGCTCACATATAACTATACTGTGGATTCCAAAAACTTGCTTCAAACGTTTAACAAGTTCTTCTAAATCATCATTGGTTGTTTCTATATACATTCTAGATGTTGTATAATCAATTTTATAATTTAGTCCATCTAATTTATTTTTTATATTTTTTAATAGCATTTTAACAAACATTTTACGATTATCTTTTTTTGTACTTAATTCACCATATTTTATAAATATTAATTTATCCATAGTATCACTTCTTTCGTGATTAATTATATAGTTAAATTAAGGATTTTGCAAGACTTAATTGAAATTTAGTTGATTAACAAAAAAATAGTCAAATGACTATTTTTCATCACCATATAACTTTAATAATTTATTATAAATTCCTGGTTCAATATGATTCAAGGTATTAATACTTAATTCGAGAGATTTTTTATATTCACCTTTATAAAATAAGACTTCTGAATATACTAAATTCTTATCAACATCTTCAACCCCACTACGATATCTATTACCATACACAATGGCCATTTCTGCAAACATCGCAGTTTTCATCATTTCACGAGTTTTTGTATATAATTTTAAAACCAAATCCCTAGCTGTATCAACACGAGTATTTAAAGTGGAAATTGTTATTGGTTTTTTCTCAAGTTCATGAACTATCTCTTTAATTGCTGCTTGAGCTTCTCTTAATTCTGTAAAATAAGACTGTGGAATAACAGGTAGATTATAATTTCGAATTTGAGATTTAGAATCCTTTAAAATTGATTTAATTTCGTCCAATTGTTGATGAGCCCTAACTTCATCTTCTCTCATACTACCAATCGCATCTAAAGAATTATCTAAAGTATCTTCTATATCTACCAACCTTAAAAATAAATTCTCAACTTCTTTTGTAAGTTTTGAAAAAGCAAATGTGTTATTACCGGTATGATCAAGCAAAACTTTATAATCTGCATTTAATCTTTTTAATTCTTCTCTTACTTCCACAAGTAAATTTAAATCTTCCTTAGAAAGATTATATACACTTTTTAAATCATTTAATTGATCGAATATTTCTATTACTAGATTATTAATTTTATCAAGTTTAATTCTGAACTTGTTATTAGTATCTTCATAATTTTGTCTTTCAATCTTTTCTTTTTCAAAATCGCCAAACAAAGCATCAAAATAATCTAATAAAACTTTTAATTCAAATAAACTATCTTCCAAGTTTAAAACATTTGCACGATCCATAATATCATTTATTTTTTTATTCGCTTCTTCGATATTATATTCAACATTCAAATAATCCAAAGGATAGTTTGCTTTAGTCATTGCTTTATAAGTTTCTTCAATTTCTCTAATTCGTTTTGGTAAAATATTTGTGGCCATTAAAACAATAGGAGGAACTTCCTCAATTAATACTGCCATATGATTTAACATTTCATCAATAGATTTAATTATTTGAGTAACTTCTGTGTATTCATTATTTTCCATAGCTTCTTCAAAAACTTCAAAACGCTTAGATATGTTTTCAAATTGTAAGTTAACTGGAGTTGCAACATCACCAAATTCAATTTGTGAAGAAGTAAATTTTTGATATAAATCACGATATGTGGCTTTTAATTTAGTTATAATTGCTCTATTTCTTTCTTCACTAGAAGTGATATCTTTTATTTCACTAAGTAAAAACTCCGAATTAGTTCTTACTTTATAAATTTCCATTTCCAACTTAGCAATCTTATACATTGCACTTCTATAATCCATTTGAGATAATGAATAATCTGCTTCAATCAACATATCTGTTAATTTAGGAATTTGTTTGTTTTTGATATCATCTAACCTATCTTTCCAGTCTTTATACATAGTTTCTAATTTTTCATTTTTTAAAAATGATTCAATTTTAGAAAGTTCTGGGGCTATGGGTGTACTATTTATTTTATTTTTTTCTATTTCAAGATTATCTATAATATTTTTAATTTGTTTGTTTTTCCTTTGTTGAATTAAATTTAAAGTAATAATGATCAAAATAACAGCAATTACAAATGTTGAAATCATAATTAATAAAATTGGTACATTCATCATATCACCTCGTTATTATAATAATACCATAAATTTCGACTTTTTAGTATTATTTTTTTATATATTATCAGTTTTGACACTTTTACATGTCAAATGCGGCATTTTAGTATTGACTATAAAGGAAAAACATAATATAATGGTAGATGCAAATGCGTTAGCAGCGCTAATTTGAAATATGTAACGTGTTTATTACCAAATGTGGGTTCTAGTAACTTAATGATGGAAAGCTGCTGTAGCGAAAAGATTAAAATAAACACCCTATGTATTGGCAAGTTAGCCTTAATGCTTTTGACAAAGCAAAAAGGAAAGGAGAAAATTATGGCAAGATATACTGGTTCAACTTATAGAAAATCTCGTCGCTTAGCTTTCTCTACATTAGAAAATGGAAAAGAATTAGCTAAGAAACCTTATGCTCCAGGATTACATGGACAAAAAAGGGGTAAGAAGTTATCTAACTATGGTGTTCAATTACAAGAAAAACAAAAAGTTAGATTTATGTATGGTTTAAACGAGAAACAATTTAGAAAAACATTTGAAGATGCTTCTAAATTAAAAGGTGTTCATGGTGAAAACTTCTTAAAATTATTAGAAAGCCGTTTAGATAACTTAGTTTATCGTATTGGTTTCGCTAATACAAGAAGAGCTGCTAGACAATTAGTTAATCATGGACATATTACTGTTAATGGTTGCAAAGTTGATATCCCATCATATAGATGTAAAGTTGGAGACGTTATTGCTGTTAAAGAAAACGCTAAGGAATTAGTTGTTATCAAAACTGCTTTAGAAGCTTTAGCAAAACGTGTTGAATATATAACTTATGATGAAGCTAAAATGGCTGGAACTTTTGTTAGATTCCCAGAACGTAGCGAATTAAACGCTGATATTAACGAATCATTAATCGTTGAATTCTACAATAGATAGGAAACTCTTTTCACTCGAAAAGAGTTTTTTATTTGACAGATAACATTATTTGTAGTAATATGGTCTCTGCATGTCAAAAGGAGGCATTATATGTTTTCAAAAAAAGAAATAGAAACAATACAAAACATCGATATTATTACCGGAATAATTCTAGGTGATAAACACAGATTTAGAATAACTATTATTCCCGATTCGATTTATTATAAAATATCTATCATGATAACAGATACTACAAGTGGGAAACATGTTTATGACGCAACAATACAAACTGCTGATTTCCAATATATACAATTTATAAATACATTAAGAAATGATTTTATAGAATATGGTGCTTTAATTTCAAAATTAAATAGACCTACAACTACAGAAATTCCTTATATTAGCCAACAAATATTTTTGCAAAATCTTGAAATGGATATCAGAATTAATAGCAATATTGAAGTATTTGAGGCAGTTAAAGCTCACAAACAAGTATTAATTCAAGGTTCAAAGGACTTTTGTAACAAAAAAATAAAAACTATCAAAACAAACAAAATTGTTAGATAGTTTTTTTATTTTAATAATTATATAACCCTATATAATTTTTTTTCTTTCCTCTTTTAATAACTAGTATTTTACCCTCTAAAGCTAAATCTTTATTAATAACTACATTTTCATCAGTAATTTTTTCACCATTTATTGATATAGCTTTAGAATTAATAAATTCCCTAGCTTCTCTTTTACTAGTACAAATTCCATTATTAACTAATAAATCTAATATATTACAATCCTTATCAATGTCAAAATGTGGAACATCTTTAAAACCAACAAGAATGTCTTCTACGCTTAAGTTTTTAACATCACCATTAAATAGTGCTTCACTTATTTGAACTGCTTTATTGTATTCATCTTCTCCATGCAAATCTGTAATAATTTCACGAGCCAGAGCTTTGTGGGCTTCTCTTAGTTCGGGGTGTTCATTATTACAAACTTCTAATCTTTCAATTTCTTCTTTAGATAAAAATGTTAATTTCTTTAAATAATCAATAATCATTGAATCTTCAAGATTAACTAAATATTGATACATCTCATAACTAGATGTTTTGTTTTTATCCAACCATAATGCATTACCTTCAGTTTTTCCAAACTTCTTACCAGTTGAATCAACAACTAAAGGCATAACCATCCCATATGCTTCTTTACCTGTTTTCTTTCTAATAAGTTCAATTCCTGATGTTATATTTCCCCATTGATCAGAACCTGCCACTTGTAAAGTACAATCTCTATTTTCAAACAAGTATAGGAAATCTAATGCTTGTAAAATCATATACGAAAACTCTGCATAAGTAATACCAGACTCTAATCTTGATTTTACCTTATCTTTAGCAAGCATATAATTAATATTAAAATATTTTCCATAATCCCTTAAAAAATCAATTACGTTTATTTCTTTAGTCCAATCAAAATTATTAACAACTTCAAACCCAAAAATCTTTTCAGCTTGAGCCTTTAATCCTTTAAAGTTGTGTTCAACCTCTTCTTTAGAAATCATTGGACGTTCTGAATCTGGTTTAGGATCCCCAATTAATCCAGTAGCTCCACCAACTAAAAGAATTGGATTATGACCTGCATTTTTTAATCTTCTTGAAATTAAGAATGATGAATAATGTCCAATGTGCATTGAATCAGCAGTTGGATCTGTTCCAATATAAAAAGTTAGTCCTCCATTATTTAATTTATCAATCAATTCAGGACTAGAAATATCTTGAACGAGTCCTCGCCATTTTAATTCTTCATATATATTCATTACTTTTCCTCCTTCATAATATTTATACCATTACTTGTTCCAATTCGTGTTGCTCCTGCTTCTATCATTTGAATAGCAGTCTCATAATCAGAAATTCCACCACTAGCTTTTATTTCTAAAACTTCATTTTTATGTTTATTTATTAATTTGACATCTTCTACGGTTGCACCACTGGTTCCAAATCCTGTGGATGTTTTAATAAAATTAACAAATGTTTCATTACAAATTTCAGTCATCTTAATTATTTCTTCTTCAGTTAAATAACAAGTTTCAATGATAACTTTTAATATCTTGCCGTTAATAGTATCTCTAACTGTTTCTATTTCTTCTTTAATATAATCATAATCTTTATCTTTTAAAGCACCGATATTTATTACCATATCAAACTCATCTGCACCATTTTCTTGAGCAACTATTGCTTCATATTCTTTGACCGCTATTGAATTAGCACCTAATGGAAAACCAATTACTGTACATACCTTAACTTGAGAATCTTCCAATAATTCTTTAGCTAGTTCAACATAACATGGATTAACACAAACTGATTCAAAATGATATTTTTTAGCTTCTTCACATAATTTTTTAATATCTTCTTTAGTCGCATATGCTTTAAGATTTGTGTGATCAATATAACTATTTATACTCATAATATCCTCCCTATAATAAAAAGTACTATGATATAAGGGCGAAATTCCGCGGTACCACCTTATTTCATAATACTTGATTATGCTCTTTAACTCTTAACGCGAGTATTCGTTTTAACTCCAAATGTGTATTTTATTATTTATTTTAGATTAACTTTCATCACCCGTTAATTTTCTAATTACCAAATAAATAACTATTCATTTTTCATTGCTAAATGACATTAATAATATATCATAAACTATATTTTTTGACAATATTATTTATCATCTTCATGAATATCTTCAATAATTTCCTCTATCTTTTTTCCATATTCAATTGATTCATCATAAACAAATGTCAACTCTGGAATATGACGAATGTCAACACGATCGTGAAGAAGATGTCTAATATAACCACTTGCACCCTTTAATGCTTCGTGTGTTTCTTTTTTTCTATTTAAATTAAAAACTGTATAATAAACTTTAGCAAAACTCAAATCATTAGTTACTTTACAATCAGTAACTGTTACAAACTTAATATCTTCATCTTTTATTTCAGTCGCTAAAATATAACTTATTTCCTTTACTAAATTACTACCAATTCTTTCTGTTTTGATGCTCATAATCTCACGCTCCTATTTATATTATAACACAAATTTCATGTATTTACTAAAAACAAATTATTTTTCCACAATAAAACAATATGAATTAATCATCATATTGTTTTCATTTTTATAATTCACTTAATCCTGTCATTTTCTTTAATTTTTCTGCATATTCTTTTTGCTCATCATCAGAGTAGCCTATTGCAAAAATCTGATGAATATCTTTGTGATCAAAAAGTAAGTTTTTATCATGAGATATAACTCCCTCAGGATATAGACATCCTACATAATCAAATACCTTTTCTCCAAATTGAGGGCTTTGAATAAGATATCCTGTAATCATTACTCTCTTTTTTGCTTCTTTTAACAATACAACACTACCTAATGGTAAATATTTTTCATATTTTTCGTTCATATTATCCCTTTCCTTTTATGTTTTTCTCGTTCTCTTCCTATTGTTATCAAACCTTAAAAATATCAGTTATATTGTAATTATTTTATAAAATCAACTATTTGTTCAAAAAAATTATTAAAAAACACAAACTTTATCTTTTTCTTCTTTGTTCCATTATTTCAGAAATTTCTTGCATCTTTTTTTTAAAATATTCCTCGTCTTCAGTGGTATTCTTAGGTTTTGGTTCTAAATAACCATAAGCCTCCTTAAAAATCCCATTTTCATCAATTTCTGAAAAAGATATTATCTTTCTTTGAGTCATAGGCTCAATTATATCATTTTCTTTGTTTTGAGTTTTCATATAACTATCCTCCTGTTATCATATTATAATAATCTAAAACTACATTTGCATCCATTTTATTTATAGTATCTCTTACTGAACCAATTGGTGGAATATAAGATAAATCCCTAGTCATCAAATAATTTTTAAGAATTGTAAAATAATTTTCATATCCATACTCATTAGACAATGTTTTGGTAACCATGTTTAAATCATTCAACGCTGCTGTATCTAATGTTGCCGTTGAATATCCCATCACTCTCTCGATAAATGATCTTCTATTAGGAAACTTACTTATATCAGCAAGTGCTGATGGATGTCCCTCTTGATAAAGAGCAAACGTTTCTGCAAAATCCTCACATGAATTGTTCCTACCGTAATCTGTTACAGATTCCAAACCAGTCATCTTTTTATCATTATTTATTGCCTTTAAATATTCTGGCGATTCTGAATAACGCCTATTTACATCAAAACAATGAGCACTTTCATGTGGAATTGTAGAGATATCTTTAAATTCGTTAGCCCATACATTAATACTACCATTTCCTCCAGTTGCAGCACTTACAAAATATCCATCATAATTATATTCAGCCTTCCAATAATAATCCCAAGGATTAAATGTATCATATATATTAATGTCCGAAATATTTTGTTTTACACTTAAAGGAAGGTTGTCAATTTGTTCTGCTATACTCTTAATATCGTATGCTTGATTTGCATTATTGAAATCATTAATCACATTATATTTAATTCCATGTTTATCTATAGCTACAGTAGTAAATCCTCTACTATTATTTATTCCCTCATATATGTCTCCTATCATGTTTGAAGCAGTTTTTGAATCCATACCATTTGATACTAAAAATTCAAAAGCATAATTGCCAAATGCTCTTTTTGTATTAATATTACTGCATGAATCACCATATATGGCAAGTTTTTTTGCTATGTCATACACCCCATCACCATTTGCTGCTAAATTATATACATAATCCGTTACATTTTTCCAATCAAACGTAAAGTCTGATACCGTATTGGCTTTGTAATTACCAGCAGAAAGTGCACTTATTGCAGGATTTACAACATTATCAAACATTTTGTTAGAAAAAGTTACATCACCTAAAACCACTTTCCCATCCGCACCAATAGACGAACGAACATATCCTTCTATATATTCAGGTTTCAATTTATATGTAGTACCATCAAAATCCAAAATTTTATTAAAATCATTTATATCTGATTTAGGTATTTTTACAATTACTGCATCTCCATATCCTAATCCACCAGTTTTATAAGTAGCACCTTCAGATAAATCTTTTACAAATCCAAAATAATCATCAGAAAAAGTAATATTTCTATTTAAGTCTATATCACCCGTAAATGCACCGCTACTCTGATGTCCTGTTAAATATAGTCCATTATCTAAAATAGATTGTGTGTTTCCTTTTCCAACACGATGTACTCCGATTATATAATCATCATCAAAGAATAAATTTTCTAACTCCATACCAGTTTTGTTTGTTAAAGAAATATTATCTCTAACTTTGAAGAAATCCATAGCTTGGGCATATTCTTGCATATTCATTTTGTTTTTTCCTTTAATAAAGGCTTCATACAACTCGTTAGCATTTTTGTACTTTCCAGTTATCTTACTATTATTAAATTTTGACATATCATATTCAGATGAGGGTGAAACCTCCAATTGACTTGATTTGATTTTCTTAATTTTATAATCCGAAGCTAATCCTGCTAAATTAGAAATTGCAAACCCAGCGCCTATATTCCAATATGCACCAGATGCTTTAGCATATTCATGGAATGATTGTCCCTCTTTATTATTTCCAAATGTTAAATATTCAGCAACAGTATTAATTAATGGTTCTCCTGCACCAATTGCTGTTCGTCCAATAATTTTAGTTCCCAGCGAAGCTCCTGAAGCATTTAACTTATCCAACCCAACATCTGATGCAAAGGCAAGTGCTGCTGATACTGATGAAGCTATATAAGCTTCTTGAAAACTCGCACCATTATCAAAAGCTGTTTGCGCAGTACTTCCTGCTCCTGCAGTAGCCATTAATATAGAACCACCTAATCCCGGTATCATTGACAACCCTGCATAACCTAACGTTTTTGTAGCAAAATCAGTTACAGTATGATAGCCACTATATGCTGAATAACTATTTAACTCTCCAGTTTCAACCCAACCATCATATGCCTCTTTTGACCAATTAACACTTACAAAATCTTTAGTCGCTCTAGCTGCATCTTCATTAAATAATCCTACTGTGCCTAATGTAAGCATAACCGAACCATCTATAATGGCTTCTCCTATACCTCCTAAACTAGTTATAGCAGTCACACATACTGTATTAGCATTAATTGAAAATCTTCCAAACCAATCAGCATTTTCATATTCTATTTCATCTTCTGTTGCAATTCCCATCGCTACCTTTTTTTGCCTTATTAAATCTTTATCACCATCAAGATATAATTCATTTAACTCTTTATAATCTCTTTGTTGCTGTAAAATTGTTAATTGTTGTTCATTTAAATTACTAACTCCCAAGCTCTCATAATATTCTATATTTCTTTGATTTATTTCAGCTGATATTTTATAATACTTTTCTTGATAGTCTTTATCATTAATATCTAATCCTTTTAAATCATCAATTAAATCATCTAATTCTATTTGATAATCTATTTCTAACAAAGTTCTTTCGTAAGTATTATTATATTGTTCAATCAAAATTTCCTTTTCTATTGCTGTTAAATTAGGATTGTTCTCTATAATACCTCTATCATAATCAGCATATTGCATATATAATTCTTTATATTCTTCACTAGCCGGTTCCGTTCTTGACATTTGATCTTTTATTTTATATTTTTCTTCTATCAACTTGCGTCTATCTAATTCTTGTTTTAATTCATCAGTTAAATCATTTTGTCTTTCCAATACTTCAATGATAGCCAAATTTTGTTCTCTTTGTGAAACTTCTATTTCCAGATATAAATCAGACAATTTTTTTGACTCTTCTTCCGTCATTTCCGATTGAAAATCTTCACCATACTTTTCTATCATTTGATTTCTCATTTGTGAAAAATCATTGCTAGCAATTTGTATAGATTCATTCACCTCGTTAAAATAAGTTAAAGCAAAACCTTCGTCATACTGACTTAACCAGTTTCGCTCATCTTGAATTTGTTCAACAATTTTTTCTATACCACAAAATTCAACTTTTGACTTTACATCTTCATAATTAGAACTACCTGTAATCTCAATTTGTTTAACACGCAGAATACACTCATTAATAATCGATTGAGCACTAAAAACATCACTGCTAGCAGCGACAAATTTTTCTTCATCTACATTAACCATTGAATCACTTCTTTTCTATTTTGTCTTTATGTAAATAACTTATAAATCATTATCTATGCTTAGTTGCGTTTTTTACCGCATTGACTGCACTTTTTGCCGTGCTCGTAGTAGTAAGGCCTCGGCCTCGATATTCTTGATTTCTTTTGGCTGCAGCTTCTGATGCAGTTTTTTGTCTAGCCATTTCCTCTTTAATTGCATCTATTCTTCTTTGTCTTTCATAAATGGTTGTATAGTAATCCGATATGTTTGAATTTAATCTACTAATTTCAGTTTCAATCCCAGTTCGAGCTGTTCTTAATTCTGATAAACACAAATTTATGTCTGTACTAAATGGAACCTTTGGATACGAGCATCCTCCGTCTTTAAATGTGTCCCTTGCATTCATTAAATATTCTATTGCTGTAGTTAATCTTATTTTCACTTGTTCTAGTTCTTCAATTACTAATTTTGTATTATCTATTTCTTCATACAATTGATTTTGGTGAGCCACTATAGCATTTATTTCTCTCTGATCTGCAGTAGCTGTATACATTGCTGCAGTTATTGTTGTTGAATACGCTACGACAATTAATACTACTACCGCTGTTATAGCCATCTAAATCTCCTCCTTATATCAAATCATCACATCGTATATACAATCTTATACTATATTTAAATTATATCATTACTAACACTAACTATCAATCACTTTTATATTTTTTTCGTTTCAAATCTAAACTCAAAACATAACTTTATATCAAATAAAATAGTTTTATTATTAACGTTTTAAAACAAGATAGTATTTAAACCATCTTGTTTTATGTTTTTATAACAATTGTTGTTTATAAATTGAAATATCTATCAAATTATCCCTAACTGCAGTTAAACGCTCTGCAAAAGCTTCTATCTGATTCTCAAATTTATTAAACGCTTCTACAAGTTCACCTCTTTTTGGTCCTTCTTGCCAATTCTTTAACAATTTTTCTTTTGTGGTATTTAAATCTTCTACCAAACTACTAAATCTCTCTGGAAAATCTTCAAATTTGGCTATATCCTTAACTATTTCTGCCATTGTTATACTCTGTGTTCCCTCCGTTTGAACAGCTATATAAGAATCCCTTAGTTTAACTTTTCCTTCTAATTCATTACCAATTGTGCACATTCCTTTAATATCAACAATGTGTTTTTGAAGTGGCAAAAAAGCTTCATTATTAAGGTTCACAATTGTCGTTTCAAGATTTTGCATTATTTTTGTTATTTCAGTATAAAGCGATGCTAATTCAGCCAAATTTTTAACGGCATCTGTTCCTTTCCAATGTGAATCTAAACTGTGTATAACAGTTTCTAAATCTTCTATAAATCCTCCGCAACCATCACTCACTATGCCAAACAATTCTTCTGCTTCTGAACTGATTGTATTAGGATTATCACAATGTATTGCCATAAAACACGCTCCTCTACCATAATGATTTTAATAAATATTTTATTCTCTTAAAGGATACCATTATAAAAAGAATGATGTCAATATATTTTAATTAAAATCTAACCAAACATATTAAAAAGAGGCCCAAATATTTATGCCCCTTTATTAATTATAATTTGTTTTAACACAACAGAAATATTTCAGATTGCATTAAAAATTTAAAACTTCTTATATTAAATAGTTATTAAAATAATTGTTTTTTGTAATCAGCAACTATAGTTAGATTTTCTTTAACTGTTTTTAATTGTTCTTTAAATTCAAGAACGTGTTCATCGAAAGTTTTAAATGCAGTAACTACAGCCTCCCTATTAGCTCCTTCTAGCCAATTAGCTAATAATGTTTCTTTAGCCCCTGTTAATGCTTCTATAAAACTGTTAAATTCACTTGGAAATTCTTTAAAAGTTTCTGCGTCTGCAATAATCTCTGGTGCTGTCCAACTCTCTGTACCTTCTGTTTGAACTGTTATGTGTGGATCTCTTGATTTAAATCTTTCTGATAATTCATTACCTATAACACAATCTCCACCACCATAATAAATATGTCTTTGAAGTGGTAATACTTCATTATTATTAAGATCTACAATTAATGACTCAACATTTTGAATTAACAAAGTTAATGCTGAATAAACACTTGCTAAATCTCCTAAATTTTTAACAGCATCTGTTCCTTTCCAATGTGAATCTAAATTACGAATAACATTTTCAAAATTTTCTAAAAACCTTCCACCTTGTTGCTCTACCACAGTTAATATTTCTTCTGCCTCTGATCCAATTGTATTTGGATTCACGCAATGTATTGCCATAAAATTCACTCTCCCTTACTGTATGACATTCTGTTAGATACCTTTACCATTATATCCAGTTTGAGTATATCATTTAAATTAAATTAAAGTCAATAGATTATAATTAATTTATATAGTATTTTGACATTTAATTTATATAACAATTCATTTTTTACTCATATATTTATTATTTTCTATATTTATATACCTTATTAAAAAGGAAAAAGGTAAAGTCAAGCAACTCCACCTTTTCTAGATTTTTTCAACTATCTTAATAAATTTTACTTGACCATTATCTACAATGTAACCAAAATTATTACCAATAACAGCATAATAACTTTGAGACATCTTTGAAGGTTTTATAAGCGATTGCTCTGCGAATCCATCACCAATCCATAAACCAGAACTAGAATTAACAGAAGCCTTATACCACGCTTCATATTCATATGGTTTAAATCCTCCAGGAATATCAATAAATATAAAATGAATTTTTAAGCTGTCTTTTACTTTTGCTAAAATGTTAGTAAATTTATCTTTATCTTCTTTTGGTAATGAGCCTATAAATTTATCAAATCCAATAATAACACATAAAACTTGGCCAACATCTTTTATAGATCTGATATTATTCTTATTATTTTTTAATACTTCTTCAACTTTACTTATAAAGTCATCTAAAGTTTGTAAAGATTCTGAATACCCTGTATTTAAATACTTAATTCTTTTAAATGGATTAGTTTCATATATATACTTTGAATCGAATACAACAGTATTCATATTACTTTGTTCTAGAATTTTCAAAAACTTATCAATAAACGAAATGTTTTCATCAAAATCTCTAAAACTGATAAAATAACTTAATTCATCTTTTAACTTAAAGCTAGCAACTTCCAAATCTTTTTTTACCATACCAACAGGGATAAAATCAAATCCAACCTCTTCTTTACTAATATGGTTAAACTCTATTTCTTTAGGTAAAATAGGTATTGGTTTTATTTTCGTTTTATAATTCATAAATGTTTTTATTGACACTTCTGAAATCTTCTTATACAACTCCTCTTTTTCAAAGGCAAATGCAGTTTGGAATTCTAAAACCCTATCTTTCTTAAATAATCCCCTACCATATATTTTAGAAGGAACTATACCGTTGGTATTATTAAAAATACTTCTATAATCAAATTCGTTATTAAGTTGTAACGAGTATATTGTTTTAAATGTTTGTAGTAATTTACTTTTTACACCATTAATGGAACTCGCAGTAAGAACAAAGTAAATTCCAAATTTACTACATTCTCTAGTTAATTCGTATAACTTCTCTGCCTGGTCATTATATAATTCCGCAAATACTTCAAACGAATTTATAACGACTAATATATTAGGTATTTTTGCATTTGATTGGGCAACATAATCTTGATAATTTCCATTATATTGTAAAAACAATTTTCTTCTCAAATCTATTTCTGATTTTATATATTTAAATAAGTTTTCTATTTTTTCATCTTCACCAGAATGAACTATATCACCTACATGTGAACTTTCAACAAAGTTATTTAAAACTTCTGTACCAAAATCTAATATATATATTCCTAATTCATTCGGAGTATAAGTTGATATTAATGAATATAACATCGTAGTTAAAAATAATTCTTTACCGCTACCGCCAGTACCATAAAGCAAGAAGTTTCCTTCTTTACTAATAGGTACAGTTAGTAAATCTTGATGTTGCTTATGCGGTTCATCATATTCCCCAACTATTGGTTCTAAAATATAATCTTGTTTTTGATAATTATATTTCTCTTTTAATTTATCAACATATATCGTTCCTGGAATACTACCTAACCATAATGGAGAAATTTTTAAGTTTTTTGTTTTTGAAGTTTCTATTATATAATTAAGAACATTAGAAAGTTCTTCACCCTTTTGAACAAATTGAGTACTTACCTTTTTAATATCTCCTTTTTGGATAATTGAACCAATTTCATTTACAAAATCTATTGTCGAATCCACTAATGTGACTTTCTTATCACTTTCATAATAAGGCATCCCCGCATAGGCACTTTGGCCTAAAGCAAAAAATTCATTATATCCTACTTGAAGATAAAATCTTCCTGTTTCTTTTAGCATTGCAGCTTCAGGTCTTTTTAACATATCATTTGAATCAGATTTATCTTGAACTTTCAAGCATACTCTAAATTTTGAGTTTGACCATATTTGATCATCAACTACTCCACTAGGCTTTTGAGTAGCTAGAATCAAGTGAACACCTAATGAACGTCCTATACGAGCAGTTGAAATTAATTCATCCATAAATTCAGGTTGTTGGCTCTTTAATTCGGCAAATTCATCACTTATTATAAACAAATGACTCATTGGTTCAGACAACTTGCCAGCTCTATATAATTCCTGATATTTATAGATATTCATACTGCTTTCATTAAGTTTTTCACGAGCTTCATTAAACATTCTTTGTCTTCTTTTTAACTCGCTATTAATACTAGCTAAGCTTCTTTTCATTTCTACTACATCTAGGTTAGTAAGCGTTCCTACAACATGAGGAAGTTTTACTCCAGTTTCTCGGTTGTCAAATGTCAAAGCTAAACCTCCACCCTTATAATCTATAAGAACGAATTGAACCTCTTCTGGACTATAATTTATAGCCATTGAAAGAATGTAAGTTATAATCCACTCAGATTTACCACTACCTGTCATTCCTGCGACAAGGCCATGAGGGCCATGTGCTTTTTCATGTAAATCTAGTTTAAATAATTCTCCTTGTTCATCAATTCCAACAGGAGCTTCTAAAGTCTTTATTATATTGTTTTCTTTCCATCTATTAATTATATTTAATTGGTTTACATTACCAACATCAAACATTTCTAAAAAACCATACTTCTTTGGTAACACAAATTTCCCACTATGTATATCCATTGGGATATTACTAACGCTTGTAATACAGTTTGATAAAGAAAAGTTAACAAAGTCAGGGTTAAAAGTCAATTGATTATCTGCAGTCAATTGATTTGTAAATATTCCACTCATTCCTTGATTTACATTTACAAACATACGACATTCATTTGGAATTTCATTTAATTTTTCATCTATCATTATAAGTGAATAACCTAAATTAAGTCCACTAGTTAGTATTTCGCTAATAAATACATTGTTTTTTACAGCTGAAACATTGTCAGTTAAAACTAAATAATAAGGTGTAAATTGTACTTTTTCATTATTATCACTACTTACTTCTTTACGATAATTATATTCTTCCATTAATAAAGTAGTTATTTTATTTATATCATCTTTGTTAGATGCAAAATACCTTACACTTTTTTCATTATTCCATACATAAGGAAGACCTCTATATTTTTCCCAATACTTTTTATTTTGTTCATTAGTTAAAATGACTAATCTTAACATATCAAATCCATGATATGCCATAATTTGCAACATAAGTCCATCTAAAAAGTTATTAACTATTTTTTTCTCACCTATAATACCAACTTTATTATGTTCTCTAAAATTTAAGTTTATAGGAACATTAGATATACTGGTATTTCCTTTTACTAAAGCTGTGATTAATTCATTTAAATCATCCTCTTCTAAAGTAAAATGTTCCTCAGGATAATTAATTTCTAAATCTGTATTTTTAATACCTATTCCTAACCTTAAATCCAAGAAGTCATCATGTTCTAATTGTCTTTCCCATAATACATGAGTTTTATTAATAATAACTTCTCTTACCTTATCTAATGGCAGATGATTTTCACAAAGTACGGATCTTTGATAATTAACTTCTTTTTGAATTTCTTCTCGCCTATCATCTATATATTTTTTATATTTTTTTCTTCTAAGTTTTTCTTTTTTTACTTTTTGTCTTTTTGTATAAAACCTTTGAGCTAAAGGGAAAACAATCATTGCAAGTAACATACAACCGCACATCAATAAAGAACCAAATTGGTCTTTTAATGTGCTCTCACCACTTAATACTTTTTGAAGAGCAGTTACCCCACTAACCATACTCATCATACCCATAGTAAGCATTGGGGCTACTGTAAATATTAAAGGCATATCTTCCTGTTTTTCCTTTTGCGTAGGAGGATCAATATCAAAAACTTTATGTTCTATTTTTCTTTTAAATCTAGGAGGTCTTTGAAAATACTTACTTTTATCAAAAAAAGCTATTTCTTTATCTACAAATTTAGAATAATCTACATCTGGATTTTCACGAACTTCTCTTCTTTTTAATTTGTTAATATTAAATTGTAAATCACCTTTATTATTACTAATTAAAATTAGAGTTCCAAAATAATATATATATATTCCACCAATAAAAATTATATCTCCACTAACTAAATAAGACTGTGTACATAATCTTCCATTTACAAATAATTTATTTTTATCAGACAAATTTTTTAATATAATACATTTATTTTCTTTAACAAATTCAAAATTTAATTGCTTAGCTGCAAACAAATTGTTATTAATGATAATATCGCAACTATTGTCTTTTCCAATCGAAATATTAGAATCTTTACTATAGTCAACAATCAAATTTTCAAGATTTTCACAAGTTGGTAATGCATGTAATATATATTTTTCTTTAGTCAATGTATTAATTAGATAGTAAGTTTTACAAATTTCTAAAACCAAAGATTCTTTAAAATCCGCTTCAGTTAATAGACTCTCAACTATTTTAACTTGGGCATTACTTTTTAACACCCATTGTCCGTTTTCTTCTATTACATTTAATAAATTCTTAGCATTATTATCTAGTATCCAATAATTACCTGAGATTACCTCTGGTAATAATGTTTGATTAATATTATTTTCACTTTCAACTATTACTCTCATATAATCACCTATATCAACGCTAATAAAGAACCATTCTTAATGCCAGAATTTATTACTTCAGTTTTAGTATCGTATATCACATTATCTCTAACATTTAATATACATAATTTATTATTTTCTGGAAAACAACCAGTCATTTCATTTATTGTACTATTTAATATTTTTATTACTTCACCTATTGTTTTATTAACAGGAATAAACAAATCATACTTTTGACCTATACTAGGAACAATTAATTCTATGTTTACCTTATTTTCCTTCATATATACCACTCTTCCCTATGATAATAGTATATTATAAATATTATCTTTTTGCAATAATAAGAAGAATTAATACTACGACAATTTATTAAAAAAATAGCTTACAAAAATGTAAACTATCTTTTAATTTCTACCATCTCATAAGACTCAATTATATCTCCTGCTTTAATATCAGAATAATTTTCTATAGTAATACCACATTCTAATCCTTTTTTTACTTCTTTAACAGAATCTTTTTCACGTTGCACCGAAGCAATGGCACCATCATAGATTACTACCCCTTCACGGATTAATCTTGCCTTAGACTCTCTTTTTATAATGCCATCTACTACATAACATCCAGCAATAGTTCCAACTTTAGAAAATTTGAATAATTGACGAACTTCTGCACTACCTAAAACTTTTTCTTCATAAACCGGATCTAATAAACCTTTCATAGCTGCTTCCATCTCTTCAACAGCTTTATAAATAATATTATATAACCTAATTTCTACGCCTTGTTCTTCTGCATAATCTTTAATATTATTAGCAGGTCTTACATTAAATCCTATAATGATGGCATTAGATGCCTTAGCTAAAATGATATCACTTTCTGTAATTGCCCCAACACTACTACGAATTACATTTACTCTAACACCCTCTACTTCAATTTTTTCCAAAGTGTTTTTTACTGCTTCACTACTACCATTTACATCAGCTTTAACGATAACATTAATTTCCTTAATTCCTTCTTGAATTTTAGCAAATAAATCATCTAAAGATACTGCATTTTTCGAAGCATTTTCTTTCTTACGAGCTTGATTTTTTCTTTCTTCCGCAATACTTCTAGCTTCTTTTTCTGATTCAAAAGCCATAAATTTATCTCCAGCAACTGGAACATCGTTAAGACCTGTAATTTCAACTGGCTGACTAGGTAAAGCTTCAATTTTATCTTCGGCTTTATCATTTTTCAAAGTTCTTACTTTACCAAATGAAGTTCCAACCACAACTGGATCTCCTAAACGAAGTGTTCCATTTTGAATTAGTAATGTTACAACAGGTCCCAAATGTTTATCTAAGCGTGATTCAATTACTGTTCCTATTGCATACCTATTTGGGTTTGCTCTATAATTTTGCATTTCTGCAACCAATAAAATATTTTCTAAAAGTTCTTCTACACCTTCACCAGATTTAGCAGACATTTTAGTATATAATGTATCTCCGCCCCATTCTTCAGGAGTTAATCCATATTCCGTTAATTCCGTCATTATTTTTTCTGGATTTGCACCAGGTTTATCCATTTTATTAATTGCTACTAAAATAGGTACTCCTGCTGCTTTAGCATGATCAATTACTTCTTTAGTTTGTGGCATTACACCGTCATCTGCTGCTACTATAATTATTATAATATCTGTAATACTTGCTCCTCTAGCACGCATTTCAGTAAATGCCGCATGCCCTGGAGTATCAATAAATGTTATTAACTTATCTTGACATTTTACTTGGTAGGCACTAATTGCTTGAGTAATTCCGCCGGCTTCTCCTTCTGCAACTGCAGTTTTTCTAATTGTATCAAGCAATGTGGTTTTACCATGATCTACATGTCCCATAATAGTTACTACTGGTGGACGTGTTTGTAAATCGTCTTCATTATCTACTACTTCATAAGCCTCAAAATTTGTTAAATCTTGAGTTTCTTCACGTTTTAATTCTTTTCCATATTCTAATACTAATATTTCGGCATTTTCAAAACTAATTGATTGATTAATAGTTGCCATAACACCCAAATTAAACAACTTCTTAATTATTTCTGCACTATTAACACCTAAATTATTAGCAAGATCTCCTATCGTCATATTTTCTTTATAAAGAACAATTTTGTCATCACCTTTATTTTTATTAGACATTAGTTTTTCTTTATTCTTATACATTTCTTTTTTCTGAACAGCAAAATCTTTCTTAGTATTTTTTACAACATCAGATTTTTTCTTCAGTTTTTGCTTAGCAATTGAATTATCCACGTCTATTTTTTTATTTTCAATAATTTCATCAACAATTTCGTCTAATTCTTCTTCTATGTCATTACTATCTGCGAATGCAGAATCTAACATAATAATTGCTTCATCATCCAACAAATCGTCTTCCTCGTTAACAGAAATACTTAATTCATGGCACTTTTTTAATATTTCTTCAACTGTCTTATTAATATCAATCGCATATTCTGATACACTCATCATACTAATACACCTCTTTTCTTATATTTTTAAAACCAATTTTTTACTCTTACTTTCAAACTTACGATATGTTACTCCACATTGGTCTAGCATTTTTTTAGATGCAATTACTCCGTCAGTATCCTTATATTTATCACTCAAATAAATTATTTCTTTAATTCCTGCTTGAATAATTGCTTTAGCACACTCATTACAAGGAAATAACGCAACATAAATTTTACTTCCTGAAACAGGAATAGGAGAATTTAAAATAGCGTTTAACTCTGCATGACAAACATATGCATACTTAGTATCAAGAAAAGCACCTTCTCTATCCCAACACATACAAATATCATCATCATACCCTCGAGGAGCACCATTATAACCGGTTGCCAGAATTTTATTATCTTGGTTTACAATACACGCCCCTACTTGTGTTGATGGATCCTTACTACGCTCTGCAGCAAGTATTGCTACCCCCATAAAAAATTCATCCCAAGATAAATAATCTTCTCTTTTCATAACTACACCTACTTAACTAAATTCTTTAATTCTTCAAAAATAGAACTAGGAATTTCTGTTTCTAAATGTTTATTTAAGATCTTACTCTTTTCTGCTTTTTCAAATACAGTAATATCTTTTTTTAAATAAGCTCCACGTCCGTTAGCCTTTCCAGTAGTATCTACTACAATGCTTCCTTCTGGAGTTCTAACAACACGAACTAATTCTTGTTTTGGTAATTTTTCACGAGTTACACAACAACTTCTCATTGGTATCTTTTTTGCTTTCATGAATTTACCTCCTTATTCAACTACGTTTATTCCCATTTCTCTAGCTTGTTCATAAGTTTTAACATCAATTTTATAGTGAGTTAAACGTGATGCTAAACGAACATTAATTCCTTTACGACCAATAGCTAACGATAAATTATCATTATCTACCACTACTAATGCTTCTTGTTTCTTTTCATCAGTTATAAAAACATGTAAATTTTTAGCTGGACTTAAAGCATTTTCAATAAATTTAGCACCATCTTTATCGTAAGGTACGATATCAATTTTTTCCCCACCTAATTCTTTTAAGATGTTAGCTATTCTCATACCTTTTTCACCAATGCATGCTCCAATAGGATCTACATTAGAATTTTCTGAGTAAACAGCTATTTTAGTACGATTTCCCGCATCACGAGCAACACTATATACCAAAATAATTCCCTCATTTATTTCTGGTATTTCAAGTTCAAATAATCTTTTTACAAAGCCATAATGATTACGAGAAAGTAAAATTAATGGCCCTTTAGAATTATTTTCTACTTTACTAATATATACTTTAATATTAGAACCCATTTTAATTGTTTCGCCTGGAATAGTTTCTGTTTTAGGTAAAATCCCTTGAGTTCTACCCAAATCAATATAATAATTTCTAACATCTTCCATCTCTACTGTCCCAGAAACTAGTTCATCTTGCTTATCATTATATTCTTCAATAATGGTATTACGTTCTGCTTCACGAATCTTTTGAATAACTACTTGTTTAGCTGTAGCAGCTGCAACTCGTCCAAAATCTTTTGGTGTTACTTCTTCTTCAATAGTTTCACCAACTGTAATGCCAGGAACTTGTTTTAAAGCTTCTTCTAATGGGATATGAATTCTCTCATCAAAAATAAATGGTTCTTTTTGTTCTCCATTTTCTTCATCTGAAGACTCTTCATTTTCTTCATCTACTTCATCTAATAAATCCCATTCCTCTAATTCTTCATAATTATCTGGAACAACAGTTTTAAATGAATAAACATGAACCTCTCCAGATTCACCATTAACATCTACTCTAACATTAGATAGTGAATGGTAATTCTTTTTATATGCCGATGTTAATGCCAATTCCATCGCACCTATTATAATATCTTTAGAAATACCTTTTTCTTTAACTAATAAATCAATCGCATTTTTAAATGCCTTACTGTCCATCATAATCACTTCCTTTTTCTTTAGAACATACATCTAAAATATAATTTTCTTCAATTGGGTCTTCCTTGTCTAAAATCGGATTAACTGCATGGCATACTTTAACACAGTCATCTACGGTAATAAACCCATCTTTATCAATAACAATCCTTAAAAATTTACTACTTCCTTCTTGTTCATATTTTACCTCATCTAGAATATATCCAGCTTCTGTTATTACAGGAAGAACAAGTTCTTTAATTCGTTCTATCAAGTCCATAAATACCTCCTTATTTATATTAAAGAGTGGGTTTTGCCCACTCTCTCGTTGAATACACATAGATTATAGCATATATTTCTAAATTTGAATAGTTTTTTTGTTAATATTGAAAAAATTTTGCTATAATATAACTGGTGATAAAATGAAAAACAATAAAATTATTTTAAAATTAGGAAGTTCATTTATTTTGTTTATATTTTTACTTATTATCAAAAATTATTTTTTTTATGTTTTAAATATAGACTTAAACAACTTAACTAACAATATGAATATCATCCTAAATATAATCTATGTGATTGCGAGTGGATTAATTACTTTAATATTTTATATGCATTTAAAAAACAAAGATAATTTAAATTCTTATCTTAAAACATTTTATTTGGGAATTGGTGCAGTAAGTGTATATTTTATTATGAATGAAATTGCTGCTTTACCACTTGTTTTACTTGGTATAAATGTTGCTACTATGCCTACAGTAATAAAAGCTATATACTTACTTGCATATGAAATTATTATGTTAGCAATTATTTATTCAATTCTAAAAGATAAAATTAATTTAGCTATTATAGATATAAAGAAAAATCACAAAGAATATTTTTCTAAATATTTTAAATATTGGTTATTAGCTTTAATAATTATGTCTAGTTCTAATATTCTAATTGGATTAATTAATGGCGGACAAATCGCAGGAAACGAAGAAGCAGTTAGAAATACCTTTGATCAAGCACCTATTTATATGTTTATTTCTGCAGTAATTATAGCACCATTAACAGAAGAATTTATTTTCAGACAAGCATTAAGAAATATTTTTTCAAACAATAAAGTTTTCATTGTTATTTCAGGACTTGTCTTTGGAGGGTTACATGTAGTAAGTAGTGTTTCTGGATGGACAGATTTGTTATATTTAATTCCATATTGTACCCCGGGATTTATCTTCGCATATATCTTAGTTAAATCTGATAATATCTTTGTTTCTACAGGCTTACACTTTTTACATAATGGGATTATGATGTCATTACAAATCCTTCTTCTATTACTAGGTCAAATGTGATCTAGTTTTTTTGTCTTTATTTATTAGGTGAAATATGTTAATATAAAGATAGAATAGGAATGGGACTATGAAGAAGGAAAAAAACAAACACACACTTATTAAAATAATAATTATTTGCATATTATCTATAAGCGGATTGTTATTATACAGCCGTTTTATTTCGACTAAAGGTCTTAAGGTAAAAGAATACAAAATTACAAATACAATAATTACAGACAATTTTCATGGGTTTAAAATCGCACATATTAGTGATATTCATTATGGAAGAACTGTAAATTTAAAAGAATTAGAAAAAATGGTAAATGAATTAAATTTATTAAAACCTGATATTGTCGTATTAACTGGTGACTTAATTGATAAAGATACTATCCTAAATGAAAATAAAATTAACGAATTAAAAACTAATTTAAATAATATTAAAACAACTATAGGCAAATATGCTATTAGTGGTGAGGATGATGAAAACTTTAGCGAGTGGGAAAGTATTATTAAAGAATCAGGATTTACAAATATAAATGATAATTATGAATTAATTTATAATAAAGATTATTCACCAATCCTTATTGCAGGTCTGAAATCTAACACAAACGCTAAGGAAAGTTTAATTGAAAGATATCAAGTTATTGAACAATACTTAAATTCAGATGACCAATTAAGTGGAATTTATAAAATTCTAATAATGCATGAACCAGATTTTATTGATAATATAAATCATACATACTTTAATTTAATTTTAGCAGGACATTCTCATAAGGGACAAATAAACATTCCATTGTTTGGACCAGTTTCAACATTAGATTATTCTAAAAAATACTATGATGAATACTATAAACTTGGAGATTGTGATTTCTTTATATCGAGTGGTATTGGAACGTCTGATTATAATTTTCGATTCTTCAATAAACCTTCAATAAATTTTTATAGATTGACAAATAAATAACTTCACAAATGTTTGTGAAGTTTTATTTTTTTAAAATATGTTTATAATAATTATTATCAATTAATAACTTACTAATAGTGTATTTGTTAGCAATTTCATTATTGACATATTCAACGTAGCCATCTGGTATTTCAACATTATCTTTAGGAACAAATTTTTTCTCATTAGCAAAATAAGTCCCACTATCACTAACCCAACTGCGATTTGAAAATATTGCTAAACCTTCACAATCACTTAATATGTCTCTACCAACTAACAACCTTGAATCATATTCAATACCAAATAAATTTAATAAGGTTGGCAAAACATCAATTTGACTACCAACTTTATTTATTTCTATAGTTTCCATATCACTATTCCAAAGAATAAAATTACTGTGATTTACTTCTACGATTGAATCTTTTTTATAAGTTGAAATTTGATTTATGTCATTAACACCTATTGTATAGGGATAGTGATCTCCTACTAAAGCAATTACCGTATCTTCTAATATTCCTGCTTCCTCTAAATTATTAATTAAAAGTTCTAAAGACCTATCCAGTTCTATTTGGGTTGCCAAATAGGCTTTTATTGGCGTACTATAGTTTAAATGACTTACTAAATTTTGATTCTTTTTAGCAATATAATTTCCACTAAAATTATATTCTGCATGACCACTTAAAGTAATATAATAAGTCATAAATTTTTCCTCACTAGAAATATACCTATTAGACGTAGTAGCCATAAGTTCAATATCACTAGTAGGCCATTTTTGACAATTCATAAGTTTTTCTAAACCATTGCGACAAGCTAAATAATTATCAAATCCTAATGCAGGCATTGTGTTTTGTCTAGAATAATAACTATATGTCCAGTTATGATATGCACCTACATTATAATCTAATTCATTAAATACATGCCCCAACGAAAATAAGGTTTCAATTCCTTTCCCCTTCCAGGTAGAAAGAATATCCTGAGTTGGAATTAATCCCGTCATAGCCTGAAATTCTCCACCTGTAGTACTTAAAAATACCGGACTATAAAAATTATTAAAAACAAAGCCTTCATGGGTGAGTTTATAAAGAGTTGGTGTTAATTCTTTATCTACAGCAATTTCGTTAAATCCTTCTGCTAAAATAAATATTAAGTTTTTATCTTTAAACATACCCGTATAATCGTTTTTATTAGTCTTTGGAACCGAATTAAAATACGTTGCCATTTGCTTTAATGTTGATGTTTTTTCAGAATTCATTAAAGTACTAAAATCAATATCCATTTCATTATACTGAGTAGTCTCTAAAGTTTCATCAGGTTGTTTTATGGGAACATTAATAATAATTTCTTCTTCAAAACCAGTCAACCATCTAGTAAAATCTAACCTCATAGTAGTTAGAACTCCTACTTTATCTGCTGCTAAAGTAGCGTCGTTACGTTTAAAATAAAATTCATAAGCAGAATATAATTTATCCCTAGCAGGAAGCATAATTATTAAAGAAATCAAGTAATAGGCTAACAGTCCACAAACATTAATTATTAGTGAATTCTTGTCTGTTTTTGAAAATCTAATTTTTTTATTAATTATGATTAATACTAAAACAGGAACTAAGAATAACAAAAACCATAAAAAATGTTTTAAAATAAAATCTACGATTATACTAACAAAATCAGCCGCTTGATCTGCTAATCCTATTGAAGCAAAACTAAAAAGTGTCGAAAATAATCCAGAAAAAACAAACTGAACTAAAAACAATATAGTTATAAACGTTGAAATAATATAGAAAATAATTTTATTTACCTTATCACTAAATAACGAGGTTAATAATGTACATAAAAATGAAATCGATATAGAAAAACTAATCATGTGAATTAAGCCAATATTAAAAACTTGATTATACTTGTATATTTTAAATAAAACTTCTAAATAAAAAATTAAACCAAAATAAACTAAAAATAAATTTAATTTCTTATCCTTAAAAAAATCCTTCACACCATCACCCACTAAAATATGCTTAATAAGAACAATAAAGCAAAACTAGCTGTAATTGCAGTCAATAAAAACACATCAACAAAAGCAGCGGTTGCAGTTTGTGATTTTAATTTTTTTATCTTACCAAGTTCAGTATAATATTGTATAGATAAATATGTTTCTTCTTTTTTATCTAAAGCATCTAATATATATATTAATTCTTCACTAGTTCTATTTTTACAACCAATAATGTCTCTTAATTGACTTAAATTCAAGTCATAAAGCCATTCATAATCTAGACCATTGTCAGTTTTTATTGGCCTTTCTAAATAATTATATTCTTTCTTATCCTCAATTAAAAACTTCTTATTTAAACATTCTTCTATTTTTTCTAATATATTTAAAAATGTATCTGGTTTTAAATTTTCATATTTATTTAAAATAGATTGTATTGTTGTATCATTATACAAAAATTTTTTTATTTCCACAAAGTTTGACTTTATATCATTTAAATCTCTTGAATAGTTATTTTCCACTTGATATTTTAATATATTTACAATTCTACTTACCACAAAGCTTAACTGTAACCTTTTTAAATCATAATTAGAATTACTAATGTCATAACTTTTAGGAGGTAAAAAATATTTTTTTTGACCATCAATAATACTGCTTTCTAAATAGTTAATGTCATCAAAACTGTTGCCATTTATTAAAATTAAATAATTTCTATCCAATAAAGTTATGGCATCTAAAATGTCATAATCGGTATTATTATAAACTACTTTATTTGCCATACTATCACCTATTATAATTATAACAAAATTAAAAAAAAAAGAAAGATTTTTTTATTCTTTCTTAAATTTATTGTTCTTTTTTAGATCCAAGTCCCTCTAAAGCTCTTAGTACTTCTACTGGAACTGCAAAAATTACAGTATTTGATTGATCTGATGACAAATCATTTAATGTAGATAGTGTTCTAAGATGTAATGCTCCAGGCGTAGTTCCCATTAAATTTGCGGCTTTAGCTAAATTTTCAGCTGCTTCTACTTCTCCTTTTGCTTTCGTAATTACTGCTGCTTTTTCACGTTCTGCTTCTGCAGCTTTAGCAATTACTCTTTTCATCTCTTCTGGTAGTGAAACATCTTTTAATTCAACATTTTCAACTTTTATTCCCCAAGCATCTGTTGCCTTATCTATAACTGTACAAATTTCAGCAGAAATTTTTTCACGGTCACTTAACAATTGATCTAAAGTTACCGAACCAACAATGTTTCGCATTGTAGTTTGAGCCAATTGACTGACAGCATAATAAAAATTTTCAACTTCAATGATAGCTTTGCCAGCATCAAAAACCTTGTAATAAATTACTGCGTTAATTCTAATTGACACATTATCACGAGTTATAGTTTCTTGTTCAGGAACATCTACTGCTTTAGTTCTAATATCTACTTTTTTGTAAAATTGAATTATAGGCAATACTACACGCCATCCTGGCATTAACATTTTTGAATACTTACCAAAAGTAAATAAAATACCCCTTTCATATTCATTAATTTGCCTAATTGAACTTAATACTACCAAAAGCACAATAATCAAAATAACTAATAACATAACTTACCTCCTATAATTTAATTATATCATATATCTATATCTTTTGTTCTATTTCAATATAGCAATTTGTCAATTTTTTTAAAATTTTGATTCTTATATAATGTTTGCTATTAGAAAACAAAAAGTTATACGCCATTTCCCATATTGCTAGCCATCCTATAATTATAAATATCTCTGGCAACAAAAAAACAGTAATATTTTCAAAAAAATACGCTATCATTAGTAAAATTACTCCAATTATAAACAAAATGATGTTTTTAAAATACATGTTTTTCAAATAAATTAATTCAACTTTTATAGAATTACCATAATACGCTCTAATCATGTCAATCATATTATTTTTTTCGAATTCATCCATCTCAAAATCAGTCTTAATATTAATTTTTAATAGTTTTTTTCTAGTTAATTTAGAAATAGAAGCCTTCTTAAATATATAATCTCCTAAATCTTTATTTAACTCATTACTATTATATTGATTTTTAAAATCTTCTCTACTTTTTAAATAAATATCTATATTCATATTAATTCACCATAATTATTATATCAAAAATTAACCATAAACAAAATTGAAAAAATAGTCAATTAATGATAACATATACTTATAGAGGTGATATATATGTTTAAGTGGTTTAAAGAACATGTAAAAATTTGCTATGTAATATATCTTTTTATCGTTATTGTAATCGGAGTTGTTTTTTGTTTAACATATAAAAAACCAAATATTGCTTATTCAATTGAATTTGAAGCAAAATCTAAATTTATATTATATTTTAATTCAAATAATATTGTAATAAAAACAAAATGTTTAAACGAATTTTGTGAAAAAGATATTAAAGTTAATGAATTTATTGAAACTAATTACAACGACTTAGAACGTCAGTTAAATTTTACGTTATATAATGAGTTAAACAATAAAAATGCATTAAATATTAAATTAGCTAGCGGCCAAAAAGATATTACTAATTTAATAGAAACATATAAACAAAAAGGTAACGATAACACCAACAACAAAACACCAGATATTAAAGAACCGTCAAAAGAAGAAAACAATTCTAATAATATTAAAGATGAATCTGATAAAAAGGAAAATATATCAAATAAAGTTGAAAGCAAGCCAAGTAACAATCAAAATAACAACAATAAAGTAGAAAGTAAACCTAATAATAATCAAAATAATAATGTGGAAAATAACACTAACAATGATACTAATCAGGAACATACACCAACTATTACCCCACTTGATATTGAGATAATTTGGATACCAACTAGTTACTCTTATTATAAAGTTTCATTTGACAGTTATAGTGTAACTCCAATGGGATATAACAAAAAAAACAATGGGGCTGTCCCATATAAATATGGAAGTGACATTTCTGGTTATATGCAAATATTTGACTTAAAAAGTCAAGGTATAACAACCGACGATGCTTGTATTACTTTTACACAAAATAAATATTATAACCATGAAGCATCTGCAACCACTATTGTCCCTTTATATAATAATAAAAACGTCACTTATAGAAAATTTTGCTTAGGTTTTGATGAGGACCCATACTATTATTCATCTTATAATTCAATAGCTACAAGTATTAATAATTCAAGTAATGTATACGAATGGATTGATAACAAATGGACATTCTTAGGAACATTAGGGAATGTGAAATTTACTGAAAGAAACTCTCAAGGATACACACAAAATTTCAGTGTGTTAGATTACATTGATTTAGCATATGATCGTATTATGACAGAACAATACCCTGCTATTTCTATAAAACAACGTAATGAACTTAAAAAAATAGATGAGGAAGAAAAAACAGTAAGCAATATAATGGATGAAAAATGGCAAGAATTAGGAAACACTTGTGGTCCTAGTTCAAGCGATGACATAACATATGAGTGCGAACTAAAATATGCAGAACTTTCAAACGAATGGACATATGAACGTGGAATAATTGAAGAGAAACGTTCTGAAATACTGAGTTGGGATTTTGAGTCTATGTATGACTTTTCCATTTTAGATGAAAAATAAAATACCTTAAAGGTATTTTTTTATTGTTTTAATTCATAATAAACCGTATGACGATAAACAGGATTAGGTTCATGATAACCATTGTAATAATTACATTTTAAAGCATTATACATAATTTCACACTCATCATAAGAGTACACCCAACCAAAGTAATCTTTATCCTTTTTAGATTTTATTGTTATAATACCATCACTTAATGAATATGTATGTGAATTTGAAGCATCTTTATAATATTCATCATCAATTGTTGCCTCAAAACAAGAATCATCAATATATTCATCACAAATAGTTGTTGTATACTCATCAACATGGTATTCTAAAGACCAATCTTCTTTAATAACAATATTGTAATTATGTTTATCTCCCACTTTGTAATATTTATGATTATATAGAAGTTTAGGCTTTGTAATCTCAGGTACTTTATCTAGTGTTTTGTCATCCAAGATATTTAATTTATAATTCTTACCGTTAAAATAATTTTCATTATCCCAATTAGTCCAAATATAAACATTATTTAAAGTTACTCCATTGTTTTTTTCTATCTTCAAATATTCTTCTATAGCCATTTCAAGACTCATTCCATTAAAATTAATATTACTAAATAATTTTAAATCATTTTCATCTTCCAAACTATAGCTAGTTATTAATGGGTTATTGGTATCGTCAAAATTAAATAAAATAAGTGAGTCTAATTTGACATATGCTTGGTAAACCATTGATACTTTGTCTTGTGTTTTGGCATATAAAAAACATACTAATATAAGAACAATTAATGGTATTACTACTAATGATATTGTTTTTACCTTTTGCATATTATGTTCCCCTACTCAAAAAAATTTCTCTTATTAAATGCTGAAGTCATAAAACGCCATGCTGCTCTTCCACCTGTTAACCAAGTAAATTTAACGTTATTCTTTTTATTGTTAATTATTTTTTCCACCATGAAATTGGCGATAGTTTCAGGATAATCTCCTAATATATTATAAATTTTTTTAGTCTTTTCGTCTAATTCTATCTTTTCCCCGTCCCCTAAGGCTGTATTTATAAAATTAGTAATCATAATTCCTGGGGTAATTTTTCCTATTAGGACATTTGTATTTAATTTTTCTGACTCAAATGCTAATGCCTCAGTAAAATATGTTATTGCTCTTTTACTAGTACCATATAATGATAATCCTAATATTTTAGCATCATTACTACCATGACCTTCTACATTTAAAATTTGTCCACCGTTTTGTTTAATCATAATTGGCATAATCAATTTTGAGCATAACACAGTTCCTTTAACATCAATATCAATTAATCTATCAATAGTTTTTTTATCTAATTCCCATATCGGTTTATTAGGTTGATTTACGCCTGCATTATTAATCCAAATGTCAATAGTTTTAAATTGCTTCAATGTTTCATCAATTAATTTTTTTACATCTTCTTCTTTTGTAATATCGGTTTGACATGATAAAATTTGACCTTTGCTTTTAATATTCCTTAATTTTTGTTCTGAAATATCTAAAAACTCCTGAGATATATCACACAACACTACATTAAAGTTATATTCTCTAAATAATTTTAACATTTCAAAACCAAAACCTCGTGCACTTCCTGTAATAACAACTGTTTTCATAATTCTTACCTCCAATTTAATTATACCAAATTATTTTATTATGGTAACATTTTTAACAAAACAATAGCCAAGAGTTATATAAACTCCTTGACTATTGTTTTTAATTCTTATTTTTTCTACTAAACTTTTGTCTTATTTTATCAAAAAAATTAGATCCAAAAATATCATTAATCAATTTTAATCTGAATGATAATAACATGTATATTAAACCACCAACAATTGTAAATAAGATTATTGTTATAACTGACTGAACAATACCATTAAAAGAATAGTAAATATATTTTAACCCCCAAAGTACACTTAACATAACTGTCAGACAAACAATTATTTTTAATAATGGCGTAAATAATTCTTTATATTTAAAATTATATTTTTTCTTTAAAACAATTAAAATAATCATAACAGATAAAAATTCAACAATTGCATTAGTTACAGCAGGTCCGTAATATGCATCAATATTTATATAATATAAAAACCTCATTATAGGAATATTTAGAGCAACTTTCAAAAGAAAACTAATACATAATACTCCTAAACTAATTTTTGTTTCATTCATTGCTTGTACTGCATTAATCAAAGTTATATACAAACTATAAATTATAACCTGTAATATATAAATTGAAAATATATTTACGCTTACAACATCATAGCCATAGAATATTGTCCATATAGGAGAAGCTAAAAGACTTATTCCTATAGCCATTGGTATAGTTGTAAAAAGTAAAACTTTTATTGATTGATTAATTTTATAATTAATATTTTTAAATTCTTTCTTGGCATAACTCCCAGTAATTTCCGGAATTAAACTTGTAATTAACCCCAATGAAATTGATACCACAATCATGTTCAATTTAGAACCCCAAGTGTTAAAAACCCCTATTGTTGTTTCAGCAACATCTGTTGTATAACCTAGAGAAGTTAGTGTTTTTACAACTGTAAATGTATCTACAACGCTATATGCTGAGCGTAAAAGACTGATAAGTACAAACGGAAGTGCATATAACAAAATCTTTTTCAATAATTTTTTATTATCAATAACATGTTCATTATTAATTTCTTGAATTTCGAATTCTTGTTTGTTTCTTTTTATCTTAAACTTTAAGTATAAATATGACGCCAATGCACCTATTGTAGCTGCTAAAATTGATATGTATACCGCAATGTTAATTGGCAAGTGAAAAACCTTAACAGATACATAGCTACCTACTATAATCAATAAAACTCTTACTAGTTGTTCTATAACAGTAGAAACACTTGAATAGGTAATAAATTTATTTCCTTGAAAATAACCTCTTAATATGCTTAATTTAGGAACAACAAGCAAAGCCAGTGAAACAATCTTTATTGCGATAGACACATCAGCTACTGAATTTCCACCTTCTGTTCCCCCGATTATCAAATGTGCAAAATAATCAGAAAATATAAACAATATTATAAATGATAATATACCAACTATATTTAACAATTTAGATGCAATATCAAATGCCCTCTTTTGCAATTTTTCTTGATGTAAAGCATTATACTCACTTACTATTTTAGAAATAGCTGTAGGGATTCCTGCGGTTGAAAGATTTAAAAAGACCGCATATATAGAATAGGCATAACTATATAACGCACCACCTTGAGAACCAATAATTTTATATAATGGTATTACATAAACTAAGCCTAAGATCTTACAAACTACTATTCCTAATGTTGCAATAAATGCACCATTAATAAAATTATTTCTTTTCAAACAATCACGCCCTATCGTAATTAATATTTTGTTGTTCTATCGTAAAAATATGATCCTCCTGAAGGAAAATTAACGATAGTTCTAGGATTTATAGAGTGAGAAACAAATGAACTCCATTTTGAATAATCTTTTAAATACAAGCCCGTATTAACACCAAAATGCAAGTGTGTTCCAGTACTACATTCATCCCAAGTTTCAATTCTAGGATTACCTCCCATAACTGCAATTTGTGTATCCTTCGTAACGACATCACCTACTGATACTAAAATCTTCCTTAAATGAACATAACTAGTTGTATATGTTTTTCCATTAATGTTGTGATGTATATAAATTTTATTTCCACCACATTTTGCTTTTTCTACTATTGACACAACAACACCAGATGCAGAAGCATAAATAGGAACATTACTATTAGGTGATGTAGATAAATCAATTCCAGTATGGAAATCTGAAACTACTTTACCATTTAGTTTATAACTTCTATAACCATATTCACTAGTCTTATGACCTGTTTTAATTGGTCTCCAGAAAGATGTATCTGCAGGCAGTTTCTTTGTTGTACACACAGAAATCTCATCTGAATCTTTACAATTATATTGTTCTTCATACATTTTAATAGCCTCTCTTTGAGAAGCAATTTCTTCTTCAATATCAGTAGCTAAATCAGTAAATTTTGAAAGGCTACTACCTAGTTTTAACAATTCTGCTTCTAAATTATTTTGTTCATTAGAAAGTTTTACTTCTTGATTATTTAATTCTTCTGTTTTTTTCTTATTGTCTTCAATGTTTTTATTAAATTGTTCTACTAATTTATCATTATAATCTAATAATTGTTCTGCCACTGCAAATCTATAAATTAAATCAGTAAAATCAGAGGCCCCAAAGACATATTCTAAATAAGTGTTAGAACCTTCTGACATTTGATAAAATTTAATTAAGTTTTCAATTTCAGCTTCCTTGTTCTTAATTTCATCATTCAATGCAATTATTTCTTCTTCTAATTTTATAATATCCATTTGATTTTTTTCAATAATTTGTTGAATTTCAGCAACTCTTTCTTCTGCTTGTTTAATTTGCTCATTTGTTACTTCTTGTTGCTCTTTATTATTATCATACTCTGCTATCTTTTTTTCTAATTCGGCTTTTAAATCTCCTAATGTCTTCCCCTTAGCCTCTACAGGGACTGTAAAAAAACTAACAATAAGCAACATCATGATTAAAGATAGATTGCAAACAATACTCAATTTTTTTCTCATTTACTTACCTCCAAACCTACTTATTAATTTTTTTAAGAAATATTTTAAGGGTGATATAATTAAATCAAAATCACCTATATATTCTATAACATTACCACCAAAACTCTTTTTAAATTCATACAAACCATGTCGCTTATTATCCTTACTAAAATCCCCGCTAATTCCATAGAAATCATAAGTATTATATCCATTATAAATTCCGTGTTTTATCATTTCCCATTGTACCAGATATTGGGCCTGAAAATTTCTAAATTTAGTAGATGTTCCACTAAAAATATAAGCAATTTCTTTTCCATAAAGTATAAACATTCCACCAGCTAATATAACTTTATCTCCACCTTTTCTTTTAACAGATAAATCTTCTAAACGCTGTGTCAAAACATCTATTTGAGTTTGATATTCCTTTTTTTTAGAATCTGACTTAGAACCTAATTTTGAAATTTTTTGGTTATACTCCTCTAATTCTTTATTTAAACACAATGAATACTCATTTAAATCAAGTTCTGCTACCATAAATTTTATTTGATCTAATGGTTTAAATGTTCTGTACATTTTTTGATAATACTTAAGCGGAGAACTCTTGAAATTTTTTAGTTCACCACTACTGTCAACTAGTTGTTTAAAAATATCAAGTTCATCTAAGCTTAATTCTCTAACATAAATACCATACTTTATTGCTTTTCTAATAATGTTTCTTGTATTAGGTTTAAATTCATTAAAAACTTGTTCTTCTGTCTTGTTTTTCAAATCAAGAATATATGCCCATCTAACTTGTTTTTTTAAATCTAATTCTAAATAAAATCCATTATGCTTATATCCTAAATCAATTAAATTATTATATATATCACTGTTATCAAAACCACCATCAACAATATCGCCATTCATGTCACGTTCTTTATATAAAATTTTAGGTTCTATATTTAATATTGTTCCACCTTTTTTACTAATAAATTTTTTGAGACCATTAGTAAAAAAATTAAGTAATTCTTTATTTCTAAAATCAATTAAATAGCCTCTTGGAGAACTAAATGTTTTAAACAATCGACCTTTATATTCTATTAATAATGTGGCACACAAAATTTTATTGTCTTTCTTAACGCCAACATAATAACAGTTACACCCATCTTCTTGTTTAGACTTAGCCATTTCTGGCGTTTGGAAAAAAGAATGCAATTCATGTGTAGATGAAAAATCTCTAAATTCTTGTTCTGTAAGTTCACAAAATCTCATTTACTCACCTCAATTATCCATATTAATAATACTATAAAATCTTATTTTAGTAAAGTGCTTGATATAAAAAGTCATCAACCCATAGTTGTTTTTCTACATATAAAATAACTATATTTACTACATAACAAAAAAACTATTAACAAAATTTTATTAATAGTTTTTATAATTTTTTAATTAAATAATTAGCAATATGACAGATATCAAATCACTTTAACTTTATTAATTTTAATAATTTATTAAACATCCTACGGGCTTTTTTTAATAAAGGTAACACATATACAAACAAATTATAAATAAAATGATTAGTTATAAAATCAATTTCCCCAATTGCTTCGAAAAAACCACTTGACCTACAAAAACCTTCTTTAAATAAATAAACTCCATCTGTAACATCAGGATTGTTTACGACACCCATATCATAAATTTTATACCCTTGTTCAAATGACATTTTTATTGTTTGCCAGTGCATAAAATAACTTGCATTTTTACTGTTTTTTGTCACATCTGTAGCCCCATATGCATAGTAAACCCTATCATTATAAAATATTAAAATAGAACTTGCTAAATCATTCCCCTCTTTATCGGAAACAACACATATTTTTATATTATTTGGATCTAAAGAATTTAGCATACACTCTAAATATTCAAATTTTCTACCACTCAAATTCTTTCGTTCATTTGTTTTTACATATAAATTAAAAAACCTTTTCAAATCAGATGTTTTATTTGATATTTCAAATTTATATTCTTCTTTTTCTGACAATTTTATTTTTCTTCGCGTACTTTGATTAAAAGTTAAACGAAGAACTTCTAGATTTTCTTGTTCTAAATTTACACACATATTATATTTGGAATAAAACAAGGAATTGTACTGTGCATTTTTTCTAATTTTAAAGCCATCTTTATTATATTTTTCTATTAAATCATCACTTTTAGGTATTAGTGGATCAAATTTTACACAAAAAATACTTTTTTTATCAATAATTTTATAAAGTTCATCAAGTAATCTTTGAACCTCTTCTTTATTATTAACATCACCAACTGGTCCTCGAGGACTATATACCATGATTTTTTTGAAAAATGGTAATTTTTTTGCTATAAAATTGGCACTCATAACAATATTGTTATTATCATCACAGGTATATACAACATATTGCTCCCAATCATTTTTTACCTTTCCCCATTCTATCATTTGGGTGAAAAAAGCATTGTTTTTTTCCAAAAATTGATTATACTTTTTGATTTGTTCCTTAGAGTTAATATCTAATAGTGGCATATTATACCTCCTCTGTTGGTTTATTATTTTATATTTCTTACCAATTATTATACTTTTTTTAATCTTTAAAAGCAATAGTAATAAAAGGTTTAGTTTTATTGAAATATAAATATTATAAAAACAATATAATTGAAAAAAATACATATAAATGCTATAATTGTAAAAGTATAGGAGGTCTTACATGACAATTTTATTAATTTCATTATTATTCTATTTTTTATATGATATTTCAAAAGTAAAAACGGCATTACAGATGCTACAACAGAGTTTTTATAACGAATCTAACAGATATCTAAAATGGACTATTAAAAACATATATAAAAGTTATATCACGTTCGATTTAATTGCATTAATATTATTAATTATTCCTCTGTTTATAAAAAACAATATAATTTCTTATAGTATTTTTCTAATAATATATTTTATAATTTTTATTATAAATCATAAAGAAAAAAAGAAAGAGCAAGTAAAAAAACCACTAAAAATAACTTTCAGAATTAAAAGATTGTTATTTACAATGTTCTTATTTTATGTAATTGTTTTTTGTCTATATTTCACTGTTTTAAATAAGAGTACCGCTTTCCTATTTATTACATTAGTATTAATGAATATCTTAGCATATATTAAAGTTTACATCGCATATGTAATAAACTTACCGATCGAAAAAATAACTTATAATTACTATAAAAATAAAGCAGAAAAAAAGATTAGAAGTTTTAATACAATTAGTATAGGTGTTACTGGTAGTTATGGTAAAACAAGTAGTAAAAATATATTACACGACATACTAGACAGAAAGTACATTGTGTATGCTTCTCCAGGAAATTTTAATACTCCGCTTGGATTAATGCGTACAATCAATAGTTATTTAGGTAAATTTGATGAAATTTTTATTCCAGAAATTTCCGCTTGTAAAGTGGGAGAAATCAAAAAATCTTGTGACTTTATTAAACCTAAATACGGGGTTATAACTAACATAGGACTTGCACATTTAGATACATTCAAAACTGAAGAAAACATTCAAAAAACAAAGTTTGAACTTATTGAATCCTTGCCTGCAGACGGATTAGGAGTTTTAAATATTGATGACCCTAAACAACGCAGTTATAAAATTAAAAATAACTGTCGGATTAAATGGATAGGAATAGATAATAAAGAAGGAGACTGTTATGCCTTCAATATTAAATATTCGAATACCGGAACAAGCTTTGATTGTAAGTTTAAAGACGATGGAAAAGTTGTTAACTTTAATACTAAATTATTTGGAAAACCTAATATATATAACATTTTAGCAGCTTTAATAATTGCAAAAGACTTGGGTTTAACATATGAACAAATGCAAAATGGAGTATATAATATAAAACCTATAGAACATAGACTAGAACTAAAAAAATATAAAGATGTTACTATTATTGATGACGCATATAATTCTAACCCAGTTGGTTCAAAAATGGCAATAGACGTTCTTGGGTTAATGCCCGGAAGAAAAATTGTAGTTACCCCTGGAATGATTGAACTTAAAGATAAACAATATGAGTTAAATAATAAATTTGGTCAATATATTGGCGAATGTGCAGATTATGTAATTCTAGTTGGTAAAAAACAAACAATTCCTATTTATGATGGATTAATGTCAAAAAAATATGACAAGAATAAAATCTTTATCATTAATGATGTTAAGGAAGCATTCCCTATTATAGATAGACTAAAAGATAATGATACTTACGTATTATTAGAAAATGATCTTCCTGATTTGTTTAACGAAAAATAAAAAAGCGTTTTATGAATAGATTTATATTCATAAAACGTTTTTATTTGGCTGAAACAGAAAATAACTCTTCTACATATTGATATGCTACTTCTGCATCATTCTTCCTTGGAATTAGTTTACCATTGGTTATTTGATATGCTTCTAATCCTTTTCCAAGAATTATTATCATATCGTCTTTTTTAGCAAACATTATTGCTTTTTTTATTGCTAAATCCCTATTAACTTCTAATTCATAGTTGTGTTTTTTTGTTTCGCTAACCATCATTTTCAAAAGTTCTTTAGGATCATCATATCTAGCATCTTCAATAGTAAAAAATGAATAATCTAAATTTTCTGTGCAAAAGTTAGCCATCTCTATTGCCCTTCTTTTATCTCTAGAGCCACCTGCACCAACTACGGCTATTATCCTTCCTTTAACAAAGGTTTTAAGATATTTGAATAAATTTCTAACTGCATTTGCAGTATGCCCATAATCAACCATTATATTAAAATCTAACTTAGTTTTTAATAGCATTTGACGTGCTGATATAGGTTGAATTTTATGAATATTTTCAATTATTGATTTAATATCACATCCAACATGTACTAAAGCCGCGATAGCACACATTAAATTTTTTACATTATATTCACCAGATATGTTACTACAAATATGATGTCTTCCATAAATTCCATCAATATCAAATTCTAATTTATTAAATTTAATATCGATATTTTCTGCATATATATCAGCATTTTTATTATTTAAGGAATATGTAATTATTTTTTCATTAGTAGCATCTATGAAATAACTTTTGTATTCATCATCATAATTAACGATTCCTAAACCGCCTTTTTTTATATGGCTAAAACTGATGGCCTTAGCAGAAGCGTAATTTTCCATTGTTTTGTGAGTATCTAAATGATCCCTGGATAAATTAGTAAAAATTGCAATATCATAAAAAATATCTTCTAGTTTTTTTGTAGCCAATCGTTCTGAAGAGGTTTCCATTGCTACATATTTACAACCAATTTTATTAAACTCATTAAACGCCTTAAAAAGAACGTCTGGAAGTGGAGTAGTATAATCATTTTCCATTGTGAAATTATTATATCTAATTCCACTAGTTCCTATATAACCACACTTAACATAATTATTTAATAATTGATATATTATTTCTGAAACAGTTGTCTTTCCATCTGTACCTGTCACCGAGATAAAATGAAGTTTTTCAGTGACCTTATCATAAAATTTATTAAGTGTTTGATTGTAACAAGTAGATGTGTCGTTTACAACGATTTGTGGAACTTTTACGTTGTCAAGTTGTCTCTCTGTGACAATCGCAACCGCCCCGTTCTTTATTGCTTTATCTATAAAATCATGACCATCAACTGTTGCACCTTTAATTGCAAAAAACAGTCCATTATTTACTATTCTTCGTGAATCATCATATATTTCTTGAATAATGACATCTGAATCAATATCAAACAAATCATTCAATTTTTTCATTATTTCACCTTTTTATACACTTTATGACTAGCTTCATTAATAATATCTAAGCCTTGTAGTAATTCTTCAGTTGTAATTGTCAAAGGAGGAAGTAGTTTTAAAACTAAATCTTTTCTTCCTGCAGCTTCGATAATTAAACCACGGTCGAAACAATAATGAATTATTTCTTTTACTATTTCATCATTTCCAGCTTTAGAAAAATCAATTCCCCAAATTAACCCCATTCCTCTAAGTTCTAAATCATTACTAATCGTTAAAATATTATTTTTAATATATTCTTCAACTAATTTACCTTTTTCCTTAACATTATCATTTAAATTATGTTCAATATTATAATTTATTCCAGCCGTAGCTCCCACAAACGATAAATTACAGCCCCTAAAAGTTCCATTATGTTCTGCAGGTTTCCATAAATCTAATTCTGGTTTAAGTAACAAAATTGCCATTGGTAAACCATAACCACTAATTGATTTAGATAATACCACCATATCTGGGTTAATTCCAGCACGTTCAAATGAAAAATAATATCCTGTTCTTGAATTTCCAACTTGAATTTCGTCAGCAATCAATAAAATATCATGTTCCCTACAAATACGTTCTAGCCCTTGTAGCCACTCAACAGGAGCTACATTTATTCCACCTTCTGCTTGTATTGTTTCTAAAATAATCGCAGCTGGTTTATCTATCCCTGAATGATCATCATTTAATACATTTTCTAAATATTTTAGTGTATCAAAATCTGCATTACATCCTACAGGATAAGGCATATGTGTTACATTAGTTAGCGGAACATACGCTCCATTTCTACTATAAGCATCACTAGTAGCCGCAATACTTCCTAAAGTCATTCCATGAAAAGCACCGCTGAAGGCAATAATATTAGTTCTTTTCTTGTTTTTTCTAGCTAATTTCATTGCAGCTTCCACCGCATTTGTTCCTGTTGGACCACAAAATTGTATCTTGTAGTCAAGTTTACGTGGTTCTAAAATTAGTTCCTTAAAAGTTTTTATAAATTCTTCTTTAGCTTCTGTATACATGTCTAGAGAATGCATAATGCCATCATTTAACACATAATCAACAATTTTTTTCTTAATTTCTTCATTGTTATGGCCATAATTAAGTGCTCCAGCACCAGCCAAAAAGTCAAGATATTTGTTGCCATCCTCATCATATATATAACTACCTTTTGATGTTACAAATGTTGTTGGATATTTGCGACAATAAGATTTTACCTCAGATTCATAATTTCTTATTTCTTCTTTTGTTTTCATTTTTTCCTCCCCTACTGTGTAATTTTACACAAAATTTAAAATCAATTAATAACCTTACACATTAATTATATATCTTTCTTGTGCATTTATCAAGAAAGTATAATCAAACTTAAAAACTCTTTTATTTTAAGAATCTTCATTTTCAATTTACCTTTTTGAAACTATCGTCTTGACAAAGCAACAACCGTTTCCACATGACTGGTTTGTGGGAACATATCTACAGGCGTTAACTCATCAATATTAAAGTGTTCTGATAATCTTTCTAAATCACGAGCTAAAGTCATTAAATCGCATGATACATAAACCAATCTCTTTGGTTTAATTTTAATAATTTCTGAAACAGCAAGATAATCAAGACCTGCCCTTGGAGGATCAACAATAACTATATCAGGTTTATAATTATTTCTATTTAAAATTTCTCCCACATCACCTGCATAAAATTCAATATTCGAAATGTTATTTAATTCCTTATTTAAGTTTGCATCATTTATAGCTTCTCTATTTAATTCTATCCCTACGACTTTTTTGGCATATTTACTTGCTAAAATACCAATAGTTCCTGTTCCACAATATAAATCTAATACCAAATCATTCTTTGATATATTGGCATAGTCAATTGCAATTTGATAAAGTTTTTCAGCTTGTTCTGTATTCACTTGAAAAAAAGATGTTGGGGATATATAAAACTTACTACCCAATAATTCCTCAGTTATCTTATTTTTCCCAAAAATTAATTTATCATTTATATATATAGAGGAAACTAACTCTTTTAAATTTTCGATAATACTACATTCATCAATTTTACCACTTGTTTTAAAAATTGCCATCGATTCATCCGTTCTATTTGAACTTTTAATAATTATTTGATTTATATTCGACACACTAATATTATCCTGAACAATTTTATATATGGTATTAATTTTTTTATCAGCAATATAACAAGTATCTATAGGAATAATCGTGTTAGTTTTTTCTTTAAAATAACCAATGGTATTATTTACTTGTAAAGTAATTTTATTTCTATAAAACAAATGGTTTTCACTAACTACAATATCGTTAATCAAAATTTGTAATTTAGTATATTTAGAAATAATATCACAAACTTTATTTTGTTTGTATTTTAGGCCCTGTAAATAATTAATATGTAACAATTGACAGCCACCACAATAATCAAAATGCGGACATATCGATTCTTTTCTATCTTTACTTTTAACAATAATGTTATTAATCTTACCTTCTAAAAACTTTTTCTTTTCTAAAACTATCTCAGTATCTATAATCTCTTCAGGTAACGTTTTAGGAATAAATACTATTTTACCATCAATTTTACCAATACCACGCATTTGATGATCTAATCTCTCTACTGTTACTTTTGGCATAAAATCACATCCTGTACTAATTATAACACATATTTTTTATAAAAAGACACCATAATAACAGTAGCAAAGAAGGGATTTTATGAAAAAAATTGATAAAAAGATTGATAGTATTTTTAAGCATATCAATGAAACTACAGGTAACAGTTGTGATATTGTTTCTAGAATTATCAAAATAGCACAAAAAAGAGTTGGATATGTATATTTAGAAAGTGTTAGTAGCGATGATAAAATTAGTGATTTTTTAGTTAGAGGGTTATCTTGTGACGCAAAGGAAACAAATTTTAATTTATTTAACGAAATATTTGAAAAACTTCAAAATACAATTATAAATAGTAATTTAAAAATAATTGAAACATATGAAGATTTATTTTACTTTTTAGCTGCAGGATACACGGTTATTATTGTAGATGGAGTTAATCAAGCACTAGTTGTAGAAACAAGAAAGCAGTTAGACCGAGGTGTCGTTGAAGCAACAACTGAGGCTATAGTACGCGGTCCTAAAGACAGTTTTACCGAAAATCATAACGCCAATATTGGATTAATTAGAAAAAGAATTAAAGATCCTAAATTATGGTTTCAGGATATAAGCGTAGGAAGACGAACAAAAACTAAAGTTACTATTAGTTATTTAAGTGATGTAGTTGAAGAAGAAAAAATTAATAGTATAAAGAAAAAGTTAAAAAAAATCGATATTGACGGAATTTTAGATAGTGGATATTTAAGAGAATTTTTAACCGGAGCAAAATTCGGTGATTTTCCCAGAATGATAAGTTCTGAAAGACCTGATTTGGCTTGTAGTTCACTCCTTGATGGAAAAATTGTTATTCTTGTTGAGAACTCTCCTTTTGTACTTATTTTACCTGGTTTATTTGTTGATTTCTTTCATGCTTCAGAAGATAATTATCAACTTCCATTAAATGTTTCCGCAACAAGAATATTACGATTTATAGGCTTTTTTTTAACTATATTAACCCCAGCTCTTTATATTGCATTGACTACTTTTGATATAAAACTAATTCCAAGTCAATTATTAATATCTTTAGCTACTCAACGCCAAGGTGTTCCATTTCCTACAGCAATCGAAGTCATAATTATGTTAACGACATTTGAAATTCTTCGAGAATGCGATCTTAGAATGCCAAAACAAATGGGTGCTTCTGTAAGTATTGTTGGAGCTTTAGTTTTAGGAGATGCTGCTGTTGCTGCTGGAATAGTTTCTCCAATTGTTGTAATTATTGTAGCAATAACTTCTATTGGGGGCTTATTATTTACCGATGTAGATGTAATAAACTCTATTAGATTATGGAGAATTATTTTTATTCTGGCAGCAACAATGCTAGGACTTATTGGAATAGTAATTGCCGGATTTATATTCATAACCCGACTAGCATCAATAAATGAACTAGGAATATCTTATTTATCACCTTTTAGTCCATTTAATTTGCAAAATCAAAAATACGGAATTATTAAGTCACCTACTCCTTTATTAAAAAAACGCCCTACATTTTTAAAACCAAAAAACAAAATTAGATTAGGAGATGATTCTAATGAAAAAAATTAAACTTTTTATAGGTTTAATTGGTATATCATTTCTAACTACAGGTTGTTGGAATTATCACGAATTAAATGACCTTGCCATAACTACTGGCATAGCTATAGATTTTAAAGAAGATAAATATGTAGTTAGTTATATGATTGCAAATGCTAAAAAAAACCAAGGTGAATCAAACAAACAAGAATCTAGTTCCGTTGTTTACTCAGGAGAGGGAAATTCTATAAGTTTAGCTTACATGGATTTAAATAATAAAATTCCTAAAATCCCATATATCAGTCATTTAGAGGTACTAGTTATATCCGAAGATGTAGCCAAAAAAGGTGTAATAAACATAATAGACTTTCTTATGAGAAATCCAGAGTCGAGAAAAGAATTTTATATAGTACTGAGCAAAGATACCGAAGCAAGTACAATTCTGCAGACTTTATCACCTTTAGAATCATTTCCTTCACAAAGTATTGCAAACAACATTAAATCAAATCAATCGGAACAATCAACAATCATAGTTTCTGAATATAGTGAATTTGTCTCAAAGTTATTAAAACAAGGGATAGAGCCAATTTTAAGTGGAATAGAAATTGAGGGAAATGAAGAAGAAGGAAAGGAACAATCATCATTAGAAAGTTCTACCCCAAGTGCTACAACTAAAATTGACAAAATGGGAATATTTAAAGATGATAAACTCGTTGGATGGGTTGGCACTAATGAAACCATTGCGATTAATATTTTAAATAATAAAGCTGGAACTGTACTGTTAGAATCAAAGTGTGATAACGAATATATGGCGGCAACCCTGTCAAACGTTAAAACTAAAACTAATATAAATTTTAACGAAGACATTCCAATTGTTAAATTAGATATAGTCGCAGAAGGTGCTTTGGTAGAAATAAATTGTAAAAAAAACTTAGAAGAAATATCAGTAATAGAACAACTAGGTGATGAGTTTTCAAAATCGCTAAAGGAAATGTTAACTGATACTATTCAATTGGTTCAAAAAGAATATCAAAGCGATATCTTAGGATATGGGAATATGATATACAAAAATAATTTAAAAAAATGGGAGAAAATTAAAAACAAGTGGGAGAAAGAAATTTTCCCTAATTTAGAAATTGAAATGCAAGTCAAAATTTCTCTTTCTAGCAAAGGTTCTTTCGAACAAACTCTAATGGAGGCTAAAAATGAAGAATAAAATTTCTACTTTGCAAATATTCAGTTTATGTTGGCAATTAATTTTATCGGTAGATATTGGTATAATATCTTATATATCGTTAATTTCTGTAAAACAAGATGGTTGGATTTCAGTTATTATTGCTGGAATTTTAGGACTAATCCCCGTTTTTCTTTATTTATATTTAATGAATTATCGCCCAGAAATGAATTTTACCGAGTTAAATGAACATTTATTTGGCAAAGTTGGTGGAAAAATACTTAATACAATCGTTGCGTTACTTATTGCTTTTTGTGTAATGTTATACTTTAATAATTTAAACAATTTTATAACAAGCCAGTATTTACATAAAACTCCTACATTATTTGGAATAATTATTTTTTCTATCCCGGTTATATATTTACTAAATCAAGGATTAACAACGATAGGAAGAACTTCTTTTATTCTATTCGTTTTTGGGTTGATGCTACTCTTTTTAACATTAATTGGACTAATTGGACAAGTTGACTTAAACAATTTTATGCCAATTATGGAACATGACTTTAGTGATTTATCTAGCACTGCGATAAAAATAGTACCTTATACAGCTTTTGCACTCATTTTATTACTATGTATTCCAAAAAAGGATATTATAGATTCACAGAAATTAAATAAACGCATTATTGTTGCTTATATCGCCAGTTTTGTTACTGTTTTATCTGCATTATTTTTTATAGTTGGTGTATTAGGTCCAGAATTGGCACAACTTTATCAATATCCAGAATTTCATGTTTTGAAACGTATATCTATAGGAGGATTTATTGAAAGAGTTGAAAGCACATTATCTTTGCGTTGGATATTCTATATTTTTACTACCCTAGTATTTGGTTTATATTTTATAAAAAAATACATTCAAACCACCTTCAAAATAAAAAAAGAAAAAAATTTGAATATAATTTCATCAATCGTATCTATAATATTATTAATATCATGTAACTGGTTATTTAGTAGTAATACCCAATCAAATATGATGACACTAAATGTAATTCCTGTTTTTCTATATGTCGTAAATTTAGGTGTAATACTTTTGATGGTAATAAGAACAAAGACCAAAAAATATTAAATCTTTTGGTCTTTTATTTTAAATTGTTTAAAACGAATAAGATACCGGTTATAACTACAACTAAGAAGAAAAATACTAAAATTGTAATTAACACATTATTCTTTTTTAGTGATGATTTAATATCATTTAATTGTTCAAAGTCATTTTCTCCAAAATTTAAACTAGAGGTATAAAATGACTTATCAATTTCTTCATCATTATCTTTTTCTTTTGTGGATTCTAATTTTAAAAACTCATTACTTCCTTTAGCACCAATCATAGTATTATCGCTAGATTTTAATTCTTCTAATAAATTTAAACTTAAATCTCGATCTCCAAGTTTATTTAAAACACTTGTACTAGTAATAGTGTTAATTAAATCTTTTAAAGAATCATCATCCTTAGTGTCTTTAACATTAATATTTTTTAAAATATTATATTGAGTATTTTTTAATGACCTGCTTTTATTATCGTCATTATATTCATCTTTGGCTTTATTAAGAACCTCCGTAATATCATAATTTTTTTCTTCAAATGTTTCTGGTTCTTCTTCTAACTTTGTTATTTGTCTCCTGATGACGGGTTTTTTATCTTCCTTAATTTCTTCACGAGCTTTTAATAGTTCCTTTATTTTATTAAGGTCTATTTCGCCTTTTTTTTCTATAGTTGCAATACCCTCAACATTGGTGTATTCTTTCATCTCATATAAATCACGATATAATTCGGTGTTTCTAGTAGTTCTACTTTGGCGACTATTATCGTTATTATAATATTTTTCCATTCTGCTAGGCATCTTTATCACCTCATATTATATTAATAATAACATATTTTTTTGTTTTTTTAAACCACTTACTTGCATATTTACACTAATTTATTTATAATTATACACAGGAGGATACATAATGAAAAAAGTAAAAGTTAATCAAGACTTATGTATTGGTTGTGGTGCTTGCCAAGCAATCGCTGATGATGTTTTCGAAATAGATGACACAGGTTTAGCTAAAGCTAAACAAAATTCTGTAGATGAAGAACTAGAAGAAGATGTAATGGATGCGGCTGAGGGATGTCCAACTAGTGCTATTGTAGTTACTGATTCAGAGTAATCAAAAAATAAAGACATTATATTAGTCTTTATTTTTTTGTACTTCATTATATAATTTCTTGACTTCTTTAATATTTAAATAACGATATTCCCCTGATTTTAATCCTTTTAGCGTTAAAAACGACAATCTTTCTCTCTTTAATTTAATTACTTCGTGCCCTACACTTGCCATCATTTTTTTTACCTGATGATTTTTTCCTTCATGAATGGTTAATTCTACAATAGATGTGTCTGTTTTTTTATCATAGCTAATAATTCTTGCACCGCATTTTGAAGTTTTAAAACCATCAATGGTAACGCCATTTCTTAATTGTAAAATTTCTTTCTTATTAACCAACCCTTTTACTTTAGTAATGTAAACCTTATCAACTTGACTTTTAGGGTGCATTAACAAATTAGCTAATTGTCCATCATTAGTTAGTATTAATAGTCCGCTGGTATCATAATCTAATCTTCCAACAGGATAAACTCGTGTTTCTGTTTCTAACAAATCCAAAACTGTTTTCCTATTATGTTCATCACTAGTTGTTGTTACAACACCTCTTGGCTTATAAAGTAAAATATATTCTTTTTTTTCCTGTGTTAGCGTTTTACCTTCAACTGTTATTATATCATTAGCAGAAACTTTATAACCTAATTCTGTTATCATTTCACCGTTTACAAAAACTTTTTTTTCTAAAATTAGTTTTTCTGCTTTCCTTCTAGAACAATATCCAAAACCGGCAATTGCTTTTTGCAAACGTTCCATAATTAACCACCTCGTCTTGGTCAATTATACATTAAAATAATAGTTTACGCAACTTAAAAAAATATTTTTACTATAATAATACTCGAAATTATCCCTATTAAATCGCCTAATAATCCTGCCCATAATGCATATCTGATTTTTTTTATACCTACAGACCCAAAATATAATGTTAAAATATAGAAAGTAGTATCAGTTGAACCCTGTAAAACAGAACCCAATTTTGCAGCAAAGCTATCTGGCCCCAAATTTGCAAATATACTATTTAATATAGCTAATGAAGAACTACCTGATATAGGACGCATTAGTGCAATCGGTATCACTTCTAAAGGTATTTGAAAAAAATTAACAATCGAACTAAACATCTTTAAAACTATATTTATCAAATTACTTTTTATCAATATATTAACTCCTAAGATCATCGCTAGTAAGGAGGGAAACAAATTCAAGATCATTCCAAAACTTTCTTTAGAACCTTCTACAAAAACGTCATATACATTAATTTTTTTCAAAATACCATATAAAACTATCAGAAAAACCATAAAAGGTATAATATAATTTGATAAATTGTTCATCATTTATCTGCCCTTCTTGCTATTATATACTCTATCAAGATTGATGTTACAAAAGAAATAAAACTTGCAATGAAGCAGGGAAATACAATATCAGTTGGATTAGCACTTCCATGCATAATCCTTAACGAAATTATTGTAGTTGGAACAATTGTTAACCCACTAGTATTCATGACTAAAAAAGTAATCATACTTCTACTTGCAGTATCTTTCTTTTCATTAAGTTCCTGCAGAGATTTCATTGCTTTTAGGCCAAAAGGTGTCGCTGCATTTCCCAAACCAAAAATATTGGCAATAAGATTCGAAGTTATAAATCCTATAGATTCATGTCCTTTTGGAATTTCGGGAAATATTTTTGTAAGAACAGGAGAAAGGAATATTGCTATTTTATTTAGCAGACCAGAAACCTTTGCTATATTCATAATTCCTAACCAGAGTGCCATCACTGGAAATATCTTGACAGCCATCTCAAAACTTGTTTGAGCACACTTTAATACTTCACTATTTATAACATCTATATTTCCAGTAAAAAAAGAATATATAATTCCTAAAATTATAAAAAAGCACCATATTTTATTTACCATATAGTTTTAAACCAATCCAGAATTTTTTTGAAAAAACTATTATTTTTAACTATATTATTTTTTCTTATATATATCGGAATAGAAGTAACCTGTTCATTATCTATTAAAACTATTGCTTCTCCTATGACATCACCATCATTATAATCTCGAAACTTATGTAATTTATATTTAATTGTAACGTAACTATCATCCCCATTAAAAATTGGATAAGAAAAATTAGTTTTTATAAAGAAAGTATTATTTTTATAATATGTTTCCCCGGGAATATTTATATTCCCCTTTTTTAGTATTTCATGGTTAGTAATTGTTGAAAAAGCTTCTTCATATAAGTTTTGATGTTCTTCAAAGTCATTACCATCATTCAGGGTTACAGCTACCAAATTAAAATTATCTTTACTTGCCGTGGTTACCAAAGTCCTTTTTGCTATTTTGGTAAACCCCGTTTTCCCTCCTGTTGCATATTTATACGAGAAAAGAAATTTGTTTTTATTAGTCCAATCATAATAATTCATATCAGTTTTAATCTTATACCTTTTTGTAGAAACAACTTGTTGGTAAATTTTATTTTTCATCGCATAACTAGTTAGCAAAGCCATATCATACGCTGTAGAATAATTTCCTTTATCTTCATCTAATCCACTAGGATTATTAAATTCTGTATTAAGCATACCTAAACTTTTTGCTTTTTCATTCATCATGGTTACAAATTTAGAAACATCCCCACCTACATAATTTGCGATTGCTAACGCCGCATCATTACCACTTCTCAACATTAAACCATATAACAAATCAATCAGCCTAATATGCTCACCCTGTTTGATATATATACCTGACCCATACGCAGATTTTATTTCTTCTCCGATTGTTATTATATCATCCAATTTATTTGATTCTATAGCTAAAATTGCAGTCATTATTTTTGAAATAGAAGCAACACTCCTTTTATTATGTATGTCCTTACTGTAAATGATTTTTTGACTGTCCATATCCATTAAAATAGCTGATGTGGCGTTAGTTTGAAAAGCTATCGTTTTTATAGGACAAAACAAACATAATAAAATAAATATAAATACAATTTTTCTCATATATGTCACCTATAACAACATATGAAAAAAAGGACAAATTATGTCCTAATATTGATATATTCCCAAAATTTTATCCTCTGTTTCATCATCAATAGCATCAATTTTCCATTTTCCATCTATTTTACTTAATTTTATTTCCAATGTATATTTAACCTTTTCTTGTACATCCTCTAGTTTAGATATTACATAATTAGAGTAAAGAGATTCTTGATATACACCATTTAAATCTAAAAATTCCTGTGGATGTGATTTTTGATACTCTCTTGCTTCTGCTAAAGGTTTAGAAAAATCTAGAACGCTAATTTCAGTAGTGACTATTGCAACATCAGCATTAACCTCCTCATCTTTTATTTTGTATGTCATGTTTTTGTATTGTTTTTTTATAATTTCACGATATTTTTTACGATTTTCATCAGAAAAACTTTCCTCCTGATAAATTACATTTTCTAAATCATCTAATACCTCCCGATCTAACGTTTGATACTTATTCAAAAAAGCCTCTACCTGTTTAGTAGGAGTATTACTTATTTCTCCACAACCGGTTACTAATATCACAACTAACAATATAAACATAATTTTTTTCATATCTATCCTCCTTATTATATTGTGAATGCAATTTCAAGTTTTATACGCATTTATTCTATCCCCGTCAAAAAAAATTAATGTTTTTTACAAAAGTATTGACAAACAATACATAATTGTGGTACACTGTATGAGCAGTCAGGTTTTGGGGGATTAGCTCAGCTGGCTAGAGCACTTGCCTTGCACGCAAGGGGTCAAGGGTTCGAATCCCTTATCCTCCACCATATTTATGCATTAACTCAAACTATGATAGTTTGAGTTTTTATTTTATCCTTTTTCAAAGGAAATCTCCTCTCCAAGAAATATGTTAATAATGAGGAGGTTTTACATGTTCCAAGAAATAATCGAAAAAACAGAAAAAATTATTAAAAAAAACTGGATTAAAAGTTTGTATCATGGGACGGGTGGAATTGGCATAACTTTCGAAAAATTGCTGAATATTGAAACTAACACCCTTGAAATACCAGACTATAATCAAATCGAAATAAAAACAAAATTAAATAATAATAAAGGATATATAACTTTATTTAGCGCTACTCCGGATAGCTACTTATTTGAAATTAAAAGAATTCAACAATTATATGGATATCCAGATTCTAAACAGCCCAAATACAAAGTATTTAATCTATCATTTTATTATAATAAAAAAACTTATATAAGTAAGTCATTATATGGAAAACTTAACATAGATGAAAAAAACAAAAATATTTCTTTATTAATTTTTAATAAACTAGATAATCTAATTGACTCAGATTGTAGTTGGTCGTTTGACTTAATAAAAGAAAAAATTGAAAGAAAAATAAAATTTTTATTTTTGGTATACGCTGAACAACAAATTATAAAAAATGAAGTTTACTATAAATATATAAACTATCATTGTTACACATTTAAATCTTTTGAACACTTTATTGAAAACTTCAAAAACGGATTTTTGAGAATAACTTTTAAAATTGGTGTAGTAAGAGAGGGGGAGAAAGCGGGGTGCATAAAGGATCATGGTACTAGTTTTGACATAGATTATTCAAAAATTGAAAAAATATTCAATAAAGCATGAGTAAATTGAAGAAAAAAACTAATAATTAAAACTAATAGCAGAAATTAGTTTTGGGGCAAAGGGCTTGAGGTTCAAATCTTTCCCGAAACAAGATCAAAAACAAGAACAAAATTTTTTCAAGCACGAAAAAACCCTTATAAAATAAGGGTAAAATAACGAATGGTCGGGAAAACAGGAGAGTATTTGGGCCATTTTTGAGAAACCCTTTATTTTCAACGAAAATCTCACTTTCACTTTATTTTTCAACGAAAAATGTCAATGTTTTTACCTTAAAATGTCAATGTTTTTTTCGATAAAACTAATTAATATTAACATGAAACAAGACCAAAACAAGACCAAAAACACCAGTTTGATAACTGGTGTTTTTATATAATCTTTATTACTTTACTTTCGTCAAATCAGATTTCTTAAAATTAGATAACACAACAAAGAATATTCTTATCTTTATTAAAGAAAATGTTTATTCTTTCAAATAATCATCTATAGTTTCACTTAAAAAACAATATATTTTTGGATTTAACATTTTTACTTCTATCGAACTTAATTTACATCTTGTTTTTTTACTAAAACGATTAACAATCAAATCAGCTATTTGCAAACAAATACTATTCCTTGAGTCTTCTTCTACAACCTCTTTTACAAAATCAAATTGATTTGGCAAATATGTATGTAAATTATGTTGCTCTAATTTATTCAAATTTATCTTATCTATTTTTATATATAATTTATCCTTTTGTTTTATTAATCCATCATTTAACATTTTATTTATTAAATGTTCTATCGCTTTATTATACTTAAAACTTTTTTTATCGTATTTATCAAAAATAAAACTTTTCTTTTTATCAACAACAAAAATAACTGGTGATATTTCATCGATAGCTCCAACTATAGAAGCTACATATTTATATAATTCTTTATTTTTACTTCCATGTAATTCTTTACATCCAAATACATTACATACATGTTTGTGCAAAGGAATAAAAATTTTTTCCAATTTCTCTTGGTTTTTTTCATCAAATAACACGCCACCAATAATTATGTATCTCTCATTACGATTATCGAAATTACCTGATTCATCCAATAACAATTTATATACTGCCATAACACATCCTATAAATTTACTTATCTACTAACAGGCGGATTTTTAATTTTTATCTTCACATCTATCATGTCAATAAATATATTTAAGTATTGTTTAAGTACCTGAAAATCAATATTTTCGTAATCTCTTTCATAGTGCGTATTATCATTACCTAATATTCTTACTACATCAGCACATTTTCCCATATCAACATCTGGTAAATACAACTTAATTGCATTATATAGTTTACATTTCACTACTTCTTCAGGTGATTCTTCCAAAACTTTTATAGCATAGTCTTTTATTAATATTTCTAATGCATTTCTATAGCCACAACCCGCTAATTCGTAATTACCATCATATTCAGCTTTATAAGCCTGATTATATAATTTTACAAATCGTGATGATACACCTGTTATATGTTCGCTAAAATTTCTACCTTTAAAACTAGGAAAAATACTAAACGGTTCAAATCTTTCTTCCTTATTTAATTTCTTATAACAAACATGAAAAATTTTATCACAACTTGTGCACTTATATGTAATATCCATTATTTTTCCATCTGTTATATTAAACAACTGTAGCGATTCCTGAATTGCATCTACAGTGAATCCACAATATGGACAAGTTGATACTTTATTATATTTTTTATCTCTTAAATATGAATTTGCTGAATTATTAGGGAAAATTTTTTCCTTATAAATTAATTCTGTCATTATTTATTCTTCTCCTTTCAACGTGCGATTGATAGATTAGTAATCTAATAACTCTAGACAATCTGATTGCTGTGTTTACTTTTTTATATAAAAAAAGCCAACACAAAATCTATTAATTATAGACCTGTACTAGCGTCCTTAATTCATTAATCGCTTATATTATACACTAAATTACAAAATTAGCCAATTTTTTTGCTATAATTTTATTTTTATATACTTAATTTTGATACAAATTATAAATTTTAATATTTAGCATAATCGCAACAAACTAATATTATATAAAAACCAAATTAAAAACACCAGTTTGGCAACTAGTGCTTTGTCTTACCCTATATTATATTATTCTATGATGTGAATCCATTTGTTGAACAATATCTAATTTTTTTAATTCATTTTTTGTTACAGTTGTTGCTTGCGCAATTACAGAATATACATTATTTAAAATATCGCTTTTAAACTGCAAGCGTTTAATTCCAGAAACAACCCTACTATGATTTTCCTCATAGTCAAGTTCAAAAGACTTTTTGGTATGTTTAACATTCTCTAGCAACACTTGATTAGTATCCATTTGTTCTACTCGTTGTTTTTCTTCATCAGTCCATGTTTTAACATATAACTCAAATAATTCTTCGTAAATATTATCTAATTTGCCAATTTCTAAAGTTCCTAATATTGAACTTCTAACTTCATTATTAGTAACATTCGGAACATTTGTCACGAAAGTTTTATCTCCTGCTTTCATAGCTTGTAATGTTTTCTCTACTAGTTTTGTTACATCTCCAATATTTTTATCATCTAACGATTTAGCTTGTTCACAGATTTTTTTTCTTGTCTTTTCAAAATCTAGAGTTTTTAAAACAAATAATTTCAAGCTTTCTTGGAACTTGTCAGTTTTTTCAGCATCATTTATGGTTTGTATATATCTATTCCAAGTTCTATCTAATAATAGAGCTGCATTATATGCATCTAATAACTTTGAAATATATTCATCTGCCATTGGAGATCCAGATATTACATGATTGGTTGCTTCACGCACAAGTATATTTATAGAATTATAATCTAACACTTCAACTTTGCTAATATTGCTGTCATTCATATTAACTACCTCCATTTATATTATAACATAAAGACTTACTTTTTTATATGCAATTAGTTAAACTATACATTTTTTATGTCAAGAAGTTATTTTAAACTAAAACAAAATCAAAATTACCAGTAATATTTTAAAATTCCTTATGAAATAAAGGTTAATCTTAAAACGGTCGAGAAATATTTATTTTCAACTATTTATTTATCTTAAAAAGAGTAACAAAAAAATGTCAATGTTTATTTTCAAAAAAATAATAAGTAGTATCAAAATGACTCAGTTTTAATATTTTTTTATGGCCAAAGGGGTTGCTTTTGGTTCAAAACTTTCCCGAAACAAGATCAAAAACAAGATCAAAATTTTTTCAGATACGAAAAAACCCTTGAAAAACAAGGGCTAATTACAAAATGGTCGGGAAAACAGGATTTGAACCTGCAACCCCTTGGTCCCAAACCAAGTGCTCTACCAAATTGAGCCATTTCCCGATAATCAGTGGTGCGCTCGAAGGGATTCGAACCCCTGACCTTTTGGTTCGTAGCCAAACACTCTATCCAGCTGAGCTACGAGCGCAAAATTTTCATAAAAACAAAAATGGTGGCTCCGACTGGAATCGAACCAGTGACACAAGGATTTTCAGTCCTTTGCTCTACCGACTGAGCTACGAAGCCAAAACAAATGGCGGTTCCGACGAGAATCGAACTCGCGATCTTCTGCGTGACAGGCAGACGTGATAACCGCTACACCACGGAACCAAATGGTTGCGGAGGATGGATTTGAACCAACGACCTTTGGGTTATGAG